>DASTMJ010000096.1:0-9517 GCA_035714205.1 Flavisolibacter sp. | reverse complement strand
TTGGCATCTCCATGATCTATGGAACGACCGGAACATTAACTTTTTCAGAATTACCGCAATATTTAAATGGAAACCCGTTGCAGGTATTTGCTTTTATTTTATTGCTTGCTGGTTTTGCTTTTAAAATTTCCGCTGTTCCCTTCCACTTATGGACGGCAGATGTTTATGAAGGTGCGCCTGTAGCCGTCACGTCTTTTCTTTCCGTTGTATCAAAAGGTGCCGTGTTGTTTGTCTTTGTATCTGTTTTATATACTGTATTCAAACCAATGGCAGCGGCATGGTACAATATGTTATTTATCATTTCCCTTCTCACCATTATCATTGGAAATCTATTTGCGATACGGCAGGATAATTTCAAACGTTTTCTTGCTTTTTCATCAATAGCGCAGGTAGGTTTTATTTTGGTGGGTATAAGCGGAAGTTCACAACTCGGAACAGCTTCTGTTGTCTATTTTGTTTTGATCTATGTCTTTTCCAACCTTGCAGCTTTTGGCGTCGTTTCATTGGTAAGCGCAGTTACGGGCAAGGAAAATATTTCTGATTATAAAGGTTTTTACAAAACCAACCCGGTACTTTCCTGGGTGCTAACGATTGCTTTATTTTCTTTGGCCGGGGTGCCGCCTACAGCAGGCTTTTTTGGTAAATTCTTTTTGCTGATAGCAGGTGCCGGAAAAGGAAATTATTTACTCATTAGCATTGCGGCGCTTAACATGGTTGTTTCTTTTTATTATTACCTGCGGATTGTGAAAGCCATCTTTATGGACCAGAATGCACAACCAATTGAAAGGATCTCAATACCGCTAATACCAAGACTGGCTTTATATGCTTGCATGATTGGTGTAATAGCCGTAGGACTGGTTAGCTGGATCTATGAATACATTCATTCGTTAAGCACCGGTTTGTAAAATGAGTTATATAACCTTTGAAATAAAATCAACAGAATTTAAAACTGAAAATTATTCACAATGGCAATCAATAAGAATCACGAATTTGAAGAGCTGAATGGTGTTAAATGTGCCATTGTAGAAAAAAATGCCTCGCAGGAAAGAGTGGATTTTTTAAGGGACCTGTTGGAATGGAATAAATTTACGGTTGTTGTTGTGCCCAGTGCACCACCTAAACCAGCCCCTGCACCTGTTGTTACCACCGAGGCCAGTGAAGCGGCTCTCCCTCCCCCACCCCCGCCACCAACTACTTTCACCATTGGTGTAACCGATGTAACCTTCAATTGGGTGAACGCCATTTTTGGCCGCTTACTAAAAACAAAAGACGGCCATGTTGTTACACTGGCATACTGGCAACAAAAGGAAACCGTTGCACATGACGAGATACCATACTTTGAAAACTTGTAAATAACGTTGATAACTTTTTTACATTTCCCGGTAAAAATTTCATGGCGTGTATTAAAATCTTTCACCTTTGCTGAATAGAATTGTTGACGTACAAGAGTGCGACGCAACATCAGCTGAAAAGAAAATGATAAGCTAAGTACCTACTAACATCACCATAAATAAAAAGGAACCCGATGAAAGGTTCCTTTTTTTCTATAACCCTTGAATACTCACAAAGCTTTTAATGCTTCAATGCGTTCCCAACGATGTTTAATAGCATCATTCGCCAGCGTTAAAAATTCAGCACCTTTTTCAGGCATGTTGTTTTTAATAGTGGCAAACCTGTTTTCATGATACATAAACTCGTCGACGCCTACGCTTGGATCTTTGCTGTCAACTACAAAGCGTTGCCCTTTTTCTTTTAAAGGATTGTACCTGAACAACGGCCAGTAACCAGATTTAACTGCAAGGCTTTGCTGATCCAGGCCATGACACATATCGTAGCCATGTGCAATGCAATGACTGTACGCAATAACAATAGAAGGACCCGGATAAGCTTCGGCTTCAAGAATTGTTTTTAAAGCATGTACATCGTTAGCACCCATCGCTATTTCAGCCACAAACGCGGTACCGTGTGCAATAGCCTGCATAGCAAGATCTTTTTTACCAGTGGTTTTTCCTTTGATGGAGAACTTGGCGCTGGCACCCACTGGTGTTGATTTGGATTTTTGGCCACCCGTATTGGAATATACTTCGGTATCTAAAACAAGTATGTTGATGTTTTCACCTGTTGATAAAACATGATCCAACCCGCTGAAACCAATATCGTAGGCCCAGCCATCACCACCAACAATCCACATAGATTTTTTCTCAAGAAAATCAGCTATGGGCAACAAACGTTTTACGGTTTCGCCATCCATTTGCCTTAACCTGCGTTTTAATTCGTTCACATTTTTGCGTTGCTGGATGATTTCGGCTTCGTCTGTCTCAACATTGTTTAAAATAGAATCTGAAAGCTCAGCACCAATTTCTTCACGAAGAGATTTTAAAAGTGAAAAAGCATATTCTCTTTTTTGATCTGATGCAAGCTTAATTCCCAGTCCAAATTCTGCATTGTCTTCAAATAAAGAATTTGCCCAGGCAGGTCCGCAACCTTCGTTATTTTTTGACCACGGTGTTGTAGGTAGGTTACCGCCAAAAATGGATGAACAGCCTGTAGCATTGGCCACCATCATTCTATCACCAAATAACTGGGTGAGCAATTTTAAATAGGGAGTTTCGCCACAGCCACTGCAGGCACCTGAAAATTCGAATAAAGGTTCTAATAATTGTGAACCTTTTACGGTATTGCGGTTCACCCTTGTACGATCGATATCAGGCAGGGAAAGGAAGTAATCCCAGTTTTGTTTTTCTGTTTCTTTCAATGGTAATACCTCGTGCATGTTGATGGCTTTATGACCGGGTTCAGTCTTGCTTTCAACAGGGCATACTTCATAACAAAGGTTGCAACCGGTACAATCTTCAACTGAAACCTGCAAGGTGTAAGATTCCTGGTCTTTAAAGAATTCCTTTCCAATAGGTGCTGTATGTTTAAAGAAATCCGGTGCACCTTTTAATAACTCATTGCTATAAACTTTTGGACGGATAGCAGCATGCGGGCAAACAAAAAAACATTTACCGCATTGTGAGCATAACTGTGGATCCCATACAGGAACCTGTTCGGCAATATTTCTTTTTTCAAAACGGGTTGTACCGGAAGGATAGGTGCCATCAACGGGAAATGCACTAACCGGCAATTCATCACCTTCACCTGCAATAACTTTTGAAAGTACCTGGTGCACAAACTCCGGCGCATCTTTTAATGATATGGATTCTATTTCCTTATTGCCAACAATAAAATCTGAATAATCAATTTCACAAAGGTTGGATAAGGTTTTATCTACGGCTTCAAAATTCTTTTGAACTACCGTCTCGCCTTTACGGCCATAAGATTTGCGGATTCCTTTTTTAATATATTCTATAGCTTCTTCTTTTGACAATACATTGGAAATGGCAAAAAAACAGGTTTGCAAAATGGAATTAATACGGGAACCCATACCGGTTTCCCTGGCCACTTTTGATGCGTTGATCACATAAAACTTCAGTTGTTTGTGCATGATCTCGTCCTGTATTTTTTTAGGCAGATGATCCCATACTTCTTCTGTTGGATAGGGAGCATTCAATAAAAAGGTAGCGCCGTTTTCAGCATCCTTCAGAATATCATATTTCTGCAGATAATTAAAATGATGGCAGGCAACAAAATTGGCAGAATTGATCAGGTAAGTGGATTGAATTGGTTTTTCGCTAAACCGCAAATGTGAAGTAGTTAACGATCCTGATTTTTTTGAATCGTAAACAAAATAGCCCTGCACATGATTGTCAGTTACCTCGCCAATGATCTTGATAGTATTTTTATTGGCACTTACGGTACCATCGGCACCAAGACCAAAGAACAGGCCGCGGAAAAGATGCTGGTCTTCCAGTGAAAAATTTTTATCGTAAGAAAGACTGGTAAAAGTTATATCATCATCAATACCAACCGTAAAACTTTTCTTTGGATGTTTTTTTGCCAGTTCTTCAAAAACTGCTTTTACCATTGCCGGATTAAATTCTTTGGATGCAAGACCGTACCTGCCCCCAATGATCAGCGGCATCTCGTATTCCCATGCTGCATGCATAGCATTTACAATATCCATGAACAATGGTTCGCCAATGGCCCCGGTTTCCTTACAACGGTCCATTACTGCAATTTGTTTAACGCTAACCGGCAATGCCTGCAAAAGATGTTTTACTGAGAACGGACGGTAAAGGTGAACATTGATATAGCCTACTTTCTCACCCATGGTGTTCAGGTGATCCACCGTTTCTTCTACTGCCCCTGCTCCGGAACCCATAATGATAATAACACGTTCTGCCTGCGGGTGGCCATGATATTCAAATAATTTATAGTGCCGGCCAGTGAGCGCAGCAAACTGTTCCATGCTTTCTTCCAGCAAACCGGGCACATTCCAATGATACTGGTTGGCAGCCTCCCTGCTCTGGAAAAAAACATCAGGGTTTTGTGCAGTACCCCTTACAAATGGATTGGCAGGATTTAATGAACGGTTGCGGTGACGGATCACATCTTCTTCACGAATCATTTGCCTGATGATCTCATCTGTTAGCACTTCCACCTCATTCAACTCATGCGATGTACGGAAGCCGTCAAAAATATTCAGGAAGGGAATGCTTGATCTTAATGAAGCGGCGGTTGCGATCATGGCCATATCATGAGCCTGTTGTGGGTTATTGCCAAACAACATGGCAAAGCCTGTAGAGCGTACAGCCATTACATCGCTATGATCTCCAAATATGGATAAGGCATGTGTTGCCAGGGCCCGGGCAGCAATATGGAAGACAGTTGGTGTTAATTCGCCGGCAATTTTATACATATTCGGGATCATGAGTAACAACCCCTGTGAGCAGGTGAATGTTGACGCAAGAGCACCGCCCTGCAAGGCTCCGTGTATGGCGCCGGCAGCACCTGCTTCGCTTTGCATTTCGATGATCTTTGGCACTTCACCGTAAATATTTGTTTTTAGATCACTGCTCCATTCATCTGCCCATTCACCCATTGCTGAAGAAGGGGTAATGGGATAGATGGCACAAACTTCACTTGTTTTATAAGCAATATAAGCGGCAGCTTCATTTCCATCCATTACAGAAACTGCGGCTTTTGGCAAGATTGTTTTACCGGCTGGTAAAAGCTCCGGAACTGTTTGCATATGTGTGATTTGGAGTTATAGAATACCGAAAGCTACACAGCCCCCAAGGCAAAAAGCCTGAGTAAAATCAACGGCAAACAGGACTTTGGTAAGGTTAATGCCATCCCCCTGATTAATACATTGAATAACAATAAGCTGCATTATCGGAACTGGCATACCGAAACCATGCAAGAAAAGAGGAATAGCTAATAGTCAGCATGTGACGTTCTCGCAAAAGGCAAAAAAAGAATTGAATTAACCGGCATTCAGGCTCATTAACCTTTGAGTATTTTGTTCAAGGATCTGCACCAGTGTCTTTGCAGAACCATTTTCCGCACTTACCAGATCGTGAAGGCTGATTTTATCCAAAACCTGGTCGATGCTGAACTGAACCATTTGCCAAAGAGATCGTGCAGAACAATCAACTGAGTTCGTGCATATTTTTAGCGAACCGGCATGTGAGGAGCAAAATGAAGTATCAAACAAACTGCCGCCCAGTGATTTTAAAACTTTGTTGATATTGATTTCCTTTGATGGCATAGCCAATACATATCCACCTTTATTACCCGGTGTACTATTGATGAATCCTGCCATACGGAGATTACGTGTTAGTTTGGCAACATAAGGAATGGTTAAACCCTCAGCTTCACTAAGTTGCGGAATGCTCATGCCTGTTTCATCCTTACAACAGGCAACACGAATTAAAATTCGTAAACCATATTCTTCCTGAGCCGTTATTTTCATACGCTATTTTAAAAGAGAATGGATTGTTAGATTCCTTATTAGATGGTTATTTAAATTATAGAAAACCTAATTCCAGTTGTGCTGCTTCCGACATCATACTTTTGTCCCATGGCGGATCCCAGGTGACTGCTACATGAACATCATTAACGCCTTCAATCTGTCTTACCTTCTGATCTACTTCTATAGGCAATGATTGCGCGGCAGGACAACTTGGCGCCGTAAGCGTCATGGTGATCTGCACATTATTAATGGGCAGAATATCAACCCGGTAAATCAATCCCAGTTCATAAATATTAACGGGTATCTCCGGATCAAATACTGTTTGCAAACATTCGATCACTTTTTCCCTTAAAACATCTGCATCCATCATCATCCTGCATTTTTAAGTTTATAGGCCAATGCATAATTTTTCATTTGCTTTACCATGGCCAGCAAACCATTGGACCGGGTTTGTGCCAGGTGGCTCATCATACCTATTTTATTTATAAAATCCAGTTTAGCATTTACAATTTCATCGGTTGTATGACCTGATAACACCCGAATCAGCATACTGATCAACCCTTTTACTATAACAGCATCGCTATCGGCCTTGAAATAAATTTTATCATCTTTATACGACGCTGTTAAATACACAGTTGACTGGCAGCCCCGCACCCTGTTATCATCAATTTTATATTCATTTTCCAGGGGTGGTAATTTTTTACCAAGATCAATAATGTATTCATATTTTTCATCCCAGGAATCAAACAGGGCAAACTCGTCAACAATCTCGTTCTCTACTTCTTCTATCGTTTTTTGCTCAGTCATTTACAACAACATTTTAATGGCTTTTTCCAGGCCTGCTACTAAAGCATCTACTTCTTCTTTTGTATTGTAAAGTGCAAAAGATGCTCTTGTTGTACCGGGAATGCAAAAACAATCCATCAAAGGCTGTGCACAATGATGGCCTGTACGTACCGCAATGCCCCTGTTATCTAATAATATACCAAGGTCCTGCGGATGTACCTTATCAATTATAAATGAAATAACGCTGATCTTATTTTGTGCCCTCCCAATGATCTTTAAACCTGGTATTTGCTCTAATTGTTCAGTAGCGTATACCAGCAATTCGTTTTCATGTTGGCGAATAGCATCTTTGCCAAGTTGTTTTGTAAACTCAAGTGCGGCCCTAAAAGCAATAGTATCCGCTATATTAGGTGTTCCGGCTTCGTATTTATAAGGCAGCTCATTATAGGTGATGTTGTCAAATGTTACTTCCTTGATCATTTCACCGCCACCCTGGTACACAGGCATACTTTCCAGTAAATGAGTTTTACCGTACAAAACACCAACCCCTGTTGGCCCATAAATTTTGTGCGAAGAGAAAGCAAAAAAGTCACAATCCATGTCCTGCACATCAATATCCAGGTGAACACTTGATTGTGCTCCATCAACTAAAACAACGGCACCTGCTTTATGAGCTGAAGCAATAATTTCCTTCACCGGGTTAATGGTACCCAGGGCATTGGACACATGAACAATGGAAACCAGTTTTGTTTTTGGACCTAATAATTTTTCGTATTCATCCAATAACAATTCTCCCCTGTCATTAATTGGAATGATCTTTAAAACAGCTTTTTTCTCCTGGCATAAAATATACCATGGCACTATATTGCTATGGTGCTCCATAGTGGAAATGATGATCTCATCGCCTTCTTTAATATTTTGTCTTCCCCAGGTTTGCGCTACCAGGTTTATACCTTCTGTAGTTCCTTTTGTAAATATGATTTGTTCTCTTGATGGTGCATTGATAAATTCTTTAACCGTATCCCTGGTTCCTTCATACGCAGCTGTAGCTTCTTCCGCCAGTGTATGAATGCCGCGATGAATATTGGCATTGTAATTAGAATAATAGTTCACCAGGGCATCAATAACCACCTGGGGTTTTTGTGTTGTTGCTGCATTGTCAAAATACACCAGCGGCTTACCTTTTACCTCTCGGTTTAAAGCTGGGAACTGCCGGCGAATCACCTGCACATCAAAACCTTGTTCTATGGCAGACGCTGTGATCATGCCGTTTCCAGATTTAATCGTTCAGAAATAAGTTGCTCTGCATAGACGCGGATGACAGGTAGTTTGATCTCTTCCAATACATCAACAGCAAAAGCATTAACCAATAAGGCACGTGCCATATCTTCACTAATTCCTCTTGACCTTAAATAAAACAAACCTTCTTCATCCAGCCTTCCAATAGTGCAACCATGAGAGCATTTTACGTCATCGGCAAAAATTTCAAGCTGTGGCTTAGTATTTACCGTTGCACCATCAGAAAGTAGAATATTTTTATTGGATTGATAGGCATTTGTTTTTTGTGCCTGTGGCTGCACAAATATTTTTCCATTGAAAACACCGGTAGCATTGTCATCTAAAATACCTTTGTAAAACTCGTTACTGTAACAATGAGGTTTTACATTATCTACTACGGTATGGTTGTCGATATGACTTTGTCCTTTTAAAAAGTATAATCCATATAAATGTGCCTCGCTATGCTCAGCCTCCATGACCATGTTCAGGTTGTTACGAACAATATTACCATCAAGAGACAGGGTAACGGTATGAACATAACTTTTTCCCAGCTGGCGAATATGCGTGGTGCTTACCTGGTTGGTATGAGCAGCGTCGTTTTGAATTTTATAATATTCAAAACTGGCATCTTTTTCCACCGCAATTTCCATTACGCCATTTGTAAAACTTTCACCTGATCCAAGGGTTTTGGAAATCTCCGTTACCTGCAAACGGGCATTTTCAGCAAGGTGAACAAGTATGCGAGGTTGAGACAGGATATTCACTGAACGGGCATCTGTAAGCTGGTAAATGTAGACAGGATGTTCAGCAGTATTTCCTTTTTTAACATGAAGAAATATGCCCGAGTTTACAAAAGCCGTGTTCAAAGCATTGATACCGTCTTTCAAATACTTACTGCTATGGCCAAGATTGGCAGCAACAATTTCCTTGTATTCATTTTTAGAAGCTTCTTCTAAAGACAGAACAACAAGATTTGATGAACGAATGGTTGAATGTTCTTTAGCGAAATTTCCATTTATAAAAAATAATTCATTTGCTGTTTCGTGACCAGGCAAACGAATTTCATTCAACTCCTGCTCTCCTAAGTTTTCAACGAAAAGCGGATAGTTATATTCTTTATTGAAAATGCTGCTAATACGTGTGTATTTCCATTCTTCGTTACGGGCTGCAGGTATTCCTTTTTCCGTAAATGAATGAAACGCATTTTGACGGATAACTGCAAGGCTGCCATTGCTTCCTTTGGACTGCAGCCTGTCGAAATGCTCTTTAAAAAAATTAGTTGTGTCCATCTTTATCAGTTAAGTACAGTCCCTACTTCGTTTTTAATAAAATCGTATCCCTTTTCTTCCAATTCCAAAGCCAGTTCTTTCGGACCCGATTTTACAATCTGACCATTGTATAATACATGAACCACATCAGGTACAATATAATCGAGCAGGCGCTGGTAGTGTGTAATCACCAATACCGCATTGTCTTTACTGCGCAAAGAATTTACACCGTTGGATACAATACGGATGGCATCAATATCAAGCCCGGAATCGGTTTCATCAAGAATAGCCAGCTTTGGTTCAAGCATAGCCATCTGGAAAATCTCAT
>DASTMJ010000095.1:0-10990 GCA_035714205.1 Flavisolibacter sp. | reverse complement strand
ATTCCACTTCTCTGTTTTAGCAGCATTTAAAGAGGTAAACGATCCAACAAAATCAAATTGCAGTTGAGAATTATCCGACACATCCGCTACAATACCCGAAACAATAAAATCGCTTACACCTACTTTTAAGGTTTGTCCTATGGGATTATTGGTGCCGAAGTACTTTTTTGCCGTGGATTGTGTCACTACCAGTTTATCGGGTGCATCCAATACTTTGCCGGGATCGCCCTGCAATAACGGAAATGAGAAAACAGAGAAGAAAGCCGGGTCGGCATACAGAAAATTCTTTTCATCAAACGCCTGATCCTTATAGGCTACTACTCTTGAATATTTCAGGGTTCTGACATAAGACTCCACTTCCGGGAAGTTCCTCTGAAATTCCGGCCCCACCTTCGTTCCGGTTGAAGCAGTACGGTTGGTCTTGTCACCAAAATTATATTCCCATACCGTTCTCGTAATGCGATCGGCCTTTGCATGAAACCGGTCGAAACTCAATTCATGCCAAATATAAATACCAATTAAAATGCAGCTCGTTATTCCAATTGCTAACCCAATAATGTTAACGATGGCATAGAGCTTGTTTTTTTGCAGGTAGCGAAAAGCTATCTTAAAATAATTGCGGGTCATTTTTCAACATTTTATTCGGTTCTCAGGTTTTTTACAGGATTGGTATTAGCCGCACGAACGGCCTGCACACTGATGGTAACAAAAGCAATTACTAGCGCAACCATGGCAGCAACCAAAAACATCCACCACCCAATAGATACGCGGTATTCAAAATCCTGCAACCATTTATACATAATGTACCAGGCTATGGGTGAAGCCACCAATACAGCTACAGTTACCAGTTTTAAAAAATCTTTTGATAACAAACCAACTATCGAATAACTGGTTGCACCCAGTACTTTTCGTATTCCTATTTCTTTTGTACGTTGCTCAGCGCTGAAAGTTGCCAGGCCAAACAAGCCAAGACAGGAAATAAGGATGGCTATGATGGTAAAATATTTAACAATAGAGGCAAGCCTGTTTTCGGCCACATAGTTTTTGGCAAAGTCATCATCCAGGAAACTAAATTCAAAGGGTTCATTAGGGTTGAATCGATCCCAGGTAGTTTCAATGCTTTTTAATGTTCGATCCAACTGGCCGGCTTTGGCGTGTGCAATCAGGTAATTATAACCCGAACCAGTATTTAACTGGAAACCGTAAGGTTCAATAGGCACATGCAGGTCCTGGAAATGAAAATCTTTTACCACGCCTATTACTTCAAAACGATACGTGGTTCCCTGCCAGTCGATAACAACATTTTTACCGATTGCATCCTGTGCAGATGCAAAACCCATTTTGCTGACCGCTCTGTTATTTAAGATCATGCGATAACCTGTGTCAGCAGGAAATTGATTGGAGAATAGCCGGCCGGCGATGGGCTCAATTCCAAGTGTTGGCAAGAACTTATCATCTACTCCATTCATATATACACGTTGTGCCTCGTTCATCGTTTTGCCTTCTTTATACAAAGGCATATCTCTTGGATTGAGTATGCCCGGATAATATTCCGAAGCACCTACAGATTGAATGAATGAATTTTTTTCAAGCTCATTGCGCAGCGAAACATAACTGTTTTTTGCTGCACTGCTTCTCATGGGTATGACGATCTGTTGTTCTTTCTGAAAGCCAAGATCTTTTGACCGCATATAGTTCATTTGGTTGGAGATGACCACCGAAGCAATGATCAGCACCACAGAAATTACAAATTGAACAATGACCAATGCTTTGCGTAACGAAATTGCCGCAAGCGAATTGGTAAACCTTCCTTTCAACACCCTTACCGGCTTGAATGATGATAAATAAAAAGCAGGATAGCTCCCCGCCAGGAAACCGGTGATCATAGCCAACACAAAAAAGCTGAGAAAGATCAAAGCAAATTGTTGTATGGAGAAAGAAAAGGTTTTACCGGATACCTGTGAAAATAAAGGGAGTAGTAATTGTACCAAAAACAGGGCCAACAAAAACGACATAAATGCCATCAGCAAAGACTCTCCCAGGAATTGTTTGATCAATGAACTTCTTTCCGCACCCAGAACTTTGCGTACACCAACTTCCGCCGACCGCTTTGAAGAACGGGCTGTAGACAGGTTCATAAAATTGATACAGGCAATCAGTAAGGTAAACAGTGCAATAGAAGCAAGAATATACAAATAAGTAACACTGCCGGGCGGAGTTACATTACTGGTTGTTCTTGAGAAAAGATGGATGTCCCTGAGCGAGGTCAAAAACTGTTTCTTATAAAAACCCATTGCCTTCAGATCTTTCCCCGCATATTTATCAATAAAGGCAGGGAACTTGGCTTCCAGCTTTTTTACATCACTCCCCGGTTTTAATAAAAAGTAAGTATAGAACATGTTGTTGGAAGCAAGATCTGTGCGGTTCCGTATAAATTGTTCAACATCACCTCCTTTTACCGACATAAAAAAACGGGCATCAATATGCGTTGGGTGTTTATGAGGCGTAAAAACACCGGTCACCTTAAAATCATAATCACCGTTGGTTGAACTGCTGATCCGGATAATCTTGTTCAGTGCCGGTTCCTTCCCAAATATCTTGTCTGCAATTTCTTCAGACAATACCAGTGAGTTGGGTTCAACCAATGCTTTTGCAGCCGATCCCTCCCTGAATGCATAGGTAAACATCTGGAAAAAAGTGGAATCAGCCAGGTATCCCTGTGTTTCGTAAAATGATCTAACATCCCCTTTTATCGGCGTATACTGTAATAGGGTTTTATCATCTGCAAAGGTTTTTATGAGTCTGGTTGTATTTTCAATTTCCGGGAATTCCATTTGCATAGCTGCGGCCATGGGTCCCGGTGTGTTGGCCGAATTGTCGTCCTCCTGGCCTTCCCTTATGAAGGTGGTCCCCAACTGGTAAACCCTGTCACCGTGCTTGTGATATACATCATAACTCAATTCGTTATACAGGTATAAAGAAATAAGCAGGCAGCAGGTTAAGCCAATGGCCAGGCCAAAAATATTGATGAAAGAAAATGTTTTATTCTTCATCAGGTTTCGCCAGGCAATGGTCAAATAATTTTTCAACATAATTTCTGGTTTTCAATTATGAATCTCACTCCAAGAAAGCTCACCTTTAAAATCCACTTTCAATTATTCTGTTCTCAGGTTTTTAACTGGATTGGCAATAGCTGCTTTTATAGCCTGGAAACTGATGGTTGCCAGTGCAATAAAAAAAGCAATACCAACTGCTACCAAAAAAACCCACCAGCTTATATCAACCCGGTATGTAAAATCCTGCAACCACTGGTTCATAAAATACCAGGCTAACGGTGCGGCCAGCACAAAAGCAATCAGCACCAGAATTATGAAGTCTTTGGAAAGTAATTGCACCAGGCTTGTTACGCTGGCACCTAAAACCTTACGGATGCCTATTTCTTTGGTACGTTGTTCTGCAATAAATGCAGCCAGTCCAAACAAACCAAGACAAGCAATCAGTATGGCGATAACAGAAAAAATAATGGCAATTTTACCTACACGTTGCTCGGCCCTGTACATTTCATTGAATGACTCATCTAAAAACCGGTAATTAAATGGCATACCGGGTACCATTGTTTTCCATTTTTGTTCTATGCTTTTTAAAAGGCCGGGCATTTTTCCGGGTTGCACTTTAAACGAAGTGATGCTTGTGTATTTACCCAAAAAGAAAGCAAGAGGTCCAATAGATTCCTTCAACGACTCGTAATTGAAATTTTTTACGACACCAATGATAGTAAACACTTTGGGCGGGGTTCCCGGGTCTGTTGACTGGTAAATGTTTTTCCCTACCGGATCTTTAAAGCCTAATACCTGCGCGGTTTTTTCGTTTATAATAATAGAAAGGGAATCTGAGCCAAATTCTTTTGAAAAATTCCTGCCCTTTGATAGTTCAATACCCATTGTGGGCAGGTAATCATAGTCTACCGTCCAGTTCTGCATATTGAACCCGTTGTTGGCATTCATAAGAGGCTCCTTCGAAAACGTATTGTCGTTACGTGATGAATTGGTAACCGGTAAAAATCCACTAACGGTTCCTGAAACAACACCGGGCATTTGCAATACATCATTTTTAAAAGCATCAATATTGTTACCCAACACATAGGTATCATCAATTACCAATACCTGGTCTTTATTAAATCCCAGGTTTTTGTTTTGTATATAATGAAGCTGGCGGTAAATAACAATTGTTCCTATAATTAATATTATCGAAGTGGCAAACTGGAAAACCACCAAAGCGCTTCGCAAACCACCACGGGTGCCCCCCATCTTCAATTTCCCCTTTAATACCTCTATTGGCTTAAAGGCAGAAAGAAAAAATGCAGGGTAACTACCGGCCATTAATCCTACAAGAAACGGCAAGGCTATCAATAAAGGCAGAATCAATGGAGAAAACAATGAGTTCATGCTCATGGTCTTGTTAGACACATCATTAAAAAGGGGCAACACGAAATATGTAATGACAAGCGCAATAAGCATAGAGAACACAACCATCAGGGTTGATTCGGTTAGGAACTGTGTAATAAGATTCTTTTTTTCTGTCCCCAACACTTTACGTATCCCAACTTCTTTGGCACGGTTAGCCGAACGGGCCGTGGTAAGATTCATAAAATTGATACAGGCAATCAACAGGATAAAAAGTGCAACTGCAGAAAATATATATACATACTGGATATTGCCCAGTGGAGACAACTCAAAAGGACGGTCAGAATAAAGATGAATTTTGGTAAGTGGAATAAGAGAGTATTCCAGTTTGTTACCAGACTTTTCAAATTCTTCCATGCTATTGATTTGCATGAACTGTTTGGCTTGTGGAACCACATAATTATCCAAATATTGTTTGAAATTTTTTTCAAACGCTTTTGCATCTGTTCCTTCTTTAAATACTATGTAGGTATGAAAATTATGACTGAGATACTGGCCCCACTGGTAGTTCACATTTTTCATAGAGAAAATAAAATCCGGCTTAAAATGAGAAGCCTGCGGTATGTCCCTGATCACAGCAGTTATTTTATAGGCCGTTCCATTATTTTCATTGGTCTCAACCGATTTTCCAACTACATCGGTAGTACCAAAATATTTTCTGGCAGCTTTTTCTGTTAGAACCACCGTATTAGGCTCGTTTAGTGCTGTTTTGGTATCGCCGTAAATGGCCGGGAATGTAAATACATCGAAAAAAGTAGAATCGGCATGGGCTACGTGCTGTTCGTTAATGTATTCACTTCCTTTTTTTACAAGTTTGCTGCCGTTACTTGCATAGATACGGGTGTATTGTTCTACCTGCGGATAATCTTTTTTCAGGGTCTCACCCATCATATCCGATGTTACCGGCAGGCGCAGGTTATTACCGCCAAAGAGTATGTCTGAATTGATGCGGTAAGTGCGAGTGGCTTTTTCATTAAAACGGTCATAGCTTAATTCGTCCAGAACATAAATGGAAATCAAAAGAAAACAACACAATCCAATGGCCAATCCTACTATATTAATAATAGAAAAGGTTTTGTATTTCCAGAGGTTTCTTATGGCAACCTTTAAATAATTTCTGAACATAAAAAAAGAATTTGCGTTTATAATGTTTTGTTCATGATCAGTTTTTATTCGGTGCGTAAACTTTTTGCAGGATTAGCCAGGGCTGCCCGCAGGGCATTAAGCCAAACTACCACTAGTGTTAATAATAATACAGCACCACAACTGCCAATAAACATCCAGATGCTGATATCGATCCGGTACTCGTAATTCTGCAACCAGTTATTTAATAACCACCAGGTGACGGGTATACTGATAAGTGCCGCTAATAATACAAGGAATAAAAACTCCTTTGAGATCAGGTAAAGTAGTTGTTGCACGGATGCGCCTAATACTTTGCGGATGCCAATTTCCTTAAAGCGCTTTTCAATAGTAAAAGAGGTTAACCCTGCCAGTCCAAGACAACAGATAAAAATAGCAAGCCCCGAAAAAACATTTGTCAGCCGGCCAATAAGGTCTTCAGTCACAAATTTTTGATTAAACTGTTCATCCACAAAACTGTAGTCAAACGGGTTCTCAGGATTGTATTTTTTGAAAACCGTTTCTATTTTAGTAAGAGCTGATTGCGGTTTGACACCATTTTTCAAACGCAGCAGGAAGAATCCACCATACCTTTTTTCCAGTAAGATCATCATTGGGCTTACAGGCGCATAAGGTGATGTCATCACAAGATTATCGGTAACTCCCACCACCGTAAACTTGCTGTTATCCGGGCCATATCTCATTTCCATACCAACAGGATCTTTTAACTGCATGGCTTCTACGGCTGCTTTATTTAATAGCATAACAGATGAATCACCTGGTGTATTTAAAAAGTCGCGGCCTGCAATAATTTTTGTGCCCACTGTTTTAGCGAAGCCCACATCACTACGCATCGCCGACATCACCAGTTCCATATCCTGGGGTTTGCCTTTCCAATCTGGTGAAGGTGTGTAATTCCATATATCCGTTATAGGAGAAGAGGTACGTGTGACCGCCTCTACCAGGTTGGTTTGCAACAATTCGTTCCGTATAACTTCTGCGTTACGATTGGCATCGGCTGAAGAAGGGATCGATATTAAATTATCCGGGTTATAACCAAGATCACGGTTCTTTACATGTTGAATTTGTTTATAAACCAGGATTGTGGATGATATCAGCAAAACAGAAATCCCAAATTGCAGGATGACCAAAATCTTTCTGGGAAGGGCTGCGTTTTTACCAGCCAGGAACGTGCCCTTTAAAACTTTAATAGGGTTGAAAGAGGAAAGGTATAAGGCAGGATAACTCCCGGCCACAAAACCTGTAAGAAAGATCATGATAAACGCTGCCAGCCAGAATAACGGGCTTAATACATTCAGCGAAAGCTCTTTATTTACAAGGCTGTTAAAAGCTGGCAATAACAGGTACACTGCCGCAACCGACAATACAAAGGCAACCAGCGCAAAGATCATCGACTCACTGTAAAATTGCAGTACCAGTTGTTTGCGTTCCGATCCCAATGTTTTACGGATACCAACTTCTTTGGCCCTTTTTTCAGATTTGGCAGTGGACAGGTTCATGAAATTGACACAGGCAATCAAAAGAATGATAATGGCTATAATGGTAAAAAGTTTTACATAAGATATCATACCTCCAACATTCACCCCGTCTTCAAAATCGCTGTACAACCTCCATTTATCCATAGAGTGCAAAAAGTATTCAGCCCTTTGATCTGGCTGCATTTTTTTTACATAATCTGTAATTTTTTGATTAAGGGCAGCTATATTGGTGCCTGGCTGTACCTCAACAAAGATTTCATTATAAGAATTCACCCAGTCGCCACTGGCCCTTTTATAAAAATCACTGGTAGGATTAAATGCAGTTAATACATCAAACCCTATAGAGGAGTTGGCAGGTACATCTTCTACAACGGCACTTACCTTTCTATCCGTATTGTTATCGGTACGGATAATTTTCCCAATGGGATCTTCATCACCAAACAATGCTTTGGCAGTTGACTGGCTGATCAAAACATTTTCAGGACTTTGAAAGGCGGTGGCCGCCGAGCCTTTGACAAACTTCCATTGAAAAACCTTGGTAAACCCATTGGTTACGGTTAATCCCCTGCGCTTGATAATGGTTTCATTGTACTTTAGCACAATATCTCTACCAAAGTTATCGACGGTACTGTGTTTTACTTCAGGGAAGTTGATCTGCAAGGCTTCAGCAAGTGGGAAAGGTACGGCCCTGTCGGTTGTGATTTCACCGTTAAAATCCCTGTTCACTCGTACACTGTAAACAGTTTTATGGTTGGGATGAAATTTGTCCCAGCTCAGTTCATCATGTACCCATAATAATATCAGGAGGGTGCAGGTCATTCCAATAGTAAGACCCGAAATATTGGTAAAGGAAAAACCTTTGTTTTTTAAGATATTTCTCCAGGCCAGTTTCAAATAACTTTTGTACATATGGTTTCGATTATTCGGTTCGTAAATTTTTAACAGGGTTAGACAAGGCCGCTTTCAGTGCCTGGAAGCTTACCGTAATCAGGGCTATGGTTATGGCCAAAATACCTGCAACAAAAAACACCCAAACAGGTATTGAGATTCTGTAGGCAAAATCCTGCAACCATCCATTCATAAAATACCAGGCAACAGGTGACGCGATCAATAATGCAACACCAACAAGGACCAAAAATTCTTTGGATAAAAGCAGAACAATACTATTGACAGAGGCACCCAACACCTTGCGTATGCCTACTTCTTTTTTTCTTTTTTCCGCCGTGAAAGTTGCCAGTCCAAACAAGCCCAGGCAGGCAATAAGGATGGCTATACCGGAAAATACTTTGAACAGGACGGCCATTCGTTGTTCTGCCTTATATTGTTGTTGAAAATCCTCGTCAAGAAACGTGTACTCAAATGGATAACCTGGAAATCGTTTAGCCCAGTAAGATTCTACCTGTTTAACAGCCTGGCTAAGATTTACATTTTTGAATTTGACTCCCAAATAACCATAAGCATATGGAGCCATAAAAGTTGCAATGGCCTTAATGTTTTGTTGCAAACCGTGCTGGTGGTAATCTGATAATACACCAATCACAATTCCGCTGTCGGCACCACTGGTACTGATACGTTTTCCCACGGCTTCTTCTGCATTCCATCCAAGTAATTTACAGGCTGCTTCATTCAACAGCATTCCCTGGGTCTCGTCAGTAGAAAACTGCCTGGAATAATCCCTGCCGCTAATGATCTTTAAACCTAAGGTTTTTACATAATCATGATCTACTGGTATAACCTCCAGCGTAACAGCGTCTTCAGCGGGCCGCCCTGCTGCCCACACCAGTTGCCCATCCCAGCCGGAACGGCCGGGCAAAGCTGCAGTTCCGGTAACCGACTGTACAGATGCCAATGAGGAAAGTTCATTTTTTATGGAAGCATAGTTTTCAATAAACTCGGCCCTGGGAGTTTTACGAAGGTCAACTACCATTAGTTGTGAAGAATTAAAACCGAGTTCCTGCTGCTGCATATGTTTTAATTGTTTAGAGGCAACGATTGTACTGATGATCAGCAGCAGGGAAATGCTGAACTGGAATACCACTAAAACTTTCCTGATTGAGTTGCCGCCACTTGCAACAACCTGGGTTTTTAATGTATCAACAGGCCGGAATCTTGCCAGCAATAAAGCCGGGTACCAGCCAGATAACAAACCAGTAAGCAATAAAAAGAAAACCGATAGTCCTATTGTATAAGGATGAAGAAGCAAACCTGCAGAAATGTTTTTTTCAGTCAGATGATTAACGTAGGGTAACATAAGTATCACAATACCGGCTGCAATCAAACCACTTAAAAAAACCAATACGATAGATTCTGTAATGAAATGACCGATAAGACTACTGTACCCGGCACCAATGGTTTTGCGTACACCAACTTCTTTGGCTCTTTCAGCCTGCCGGGCTGTAGAAAGATTTACAAAATTGATACAGGCCAGCAAAAGAATAAAGATGCCGATGCCTCCCAGTATATAAACCTTTTCGGCCCTGCTGACACCATTTTGTTCATCATATAAATAAATATCAGGTACCGGTTTTAAGCTATGCCCAACATTGTACCCCGCATTTTTATATTCATCGCCATTGTATCGCATAGAGATGGACGAGATCTTTTTTTGTGCCTGTTCAACATTGGCATTAGGGTGCAACAAAACAAAGCAGCTTTCATCCCAGGTAAACCATTCGGTTGAAGTGCCCCCCAAAGCCGCATAAGTTGGCCAGGAAAGCAACACGTCAAACTCCACATGCGATTTATAATGATCATCAACCACACCCGATACGGTAATTGGAACAGAATCCCTGATGGTAATGATTTTGCCGATGGCTGAACCATTGCCAAAATATTTCCTGGCAATACTGTTTTTTATTATGGCCGTATACGGTTGTTGCAACACAGTAGCGGCCTGTCCTTCAATTAACGGTAACGAGAATGCAGAAGGGTATTGTTCCCCGGCATAAAATATTTTCTCATAAAACTGTTGCCCGTTATGTTTTATAGGAGCCTGGTACCGGCGCATGGGAATTACATGCTCCACTTCAGGCACCTCTTTTTTAATGGTTTGTGCAAGAGGACGGCCCACACTGTTGATAGCACGGTCATCACCTTTTGCCGTTATTACGTCTGTGGTTACCCTGAACAACCTGTCACCATTTTTGTGAAAACGGTCTACACGCCATTCATCAAAAATGTACAATCCAATCAATGCGCAGCTGGCAAGACCAATAGCCAGGCCGGTAATATTGATAAAGCTATATCCCTTCTTGCGTAGAAGCGTTCTGAAAATGATCTTTAATGAGCTTGAAAACATAACTGAATGTTTAACTTTTTATTCGGTCCTCAGGTTTTTAACGGGGTTGGCAAGCGCTGCTTTTACAGATTGAAAACTAACGGTAATTAAGGCGATAACTATGGCTGATAAACCTGCAACACCAAAAACCCACCACGCTACCGATGTTCTGTAAGCAAAGTCTTTCAGCCAGTCGTTCATAACATACCAGGCAATAGGCGATGCTATCAACAAAGCAATGATCACCAGCTTTATAAAATCTTTCGACATCAGGAAGACTATTCCTTTTACACTTGCACCTAAAACTTTTCTTATGCCAATTTCCTTGATCCTTCTTTGTGCGGCATAAGCAGCAAGACCAAACAATCCCAGGCATCCTACAAAAATGGCCACGCCGGTAAAAATCCAGAGAAGTACTTTTAGTTTGTCTTCAGATTTATACATAGCTGTAAAATTTTCATCAAGGAATTTGTATTCCAGTGGGTAATCAGGTGAGAATTTACTCCATACAGCATGTATATGCGCTAACGTCGTCTTAATATCACCAGTCTTTACTTTCACGGCAACTTTCCAATAGGCATCAGGAAAAATCTGCATTACGGTAATTTCAACCTTATCATAAAGACTTT
>DASTMJ010000094.1:0-5350 GCA_035714205.1 Flavisolibacter sp. | reverse complement strand
TGTTCTTTCTCAATGTCAAATGGTTTTGTACTGTTGGCAGCTGTAAAGCTGTCATCTTCCAGCAGCGTTGCGGACACGGTATAGGAGGGTTCGGGATCCTGCTGAAGTGTTATAGTTGCTAAGGCTTCTCCGTCAGCATTTGTTTGGGCGTTAATGGTTTGGTTTCCAATGGTGAAAGATATGGTTTTACCCTGCAGAGCCAGGCCGGAAACCTGGTCGGACAGGATGGCTTTCAAACTAACAAGATCGGAGTATTGTTTTACCAAATCGCCGGCGTAGTTAAGAACAGCGGGTCGTTTATTTACGGTTAACAGCGCTGCGCCCGAGGTTTGACCCGTGCAGCCGCCGGTTACAATACACCTGTAAAGACTGCCGTTGAGATTGTATGAGAGGTTGTTAACCCACAGGGTTGCATTTGTTACACCGGAGTAGTGGTCTCCATTTGAAAGGTTGGTCCACCCTGTGGTTGTATTGACCTGCCATTGATAGCTAAGCTGATTTTTGCCGGTGGCTGTTACCGTAAAGGATGCATTTTCTCCTACGTATTGATTTTGCGCCGCGGGTTGTTGGGTAATGACTGTTAGCGGGTCAATAAGCAATTTTACTTCAATCGGCTGGCCGGCACAGCCGCCAACAACCGGTGTTATGGTAAATGTAACTGTTTGAGTGGTAGTACTATTATGCGTAGGTATGCCAGCAATGGTACCTGTTCCACTGGCAGGTATACCTGTTACATCTGATTGGTGATCGCGGGTCCAGCTAAAAACGGTTCCTGCAACCGGGCCAGAAAATTCGATTGGCGAAATCATGCTCCCGGCACAAACCGATTGGCTTGGTTTATTAGCGTTAACGGCCGGTGTTGGGTTAACGGTGATGGTGAAGGTTTGTTCCGGACCCTGGCAACCGTTGGCAGTGGCCCTGGCCTTGATGGTAGCGGTTAGCGGTGTGTTGCCGTTGTTGGTGGCTGTGTAGGAAGCGATGTTACCGCTGCCTGTTGTGCCAAAACCAATATCTGTTGTGGAGGTCCAGCTAATGGTAGCTCCGCTTACAGGAGAAACGAAGCTGACAGCTTCTGCTGTTGCTGCATTACAATAGGTTTTATTGGCAATAGCGTTGATGGCCGGTGCCGGGTTAACGGTTAATGCTGCCGCATTAGAAAAGGTTGCCGAACCTCCTGCCGGGGTTACGGCACAACGGTAGTTATAACCATTAAAACTTATTGCCGCTGCATTCACCGATAGCGTTGGCGTGGTTGAACCGCTGTAGTTTGAATTGTCGGAAATATCACTGAATCCTGTGCCATTATCCACCTGCCATTGGTAGGCCAAATTGGTGCCTGTTGCGGCTACGGAGAAGGTTTCGTTGGATCCTTCACAAATAGTTTTGGGAGCAGGTTGCGTGGTAATAATTGCCGGCAACACTGAAAGGCTATATTGTACGGCTATGCCGTTGTTGCCGTTGTAGGAAGGGAAGTTTTTGGATGTTGTGCCCGGGCCGGGGTCAAAATCAAGGTTTGAATTGTAAACTTTGGCTCCCCCTATAAAAACCTTCGAATCGTTGAAAACTGATAGTGTGTGTGGTGTATCATAATCTGTTGAGCCTATCCGAAATGCAGTCTGGTACGAGCCACTGCTGTTATAGACAGCGAAAACAATATCGCCCTGGCCATAACCAGGCAGGGAAACGGTGACCGGGCCCGGATCGGCATCAAAACCGGCTGCTGATACCCGCCAGGTCATATATATCTTATCCTGTGAATCAAACTCAATGGCGCCCAATCCATCTACGGGGTCAACGCGGTTAGCCCAGAGGTAGTTTCCGTTCCCATCGTATTTACAAATCCAGGCACCGGTAGTATTTAGCTGGCCTGCTGTAGTTAAAGGATCGAGGTCTACGGATGTATTAAAATTCCCGGTGGTAACAAGGTTCCCGGATCTGTCTACATTCAGGTTATACAATATACTGCTGGAACTACTAGCCAGGTGTTTTGACCAACTGTAATTACCTGCTGCGTCCAGCTTAATAATGTAGCCATTATTTGCTGAGGAAGTAAGGCCGGCAAGTGCAGGACCGGGGTCGGCATCAATTGTTCCGGAAAAAAACCCACCCAGGTAAACTTCGCCCGAGGCGTTCACCGCTATTGAGGTTGGATTTTCATTATAATTAGCACCTGAAATTACATTACCCCAAGCAAAATTTCCATTAGCCAGGTATTTAATGGCAAAAACATCCCGGCCACCGCCGGGTGCCGGCAACATGGCAGATCCTGCGCCTGCGTCTGCATCAAAAGAAGCGTAATAATAACCGTGTAAATAGATATTACCATTTGCGTCTATAGCAGCGTTTTGAATTTGTTCTGTGTTGGTGCCGCCTATCGACCTACCCCATAACAGGCTTCCGGAAGAGGAATATTTGCCAATAAACATGTCATTGGAACCGGCATTGCTGGAAAAGCTGGCTACTGAAGCCGAGGGATCGGCGTCAATGGTTCCATAATAATTGAATGCCACATAAATATTCCCGGAACCGTCTTTCCCGATCTTAATCAGATCTGCATAGGTACCTGTAATGGAATTGACCCATAAAAGGTTGCCCGAATTGTCATAACTCCCAAACCAGGAATAACGGCTTGAGAGAGTATAGTCGCCCGTTAAAGGCCTGGTGCCTGTGCCGGGATCAGCGTCAAATTCTCCAACATAATAGCCTCCGAGAACAATGTTGCCGGACGCATCGTAAAAAGAGGACTTTATTTCATTTTGCGCATACCGATAAGAATAGGCGGTACAATAGGAAGGGTAGCTCCAGGAGCCACAGTTATAACTGTAGGTGTATTGATAAGAACTGGAGGATCCGTATACATTTGCCCAATCGTATTGAAAGGTTTGGGCCTGGATTTTAAAGCTGCAAACGATCAGGAAGACAAGGATACTAGTTTGAATAAACGTTTTCATAGCAGTTGGTTAATGGCTGGAAGATCAATGGAAACAATACCATTGATCTTCCCGGTGATACCTGGTTACGGAGATTTCATAGGGTGCGCCAAAGCTAATAGGGAAGGTTTCAATTTGCAATACCCTGAACTAAGTATTTTTAGTTAACCTATTTACGGGTAAGTCTTTAATAAAGGGGTGCATTGGTGTTTTGATAAAGGTTGAAGTAATAGCCTGCCTTCTGCAAGTTGCCTTTGTTGTGGAAATAATCCCGTAAAAAAAGCAGCAGACCCTGATTGGCCGGAGGTAAGGCAGCGGCTTTTTCGGCAAATTGGATGGCTGTGGTGGTATCTTTCACCTGCAAGTAATAGTTAGCCATTTCGGCCAGGGGTACCGGGGATTGCGGATGGATTGACATGGCCTTGTGCAAGGTAGCCAGGGCTGCCGATGTATCACCAATAGCCAACTGACTCCTGTTTAACTGTTCGTAGCCTATAATAAACGTGGAATCGATCTTCAACAGTTTTTCAAAGCTGGCAATGGCTTCCGCGTATTTTTGCTGGTAGACCTGGCTTAGGCCCAAGGTGAATCGTGCCTCTGCATATTGGGGAAACCGGTTTACTGTAGATGATAATATATTTTCAGCGGTTTTGAAATCATCGAGTTGTATATAGGAGGAAGCCAGGTTGTATTGTGCAAGGGTGTCTAAGGGATTTACCAGGAGGGCCTGTTTAAAAAAAATTTGAGATTGGCGTATCCTGTTTTTTATTTGTTGATCTATGTTGGGTGTTAATTGCCTGAAGGCTATCGCCTTTTTTTTCTCTTCCAGTGAAGATGCCAATAACCAGTCGCCATACAAATAATTCAGCATGGCCGATTGCGGGGCTTCTTTTACATCGTGTGCATACAGAGATTCCTTATTTTTCCAGTTGCTGTTGCGGGTAATGGTGCGGCCACTCATTAACAAGATGATAAAAAAGAAAAAAAGCTGCAGGCGGGGAAGGCGGTATTTAACCAATATAGGTTCCAGGTAAATATGGGAGACCATTACCAGTGCCATACAAAAACCGAGGGAAGCCACATAAACGAACCGCTCTGCTATCATACCGGGAGCCAGCTCCACCAGGTTAGAATAGATGATAATATGCCCGAGGTAAAGCAAAAGACCAAAGAGCAGCAATGATCTTGCATGCCGCTTATAAAAACACCAGGCCAGGAGCGAGAGGTGGATGATTAAAGAGAGCCAGCTGAAAACATTGGACCAGCCCACAACCGGTACATAGTTGTAGCCATAATAATAAACGAGTTTCAAGGGGAACAAATGCAGGAGCAGGTATCTTCCCATTATATAAAAAGAGGTGGCTATACGGTTTTCCATTCCATACTGTTTTGCAACCAATCCATTTTCGGTGATTGAAAAATGGTGGTCAAAATCGGGTAGGATCGAATTTTTGAGCAGGTGGCAGGCAAGTGCAGTTACCAGCAGTAAACCAAAAACGAGAAATGTTTTTGGCCAATTGAGGTCATAAAAAAAATACAGGGCCAGGGGAATGTAAAAAATGAATGGAAGAACCGTATATTTTGAAAACAGGGCAAGTACGAGGAATAGCAGGGCTGCTAAAATAAAAAAACTCTTTTGTTTTGTGAGATAGCGGGTCCAGCATTTGAGGCTGAGCAAACTGAATAAGAGGGCCAAAAGTTCATCCCTGGATTTAATACTGGTAACTACTTCGGTGTGAAGGGGATGCACTAAAAATAAAAGAGCGATCCAGAATGCCAGATGGGTTTTGTTCTTATTGTTCAGCCATTGCAATAAGAGGTTATAGATAAGGATGATGGTGAGGATGTACAGGATCACATTAATGAAATGACCGGCGGGAGCGCCCTGGCCCAGCAGCTGGTGTTGCACAACAAAACTTACTGCCGTTACCGGCCTGTAATCGTAGCCCATTCCTTTT
Organism: Flavisolibacter sp.; assembly: GCA_035714205.1. GTDB lineage: Bacteria > Bacteroidota > Bacteroidia > Chitinophagales > Chitinophagaceae > Flavisolibacter. The sequence goes on along the minus strand of DASTMJ010000094.1, from coordinate 462 downwards.
GGGCCGTAGATGGTTGGGATGGTAAAAAGCCCAGGAATGGAACTCCAGCCGCTTGTGGTGAGCTGGTTGCCTGCCGTATAATAGGTATCGTCGAGGTTAAAATCATGTTTGAATGTGTTGGCATACAGGATAAAGCCAGAAAGAACCAGTATCCATAAGGCAGTTGCCGGTTTCTTTACATCAATTAAAGGCATGAAGCGGGAAGTCTCTTTAAAAACCTGTAATACTAATCATAATTTTATTATTTTCCGGTGCTTTACAATGGACCCTGAAAAAATTGCCTTTCACCAAACTTCCCTAGCACCGAATGTAAGAGAATACCTGGCCGATGCCTGTAGTTATGGCCAATCGTTGTTTCGTGGCAAATACAACCAGATGTGCAGGGAAGTTATAGAGGCCAAATTCAATTGCGGGGATGTGGTACTTACTTCATCGTGCACGGATGCTTTAACCATGGCCACC
>DASTMJ010000093.1:0-2046 GCA_035714205.1 Flavisolibacter sp. | reverse complement strand
AATCATATAAACCGGTCCCCCCTGAAATATTGGTTCCCAATACTAAAGATGCACCTTCACAAACATTTGTTGCTCCTGTAATCGTAACGGTAGGATCCGCAACTATGGTTATAGTTTTTGTAGCTGTTGTCACCTGCGTGCCACAGGCATCTGTTATCCTCGCCGAATAAACATAGGTCCCGGGTGTTACAAGATTCCCCGGGTCATAGGTATCGGAGTTCGTTCCCACCGGGTTTCCGTTTTCCAGCCATTGGTAGGTATAGGTACCTGCACCCGAACCACCTGTGGTTCCTGAAACAATTAAAGGAGCCGGGTTGTAGTTGGAACACCCGGTAACCGCATCCGTATTATGGGTACCGGCAACTAATGGAGGGTTTACAGTAAGAGTAGCAGCAGTTGATGTAACACTTCCGCAAGCATTGGTAACAACAACGTCATAGTTTCCGGCATCCCCGCTTGAAACCGAACCAATGGAATAGCTGCTGGCAGTAGCTCCTGGAATATTCGTTCCGTTCTTTCTCCATTGAAAACTGAGGGGCTCACTCCCTTCGGCAACTACTGAAAAATCTGCAGAACAACCGATTGCCCTTGAGATCGCAGTAGGTTGGGTAGTAATAACAGGAGCTTCGTTGACCGTTATAGTCGCTGTGGCACCACCACCGGGAAGTGTAATGCCGCCGTTATCAACAGATCGAATTAGTTCATAAATATACACACCAGGTGTGCCTGTGGAAGCACTTACCGTAACAGAATTTCCACTTGTAGTCGTTACATTTAGTTCAGTACCGTTATTAATTGTGTAATAAAATGTATAAGGAGCATTGCCGCCTGTGTAGGTAAATGTAATCAATGGTTGAGACGTAGCACCTTGGCAAACCGCTGTGGTCCCGGTGATGGTAGCCTGCTGCCCACTCACCACTCCCGCAAAAAATAAAAAGAAAAAAACAGTAATGAATGCACTCACTATTCCACGCAAACTTCTCCCACCTCCCTTCCGGCAGCCTTCACAGATTAGCTGGTATGACGCTCCCTGCCCTTTGTGCATTGGTGTTATAAACTTTACCTCGTTTATAAAGGTGGCGATGCGGTTTAAAAATAGGGTCAGGCTATGCACAGGAAACAAATGGAAATTACAGGTTCGTCTAAGGATCTTTGGTTGATACAAAAGAATTGCTGGTTATGCAATCCAAACAAGCGAAACGCTGGTGATCAGGTGATGCCTAGCTATCCGGGGGAGTTTACGGGAATGTTTGGTGGCCAAACGTTTTGGTCGATATGTATTCCGTGTAAAGTTTTCTCATACGCACTAGTTAAGGTTACCTGGTACTGCTCTCATTCATGGAGGTAATGGGTCAGTCAGCATACGGATCTGGTTCTTAAGCATTAGTATTGGATTTTAACAGACACAAATAAAGCATTTTATTTCGTTTTTTCCTAATGTTAAACACGTTTTTTTTCTAAGGGAATTAACTTATGTAGAAATATGAATATCAATCACTTAATACAAAAGCAGTACATTAGAAACGTATTAGAATTCACATTTGAACATCCACAGTCGTGTTTTGATTTCCCTTTTTATGGGATTTCTACCTTAAAATTCATCACGGGTACAAAAATAACCTAAGAGTTAACACTTACAAGATATTCACCAAAATACTTTCGCGATGTTACCTGCGCACCATGTATGATCCATGTAAACTTTTGGAAATACTACTCGACGGAAGAAAATAATTGATGCACCTGTTGAATTGATATCAAAAAACGAATGGAGATAGTCTTATTAAAAAGTCTCACAGCACGCCAGGAGAATTTATCCTGCTGCTTAACAGGTACCCGTATCGCAAACCTGCATACGCATACTGCTTAAATTACCGGAAGCAACCTGGTCTTCCCCTCCTATGAGTTTTAATACAACCAAATAATATTTTGCCCACAAAGGTTTCGCAAAAGCAAATTCAAAATCATAGGCTTCATGCCCGGGTGATAGCCACTCCGTTTCTGATGAATCCCATTCAAATCGTTTTCCACCTTTGTCCATCCAGATAA
>DASTMJ010000092.1:0-26352 GCA_035714205.1 Flavisolibacter sp. | reverse complement strand
TGGCCTGTCAACCATTGGGAAAAATGCAATCTTTATAACAGGTGCACACCATTCCGATTTTCAAAAAATTCTCTACAAAAATTTGCAGGGAAAAATAAAGGTCAAACCCGATCCGGACCTGGATAAAGAACTTTTTAAACGTTCAGATAATTTTCCATTTGCACGAAAAGGAATTCCGGCTCATACCATCATGGCAAGCACAGATGCTTACAATTGTTATCATGAAAGTTGTGATGATACAAAGTATATTGACTTCCCGAATATGATGAAAATTATAAAAGCTATTCCATTGGCACTGTCAACAATTGTAAAAGGTAAGGACACGCCAACCAGGATCAATCCCAGGAGAATTTATTAAACTAAAAGTATGATTCAGGAAATACGGTGTACCTGGTGAATGGCAGCTGCTATTTCAGCTATTAACGTTGCATCTTTTTCAATTGCATTTCCAACAACAATCACATCTGCTCCTGCTTTGCAGTTGAGGTAAGCTTTTTCAGCATCTCGTATACCGCCACCTACAATCAGTGGCACCTCAATATGCGAAGCAACCGTTGCTATCATTTCTTCAGCGATTGCTTTTTTTGCACCGCTGCCTGCATCCATGTATATGAGTTTCATGCCAAGCATTTCACCAGCCATTGCTGTGCACATGGCGATATCTGATTTATCTGCAGGAATAGGGCTGGCATTACTTATGTATGAAACGGTTGTGGCTGCACCTCCATCAATAACCATATAACCGGTGGGTATAATTTCCAGGCCGCTCTTTTTTACAAAAGGTGCTGAAATAACGTGTTGCCCAATAAGATAATCTGCATTGCGCCCCGAAATCAATGAAAGGTATAACAGCGCATCTGCCTGGTTGCTGATTTGCGAAGGGCTGCCGGGAAAAAGAAGAATAGGAATACTACAGGCTTTTTTTATTTGCTGAATACAAAAATCCAGCTGGTCGGAAATAACAAGGCTGCCACCCACAAAAAAATAATCAACTCTTGCCTCAATAGCCAGGCTGATGGTTTCATGCAATGATGAAGTTGAAACCTTATCGGGATCAATTAAAACAGCAAAAGATTTTTGTCCTTTCTTTTTCTTATCCTTTAGCAATTGGTAAACAGGCATCATTATTCGTAAAGCTAGTTGCAAAAATGCAAAAATTTGGCCATTGGCTGCGTATTGTTTCAAATTGGACTTTGCAATTCGTAACAATACTATAACCGTGTATAGAGTGCCAATTGTAAAATGTTATTGGTTAGGCTATTATTTGCTGTTTTGCTATATTGGTGCATGTACCCTGCTTCAAGGTCAATTTTGCTTTCAAGCCTGTAGCCTATTGCTGCATAAAGTCTATTCTGGTCAAATGTTTTTCCATTGACGATCTTTTTATTGCCTGTGTTCAGAAAAAGTTCATCCTGCAGTGCAAAGAAAAATCCCTTTGTAAATAAACCGGCATTTTGTAAGGGAACAACATTTCGTATGAAATACCTTAAGCGGTTTGCTGTTTCATGATGCGTTACGTGCAGCTCATTGTCATTTATATCCGCAACTGGTAAAAACCGTTGTTCTAATCTGAACCGGTGCGATGTTTGAATAACTGACCACTTGTGCGCAAATAGTAATTGTTGCCAGGTGCGATGTTCGGTTACATATCCGGTTACACCATTTATATTCCTTCTGTTATCAATAAAACCATAACCAGCGGTGACCGAGATTTTTTTATTGATATGGTAATTGACTCCCGGCCGTAACAAAAGTGTTTGAACATGTTCAAGTTCATCAGTACTTCTTACCTGTGCATCAAAATGAATACTCCATTTATTATTTAGTGAAAAGGTGTTAAAGGAGGCCAGCCATCCACTGTGCTGCTGCTGTGCTTGTATATGCAAAGCATTAGTGCAAAAAACGATCATTAAAAAAGCTATTCTAACAGTCATGCTGCAATTTGCACCGAACTACTGAAATTTATTAATCGCACCAAAAAAAATCGACCAAAAAATATTTTTTTTATCGGAATTTCACGGATTGTAGTACAGGCTTGAAACGTATTTTTTACACGGGGTTTTATCCACAGTTGTGCATATCTCGGCCTTCATTTTTTCAATTGGTAAAGATATTTTCGTCGTCCACCACAATTTTATTCAACCACCAAAACCTATTAAAAAAAGCAGCTATGGTAAGTGAAAACAGTGCAACCCAGAAAGGACTTCGGTTCCGCCGCAAATACACCAGAGATGACATCAATGTATTTGAGCAATTTGATTATGATTATAGAACATCAGTTATTCGCAACCCAAGTGGAGAAGTTGTATTTGAAATGAACAATGTAGAGGTGCCGAAGCAGTGGAGCCAGATTGCAACTGATATTCTTGCACAGAAATATTTCAGGAAGGCAGGAGTGCCTCAGCCTGACGGGTCTTTGGGAAGGGAAACCTCGGTGAAACAGGTGGCCCATCGTATGGCCAATTGCTGGAGAGTGTGGGGGGAGCGTTATGGCTATTTTGCTTCTTTTGATGATGCACAGATATTTTACGAAGAATTGGTGTATAGCATTTTAAACCAGATGTGTGTTCCCAATTCACCACAATGGTTCAACACAGGTTTGTACGAGAGCTATGGAATTACCGGCAAACCTCAGGGTCACTATTATGTTGATCCGGTTGATGGTGAATTGAAAAAGTCTACATCTGCGTACGAACGCCCCCAGCCACATGCCTGCTTTATTTTAAGCGTGGATGATGACCTGGTAAGCGATGGTGGTATCATGGATCTTTGGGTTCGTGAAGCCAGAATCTTTAAATATGGTTCGGGTGTGGGCACTAACTTTTCCAATTTGCGGGGAGAAGGCGAAAAATTAAGTGGTGGAGGTACATCAAGTGGGTTGATGTCTTTCCTGAAAATTGGTGACCGTGCTGCAGGTGCTATTAAAAGTGGTGGTACAACAAGAAGAGCTGCTAAGATGGTTTGTTTGGATCTGGATCATCCCGAGATCGTTCAGTTTATTAACTGGAAGGTGGAAGAAGAAAAGAAAGTGGGTGCTTTAATTGACGCCGGTTATGCCAGCGATTATGAAGGGGAAGCCTATAGAACGGTAAGCGGGCAGAACTCAAATAATTCTGTGCGTATCCCTAATTCTTTCTTCGAAAAATTAGAGAAAGGTGAAGACTGGGAACTAACAGCAAGAACCGACGGCCGTGTGATGAAAAAAGTTCCTTCAAGAGAACTGTGGAACCAGATCGCCTATGCTGCATGGCGTTGCGCTGACCCGGGTACACAATACAATACAACCATCAATGAATGGCATACATGCCCGGAAGGTGGAGAGATCAGGGCATCCAATCCCTGCTCTGAATACATGTTCCTCGACAATACGGCCTGTAACCTTGCATCAGCCAACCTGATGAAGTTTTACGATTTTGAAAAAGGAACATTAGATGTTGAAGGTTTTGAATACACCTGCCGTTTGTGGACAACAGTGCTGGAGATCTCTGTTTTAATGGCACAGTTCCCATCCAAAGAAGTAGCACAATTAAGTTATGAATACAGAACCCTGGGATTGGGCTATGCCAACCTGGGTACCTTATTAATGGTAAGCGGTATTCCATACGATAGTGAAAAAGCACGGGCCATTGCCGGTTCTATCACAGCAATCATGACAGGTATTGCTTACAGAACTTCAGCGGAAATGGCACAAACACTCGGTGCTTTCCCCCGTTACGAAGAAAATAAAGAGCACATGCTTCGTGTAATGCGCAACCACAGGTTGGCTGCATACGATGCAGACAGCTATGAAAAATTGAGTGTGAAGCCTCAGGGTCTTAAAGCTCAATATTGTCCTGATTATTTATTGAAAGCAGCCTGCAAAGCATGGGATGAAGCAGTGGAACTTGGAGAAAAATTTGGTTACCGGAATGCACAATCAACCGTAATTGCACCAACCGGAACCATTGGTTTGGTAATGGATTGCGATACAACCGGTGTAGAACCCGATTTTGCTTTAGTAAAATTTAAAAAACTATCAGGTGGTGGTTATTTCAAGATCATCAACCAATCTGTACCGGTAGCCTTGAAGAACCTGGGATATAATGAAAAAGAAGTTGACGGGATTATCAAATACGCAGTTGGTTCGGGAACTTTTGCCGGTGCGCCGCACATCAACCACCAATCATTAAGCGAAAAAGGATTTATAGCCGAAGAGATTCAGAAACTGGATAAAGCTGTTGCTTCCGCTTTTGAAATCGGTTTCGTATTCAACGTATACGCACTAGGCGAAGAATGTTTGCAACGCTTAGGCTTCAAGCCAGAACAGTATTTCAATTTTGAATGGAGTTTGCTGGAAGCTCTTGGTTATACCGATGAACAAATTGAAGCCGCCAATGATTATGTATGCGGAACCATGACCGTTGAAGGTGCTCCTTTCCTGAAAGAAGAACACCTGGCTGTTTTTGATTGTGCCAACAAATGTGGTAAAAAAGGTGAACGCTTTATACATGCGCATGGTCACATTCGTATGATGGCTGCAGCCCAACCTTTTATTTCTGGTGCTATTTCAAAAACCATTAACCTGCCGCATGAAGCTGTTATTGAAGAAATTGCTGATTCTTATTTATTAAGCTGGCAGTTGGGTTTGAAAGCTTGTGCTTTATACCGGGACGGCTCTAAACTTTCTCAGCCTTTAAGTAATAAAAGTGATAAGAAAAAGAAAGAAGATACCAGCGACAAAGTACAGGAAGAAGCAACTGCAGACTCCAACTTTGTAGACATGGGCAAATTAACCATTGAAGAATTACTTGATGAAGTAACAAAAAGAGTACAGGCATCACCTGACACAAAATTAAAACGCAAGCTGGCCAGTATTGTTGAACGCCGTACATTACCAGCTAAGCGTCGTGGATTTACACAAAAAGCAAAGATCAACGGGCAAACAGTTTTCTTACGTACAGGAGAGTATGCCGATGGAACAGTAGGAGAGATCTTTATTGATATGGCAAAGGAAGGCGCAACCATGCGAAGCATGTTGAACTGTTTTGCTATTTCCATCTCCATTGGTTTGCAGTATGGTGTCCCGCTTGAAGAATTTGTAGAGAAGTTTGTATTTACAAGGTTTGATCCGGCCGGATTTGTAGAACATCCGAACATTAAATCAACCACTTCAATTGTAGATTTTATATTCCGTGCACTTGGCTATGAATACCTGAACAGGACAGACCTTGTACATGTTCTGGATAAGCCGGAAGTAATGAATACAGGCAGTGAAGACTGGGATGAGCCGGTGAAACAACCGGAACTAAGTAATGTTAGAGTAGTGGCTACATTACCTCAAACAGCAAAAGCGCAAAAACAAACCGTGAAAGCAGAGAATAGTTTAGATGCGGTGAATGCAGCTGCCAAAAGCATGCAAAGCGATGCACCGGCCTGTAACACCTGTGGTCATATTACAGTACGTAGCGGGACTTGTTATAAATGCCTGAACTGCGGCAACTCCATGGGTTGCAGCTAATGATACTTAGGACGGAAAACCAAGCCTATGTACCCGACCTAAAATCCCGCCGGAGAGCGGGATTTTTAATTTAATTATTGTCAAAATTTAGTTATCTGCCTCACTTAAAACTTACCACCATGGGTTGATTCATTCTTCAGAAATATTTGTTCTAATTATCTTAAAACAAAAAAGAAGAGTATTCGAAATAAAAAAAAGCGGGGGCAACCCGCTTTTACTTATTTAAAAAGATTATTGACAGCCCCCGACAGCATCGGGTATTTTTCTACAACAAATTCTTTAATAGTTTCCAATACTTTTTGTGCCTGTTCATCATTGAGGCCTGCTTTAGTTTTCAGGTTTTCCACCAATTCATTTACCTGGCCTTGTGCATTGTCTTTGTTCAATCCAAACATGATCGCTTATTTATAATTTAAAATGATTTGGGATTCTAATTTACCTTAAGTGCTCTTTGTAAACCGTTACTGCATTTTAATTTTCCATCTGAACCTGGTCAGGCCACTTTCAGTAAGCTCAATTTGCTCTTGTCAAACTTACGTTTTGCATATTCCATATCCAGGGTGAAGAATTTTTCTTTTGAAGAAGGAAGTTCAAACATGGCATCAGTTAATATACCTTCACAAATACTCCGCAGGCCTCTTGCCCCCAGTTTATATTCTACTGCCTTTTCAACCATAAAGTCCAGCACATCATTTTCAATCGTTAATTTGATGCCTTCCAGTTCAAATAAGCGGATGTATTGTTTGATGAGTGCATTTTTGGGTTCGGTTAAAATAGCCCGGAGCGTTTCTGCATCCAGCGGATCAAGATGGGTAACAACCGGTAAGCGGCCTAACAATTCAGGTATCAGGCCAAATGCTTTCAGATCCTGTGCATTTACATAACGCAACAGGTTTTTTTTCATTGATTCCTGCAATACTTTATCTACATTAAAACCAATTGTGTTTGTTTGTACACGGCGAGCAATAATGCGGTCAATTCCATCAAAGGCACCACCGCAAATGAAAAGAATATTCTGGGTGTTGATCTTAATAAGCTTTTGCTCCGGGTGCTTTCTTCCACCTTGTGGTGGCACCAGCACATCCGTGCCTTCCAGCAACTTAAGCATTCCCTGTTGTACACCTTCGCCGCTCACATCCCTGGTAATAGATGGATTATCGCTTTTGCGGGCAATTTTATCTATTTCATCTATGTAAACAATGCCTCTTTCAGCAGCAGCTACATCGTAATTACATACCTGCAGCAAACGTGTTAAAATGCTTTCCACATCTTCGCCCACATAACCGGCTTCAGTAAACACGGTAGCGTCAACAATCGTGAACGGAACATTCAGCAATTTGGCGATGGTTTTTGCTAGTAAGGTTTTACCAGTACCCGTTTCTCCCACCATAACGATATTGCTTTTTTCAATTTCAATTTCGTCTTTGATGGTTTCGGAAGATTTATATTGTAACCTCTTGTAATGATTATACACAGCAACTGCTAAAACCTTTTTTGCTTCATCCTGCCCGATCACATATTCATCAAGGAATTTTTTAACCTCAATTGGTTTTTTAACGGTTAACTTGAAGGAAGTGCTGCCAGAAGATTTGTCATCACGTACCATTAATTCCTGGTCAATGATCTCACGGGCATGCTCTACACAATTCTCGCATATATGTCCTTCCTGACCTGCGATCAGGATTTTCACCTCATCACGGCTACGGCCACAAAAGGAACAATGTAATATATTCTTTGCCATTTAGTTGATTCTGCAATTAATAGAACGCATTAAATTAATAAAAGCTGCATTCGAACGTACAAAAATAGAAAATAACTTCAGCCTTCTGCTTTTCTATACAAAATTATAAGAAACTATTAGGGGAAGCAGCCCTGCCGACCGACAGGAAAGGTAGAATGGTATGTTGAAAAAAGAATATAGGAAAGAGTTTTACAGAATTACCTGGTTTCCATGACTGGCTGGTCATTTTAATACCAACCTGTCTGTTTGACATTTTGGGGATTATTTTGAAGGATTGATTTTGGATAGATTGGCGATAAAGGCGCCCCCGCTGGTTAAACCCTCTGCAAGATCTTCGATGGTTTTGGTTTCAAATAAATGGATTAACTGGTGTTTGATTGGTTTATATTGGAAATGCATAGGGCAGGGCTGGGTTTCAGAACAATCTTTTAATCCAAGAACACACTTGACGAACACATCATCTTCCCTGATTATTTCAAGGACGGTGCGGATGGAAAATTTTTTTGCTGCTGCTGTAATATAAAAGCCGCCATTGGGCCCCCTCGCGGAACTAATGATCTTATTATCCCGGGTCAATAGCTGTAAAATTTTAGCCGTAAACGATTGAGGTGCATCAATAGATCGGGCAATTTCATCTATGCCCACTTTTTTATGATTGCTGCTTTTTTGAGCTATGTAGATAGTAGCCCTCAGTGCATATTCAGCTTTTTTAGAAAACATTGATGTCGGTATTCAATCCTGCAAAATAGGCAAAGCGCTGCTCAATTTACCTTATTTCCGCTTGATTTTATACCAAACTATCACTCAGCTCCAATGGGGAGAAAACATTTCACCAATAAATAAGGACAAATTTGTCCTTATTTATTATTTTTGTCGGGATGCCACTAAAATGAGCTTCAGATCACCCTTTCCAATAGACCAGTTTTATACAACCATTATTCAAACCAACTATGATTCAAAAAGCTTTATTGGAAAAATTTGACCAGTTTACAACTGCAGCGGACTTGAAGAGAGCAGGAATTTATCCTTATTTCCGACCCATTGAAGAAAATAATGATACTGAAGTCATCATAGACGGCAGAAGATTGCTCATGTTTGGATCGAATAGTTACATGGGCCTCACCAATCATCCTAAAGTGAAGGAGGCAGCCAAAAAAGCCATAGATCGTTTTGGAAGCAGCTGTTCGGGCTCCAGGTTTTTAAATGGTACATCAAGGTTGCATACAGAACTGGAAGAAAAACTTGCCGACTTTGTAGGTAAAGAGGAGGCATTGATCTTCACAACAGGTTTTCAAACCAACCTGGGAACTGTTTCATCCCTCATTGGCAGGCACGGTGTTATTATTCTGGATGAACTTGATCATGCTTCCATCATAGAAGGCAGCCGGCTTTCTTTTTCCAGGGTATTAAAGTTTGCACACAATGATATGAATGACCTGGAAGACATCTTAAAAAACCTGTCAAAGGAAAAACTTAAGATGATTGTAGTTGATGGCATATTTAGTATGGAAGGAGATATTTGTCCGCTGCCGGAAATTGTTGATTTGTCAGAAAAATATGGTGCCCTGGTTATGGTAGATGATGCACATGCTCTTGGTGTGATTGGTGATGCAGGCAGGGGTACGGCTAATCATTTTGGCCTCACTGAAGACGTTGACATCATCATGAGTACTTTTAGTAAATCACTGGCATCCATAGGTGGATTTGTGGCTTCTTCAAGGGAAATGATCAATTACCTGAAACATCATTCAAGACCTATGATCTTTAGTGCCAGCATTCCGCCATCTGCTGCTGCAGCTGCTCTTGCTGCATTGGAGATCATTGAATCGGAGCCGGAAAGACTGGAAGCGCTTTGGGAAAACACAGCCTATCTTTCTAAATGTATAAAAGAAATAGGTTTTGATACAAAGTCTTCTGAAACTCCAATTATTCCCATATACATACGTGATAATTTGCTCACCTTTCAATTTACTCAACGGTTGTTTGAAGCTGGCGTTTTTGTAAATCCTGTAGTTTCTCCCGCCGTTCCAGGTGATTCTTCTCTTATTCGAATGTCTGTTATGGCAACACATACACGTTCTCAACTTGATGAAGCAGTTGGCGCCATTGAAAAAACTGCAAGTGTGCTCCAGGTATTTGCCTTAAAAAACTGAAAAAAAGAACATCATGAGCATTCAGGTAAAAGAAGTCGTTAACAAAAAAATGTTGAAGGCTTTTATTGACCTGCCCTATCGCTTATACAAAAATCACCCATATTATATTCCCCCACTTCGTTTTGATGAGGAAGCTACTTTAAGAAGAGATAAGAATCCCGCTTTTGATTATTGCGAAGCACGGTACTGGCTTGCTTACAGGAAGGATAAAGTAGTTGGCAGAATTGCAGGTATACTAAATAAAGCGTACATCGAAAAATGGAAAAACAAACATATACGTTTTGGCTGGATAGATTTTGAAGAAGATCAGTTTGTTGCCGAAGCACTGATGCAAAAAGTGGAAGACTGGGGGCGGGAGTTGGGTATGGAAGCCGTTCATGGTCCACTGGGTTTTACCGATCTGGATCATGAGGGTATGTTGGTAGAAGGCTTTGAGCAAAAAGGTACCTTGGCAGCTCTTTATAACTATGCCTATTATCCTTCAGTTATTGAAAAGGCGGGTTATCAAAAACATACCGATTGGGTTGAATACAGGGTCAATGTGCCCCAGGCCATGGATGAAAAACTTGAACAACTGGCATTGGTTGTGAAAAGAAGGCAACAACTAACCGTCCTGAATTTCAAAAAAACAAAGGAGTTGCTGCCTTATGTACCGGCTATTTTCGATTTGATCAATACAGCATATGCAGATCTGTATGGTGTAGTGCCGCTAACTCACAAACAGGTTCAATATTATACCAAACAATATTTTTCGTTTATCCGACCTGATTTTATCTCGCTTATATCAGATAGAGAAGGAAAATTAGCAGCATTTGGAATTACCATGCCTTCGCTTTCCATTGCCCTGCAACGGTCCGGGGGCAAACTGTTTCCATTTGGTTTTTATCATTTGCTAAAAGCCTTAAGAAAAAACAAGGAAGCCGACCTGTTATTGGTTGCTGTTCGAAAAGACCTGCAGGGTAAAGGCGTGAACGCTTTACTGATGTACGAAACGTTGAAATCATACATCAGAAATGGGATTCGGTATGCCGAGACAAATCATCAGTTAGAAGACAATAAAAAGGTTCAGTCATTATGGGAACATTTTGATGCAACGCTTCATAAACGAAGACGGTGTTACATCAAGTACCTGTAATCAACACACACACAATAATGAAGAAAAAAGTTTTAATAACCGGCGCCAGTGGATTTATAGGAAGCTTTTTAGTTGAAGAAGCACTACGTCAGAATTACCAGGTATATGCAGGTATACGTAAATCGAGCAGCAAAAAATTTTTGCAATATGATAATCTGAATTTTTTTGAACTAGACTTTTCCTCACAGGAATTGCTGACTCAAAACTTTAAAATATTCCAGGAGCAACAGGGAAATTTTGATTTTGTAATTCATAATGCCGGTATTACTCAGGCAAAAAAACTGGAGGATTTTACTACCGTAAATTACCAGTATACAAAAAACCTGGTTGATGCATTATCCGCTGCATCACATACTCCCGAAAAATTTGTATTGATAAGTTCATTGGCAAGTTACGGACCTGGCAAAACCAGCATGAATCCGATACAGGTTTCAGATGAATACAAACCCATTTCAGAGTATGGCAAAAGCAAATTAAAAGCAACAGAGTATGTTAGATCGTTATCCGGATTTCCACACCTGGTTATTCATCCCACCGGCGTTTATGGTCCCAGGGATAAAGATTTTTTCCAGTTTATAAAATTAGTGAGCAAAGGTTTTGAGCCTTACATTGGTCGTCATAAGCAGGCGCTTTCTCTCATTTATGTTAAAGACCTTGCCCGTGCCGTTATATCATTGATGTCATCTTCCATTGTAAATTCTTCTTACCTGCTTTCCGATGGCCATGCGTACGATAAGGAGGAAATAGGTTTGGAAGCAAGGCGTACACTGCAAAAAAAGACCTTCCGGATAAAACTTCCACTCAAGCTTGTACAAATAACCGTTTCAGGTATTGATAGTGTTTACCGGTTATTGTTTAACAGGCTTCCTTTTATAAACCGGCAAAAACTGGATGAGATCAGCAGTGCTAATTGGTTATGCAACAGCGATGATATCTGGAAGCATATTAATGATAAACCAGATTACAATCTTCAGAAAGGGGTGGCGGAAACTATTGGGTGGTACAAAGAAAATAATTGGCTATAACCGATTTTATTTCCAATATGTTTAAATGATAGAACTAATAAAGAAAAACCTGCATTGTCGTTAGTTGAACCAACCTGTATCCTGTGATTAAATAAAAAAAACCCTGTTTTCGTGCAGGGTTTTTTTTCTAAAAAATCAGGATCAATATAATTTGTCCAAGATTTTATCTACAATCCCGTATTCAATTGATTTCTCAGCATCCATCCAGTAGTCTCTTTCAAAATCTTTACGAATGCGCTCAATGGTTTGTCCGGTATTATCAGCAAGAATGCGGGCGCCCATTTCTTTTGTACGCAAGATCTGTTCAGCATGAATTTCCATATCGGCACTAACCCCCTGTATATGTCCACCTAAAGATGGTTGATGGATCATCACCTCACCATGCGGATAAATAAAGCGTTTACCTTTTTCACCGGCACTTAACAAAATGCTTCCCATAGAAGCTGCCAAACCCATGCAAATAGTGCTTACAGGCGATTTTATCAGTTTCATGGTATCGTAGATGACCATGCCGCTGGTTACAGAGCCCCCCGGGCTGCTGATAAAAAATTTAATTTCTTCACCAGGTTTATCTGCTTCCAGCAATAATAATTTGGTTACAACATCCTTTGCCGATTTATCATCTACAATGCCCCACAAATAAATGCTGCGGGTTTCGTAAAAATATTTTTCCAGTCTTTTGTACAGCATTCTCGTATCTACCTCGGCTCGTTCTTCTTTTTCTTCTTCTGTTTCTGGTTCGCCAGGTGTGCCGGGTTCGGGTTGTGGTTGCATTTTGCTCCAGTACCTGTATTGATCTTTTATGCTCATTTCTATATCCTTTTAGTCGTTATTTATTTTGTTTCTGCCGGTTTTTTTTCTTTACGTGGATTTACCAGTAATACCTCGTCAACTAAACCATATTCTTTTGCTTCAGAAGCGGTCATCCAGTAATCACGGTCAAAATCATTTTCTACACGTTCCATATTCTGGCCCGAGTGGTTACAAACGATTTCGTACAACTCTTTTTTCAGTTTGCGGATCTCTTTCACAGTTACTTCAATATCTGTTGCCTGCCCGCCAATTGCCCCACTTGGCTGGTGCATCATAATACGGGCATGTTTTAGCGCTGCTCTTTTTCCATTGGTACCAGCTGCCAATAATACACTACCCATAGAGGCGGCCATGCCAATACAAATAGTGGCTACATCCGGTGTTACATATTGCATGGTATCATAAACCCCAAGACCTGCATAAACACTGCCACCGGGAGAGTTGATGTACATATTTATATCCCTGGTACGATCGGTGGAATCAAGGAATAGTAATTGGGCGGTGATAATGTTGGCTACCTCATCATTAATAGGATAACCCAAAAAAATGATCCGATCCATCATCAATCGGCTGTAAACGTCCATCACAGCCACGTTCATCGGTCTTTCTTCAATTATATTTGGAGTAAGCGCTGTTACTAAATATTTGCCGTAGCTATCCAATGTATTGCTCGACATTCCTTTGTGCTTCACGGCATATTTTTCAAATTCTGAAGTATAACTCATATCGTCTTTTTGTAGATTTTAGGCAATTTAATGGATTGTGTCGTATCAAATACCGTGCTTGGGCTAAAAAACCGACATTTTGCCATTGGAGTTTATGGTTTCAGATTTTCATTTTGTTACCAGGGGCTTTATTCTGTTGAACTTTACTTGCGACGCTCCCTTGTACTGTAGCATTCCTTATCGTCATAAAGGAGCTACATTGAAAAGGTTTTTACTTTCACACGAATACGTACCTGGAAATGTGATTGCATTTATTGTTATCAACAAGCCTGGTATCTTTATATTTTGAGTGATCAACCGCACGTATTTATGGACCTGTTTACTTTCCTGATTATTTTATTGCCGGTAGTACTTGCATTTGCAGTGCTATATTATATAGATCCACTTGTAGAAAGACGTATTGATCAACCGGCTGTTGCGGCTGTTTTGGAGATCTTTATAGCCCTCGTAATTCTTATTTTTGGTCTTGGCTTTGCCATTTCCATTCTTTTATGATCGAATAACAATAGCTTTTTTACATAAAAAAGGAGAACCGATCGCTCAATTCTCCTTTTGCTATTTATAAGTTCAATCTACTAATGATGGTGATGCTGATGCTCTTCGTTCATATGAAGGAACTCCTCTTTTGAAACAGGGGTTTCGATAGCGTTCACCTTTGTTTCAGCCCAGTCAAATATTTTCTGAGTCTGCAAACGGTTGTAAGCATCCTCAACATACTTCCTGTCCTTCATCATACGGTCAATATAATCTCTAACCCATTGTTGTTCTTCATCAAGGGTCTGCATGCCCATATAACCAAGCAATTGTTGTTTTGCAAACTGGCGTAAATCGTCCTGCTGCACCTGGATCCCGTTTTCCTGAACAATTTTATCTGTGATCAACGTCCATTTCAGTTGATTTAAGAAAGAAGGAAATTCCTGGTCAACCTGTTCATCTGTTTTAGGCTGCTGGTTTTCTCCCTGTGTTTTGATCCAGCGCTTTAGAAAATCTGCCGGGAATTCAATATGTGTATGTTCCAGCAATACATGGTACAGGTTGTGATGCAGCTGGTTGCGGCTTTCTGCTTCCCATTGTTTCTGAAGTTCTTCTTTCACACGGTTGCGAAATGCTTCTTCCGTTTTAATTTCGTCAGAAGGGAAAAGCTGCGTAAAAAACTCTTCATTCAATTCTTTTGGTTCAACCAGCCCAACTTTAGTAATAAGAACTTTAAAGTGCTTATCAGTTGCGCTATCCAGTGCCAGATCATTCAACACCCATTCTCTTTCTTTAGCATCAAATGCTTCTGCCAATGATAATTGAAATGTATCATTCTTCTTTTTGCCAATCAGGGAAGGACGGAAGCTTTCGCTGAAATATTTTACCAACAGAGAATTATCCTTGCGCAGCCCACCATCAACCTCATTGCCATTGGCATCAGTTTCAATGAACGTTACGTTCAACACATTATCATCACCGGTAACCGCATCAGGTTCTGTCATATTACCATAACGGGTACGCAAACGCTCAATTTCTTCATTTAGCATTTCGTCTGTAATGGTAACCGTGTATTTTTTTAATGGTTCTTTAGAAAGATCTGGAAGTTCAAATCCAGGTTTCATACCAACCTCAAACGTGAACGTATAGTTGTTGGGATTGTTAACGTCCAGCTGGCTCAGATTCATTTCCACAGGTAGCGGCTGGGCAAAAATGTCCAGCTTTTCTTCATCAATAAAACGATATACTTCTTTATCAACCGTTTTTAAAACTTCGTCGGTAAATAAAGAAGGCCCATACATTTTTTTAATAAGTCCTGCCGGCACCATTCCTTTTCTAAAGCCGGGAATATTTGCTTTTTTGCTGTATTCTTTTAAAGATTTTTCAAACTGGGGTAAGTAATCTTCTTTGTTGATAGTAATGCTGAATTGCTTGTGCAACGGAGCCACTTCCTGTTGTGTAACTGTAGCCATGTGATTAGTTGATAAATTGAAAGGTTGATAAGTTGATTAGGAGTAAGTAACTGTTAACAAAACCAACCAACAACTCAACTATTCAACTTATCAACTTAAAAAGTGCGGGTGGAGGGACTCGAACCCCCATGCCTCGCGGCGTCAGATCCTAAGTCTGATACGTCTACCAATTTCGCCACACCCGCAAAGAACTGTTCGTTTTCCTGTTTTCGTCCCGGCATTTAAGGCCTTCTTAAATCACCGGGTTTAAAGCTTAAACCTTTAATCAGGGGTGCAAAAGTAAGGGATTCGTTGTATTCAAAAGCTATTTCAAAAAACTTTCGTCACTACATCCGTTTTAAACAAATCGTTAAAACCATTCAGGAAGTTCCCATCGCAACCGAAGTCATTGGTGCTCATTGGCAAGTGCACTTTTTATGCAGTAAATTCGTGGTTCATGGAGACTGTAGCTCAGATACCTAAATATAATTTAAACGAAGAGCAGGAAAAAAAACTGATTCTAAGGGAATATCGTGCATTGTTACGTTCGCTTAAATCCAGGATCAAGCCCGGCGACCGTAAAATGATCCGTCATGCATTTGAAATGGCTGCTGATGCCCATAAGACTATGAGACGTAAAAGCGGCGAGCCCTATATTTTGCATCCTATTGCCGTGGCCAAAATTTGTGTAGAAGAGATTGGATTGGGTGTACGTTCTACCATTTGTTCTCTTTTACATGATACGGTAGAAGATACTGACGTTAACCTTGACGATATTCATAAAGAGTTTGGGCCTGAAATTGGAAAGATAGTGGATGGACTTACCAAGATATCCAATGTAATTGATGTGAATGCGTCACAACAGGCTGAAAATTTCAGAAAGATCTTACTGACCTTGACCGACGACCCCCGCGTCATTCTTATTAAACTGGCCGATCGCCTGCACAATATGCGAACAATGGATAGCATGAAGCAGGAGAAACAATTAAAAATTTCATCTGAGACTGTTTATGTGTACGCTCCGCTGGCGCATCGAATGGGCTTATATAACATTAAAACTGAAATGGAAGACCTGGCGATGAAATACCTGGAGCCAGGCACCTATAAAGAAATTGCCCGCAAGCTGGCTGAAACAAAAAGAGAGCGAACAAGATATATTAACGAGTTTATTAAACCACTCCAGGAAAAACTGGCTAAGGCAGAAGTAGATTTTGAAATTCACGGAAGACCTAAAAGCATTCATTCCATCTGGAATAAAATGAAAAAAAAGGGAGTTTCGTTTGAGGAGGTTTATGATCTATTTGCCATCCGTATCATTGTTAATTCACCCCCAGAAAGGGAAAAAGAAGATTGCTGGAAGGTGTATTCCATGATAACAGATGAATATACTCCTTCACCAGAACGTTTGAGAGACTGGTTGAGTAATCCTAAAAGTAACGGTTATGAAGCCTTACATACAACCGTAATGGGCCCTCAGGGAAAGTGGGTTGAAGTGCAGATTCGCACCAAGCGGATGAATGAAATAGCTGAAAAGGGACTTGCGGCCCACTGGAAATACAAGGAAGGTGGTGGCAGCGATGAAAACCGCTTTGACCAGTGGCTGAGCCAGATTCGGGAAGTCATCACCAGCCAGGACGTGGATTCTGTTGACTTTTTACATGATTTCAAAAGAAGCTTTTTAGCAGAAGAAATTTATATCTATACTCCTAAAGGCGATGTGAAAATGCTGCCTGTTGGTGCTACAGCACTTGACTTTGCCTTTTCCGTTCACAGTGAAGTGGGGGTGAAGTGCATCGGCGCCAAGGTGAATCATAAACTGGTTCCCATCAGTCATAAATTACGCAGTGGCGACCAGGTTGAGATTATTACTTCCAATAAACAAAAACCGTCAGAAGACTGGTTAAATTTCGTAGTAACAGCCAAAGCCAGGACCAAGATCAAAGATTCATTGAAAGAAGAAAAAAAGGCAGTTGCCGATGAAGGAAAATATACCTTACAACGTAAGCTGGAGGGATTAGGTGTTGCTTTCAATGCACATAATATTGATGAAATCGTCAATTTTTATAAATTGGCGTCACCGCTGGAATTATACTATGGAATTGCCATAAAAAATATTGATCTAAAAGAGCTAAAGGAATTTAAAACTTCAGGCGATAAACTGGAGGCGCCCAAGCCAGTACGGCAGCTTGAACCCAAACCTGAATATCATCCAAATATTCCCAAAAAAGATACTGAGCTCATTATTTTTGGTGAAAGCAGTGACCGCATCATGTATACTTTGGCTAATTGCTGCAAACCCATCCCGGGTGATGATGTTTTTGGATTTGTAACTACAGGAAAGGGATTGACCATTCACCGGACTAACTGTCCCAACGCAAATAAATTACTGGCTAATTACGGGCATCGCATAGTGAAAACGAAATGGGCTAAAAATAAAGAGATCTCTTTCCTGACAGGTTTACGCATAATTGGAATGGATGACGTGGGTGTGGTAAATAAGATCACAACCATCATCAGCGGCGATCTCAGGATTAATATTTCGGCTATTACCATCGAATCGAAAGAAGGACTGTTTGAAGGCAGCATTAAGTTATTTGTGCATGATAAAGAAGAGCTGGACGAGCTGGTAAAAAGGTTAAAAGCACTAAATGGAATTCATTCTGTTGAACGTTTTGAGACTGACATAGCCTAAAATCTTTATTTGTCAGGATTATTGGTGTATAAATTATTTAGGAATAGCCGTTGATTCTTCAACGGCTATTTTATTTGAGCCGTACATTTGCCGCGTTAATAAAAAATATATGGTTGATGTAATTCTTGGACTGCAATGGGGTGATGAAGGAAAGGGAAAGATTGTTGATTATTTCGCTTCTCAATACGATGTTATTGCCCGCTTCCAGGGTGGTCCAAATGCCGGGCATACTCTATACGTTGGTAAAGAAAATAAAAAAATCGTACTTCACCAGATACCTTCCGGTGTATTTCATGAAGGCACTGTAAACCTGATTGGCAATGGTGTTGTACTTGATCCGGTCACTTTACGCAAGGAATGCGACCTGGTTGCTTCCTTTGGTGTTGACCTTAAGAAAAACCTGTTTATATCTGAACGTACCCACCTCATACTGCCTACCCACAGGGCCTTGGATAAAGCAGCTGAACTATCAAAGGGTAATGAAAAGATAGGTTCAACATTAAAAGGTATCGGTCCTGCTTATATGGATAAAACCGGCAGAAATGGTTTGCGTGTCGGCGATCTTTTACATAAAAGCTTTACTACTTCGTATATCAAATTGCGGTTAAAACACCAGAGGCTTTTAGATAATTATAATTTCAATGAAGAGATCTCGGCCTGGGAGGAGGAATTTTTTGATGCGGTCGAATTTCTGAAAACATTGAATATTGTGAATGGCGAATATTTTATCAACAAACATTTGTCAGAAGGGAAAAAGGTGCTTGCCGAAGGAGCACAGGGTAGCATGCTTGACATCGATTTCGGAACCTTTCCTTTTGTTACATCAAGCAATACCATTTCATCAGGAGTTTGTAATGGATTAGGTGTAGCTCCACAAAAGATAAGGGAAGTTATAGGAGTAAGCAAAGCCTATTGTACAAGAGTAGGTAGCGGTCCTTTCCCTACAGAATTGGAAGATGCAACTGGTGAGCAATTGAGAAAAATTGGTAATGAGTTTGGTGCTACAACAGGCCGGCCGCGGCGATGTGGCTGGATGGATCTTGTTGCTTTGGACTATGCCTGTATGTTGAATGGTGTAACCCAGATAGTGATAACAAAAGCCGATGTATTGGATGCTTTTGAAGAGCTGAATATTTGTACCTCGTATAAAGTGAACGGAAAGCCGTCCAAACAAATACCCTTTCAGATGACACATTGTGCTATTGAGCCGCAATATCAGGTATTTAAAGGATGGAAACAGGAAACATCACAGGTTAAAGATGTGAACAGTCTGCCCGCAGAAATGAATTCTTATATTGACTTTATCAATAATAACCTGCAGGCAAAAGTTCATTATATTTCCAATGGCCCCGGCCGCGACCAGATTGTAAAAATGTATTGATAACAGCAGCTTTAAAAAAAAGTTTTTCAAAATTTGGCGAATTAAAATCTTAGCCCAAATTTTACAGCGATAATCCAAAATTATTTATGGCAGTAATTTTAGCAGAAGAAACAACCCCAGGCATTTTGTTTGACACACTGGTAGCCCAGGCAAAAGGACGTCCATCTAAAACTAAGAAAGAAGAAGATGACGAAGATCTTGACGATGAAGATGTAGCTCCCAAAAAAACAGCTAAAAAAACAAAGAGTGAAGATGATGATGAGGACGAAGATGATGATCTGGATGCAGAAGATGAGGGTGATGATGATTGGGATCCCGACTTTGAAGAATTTGACCTGCCCAAATCTAAAAAAGGTAAAAGCAGTAAAGGCGAAGAAGAAGAAGATTTTAAAGTAGAAGAAGAGGAAGATTTTAAAGATATGGACCTCTTCAACGATAGTGATTTTGACGACGAGGAAGAAGATTTTTAATTAACCTCACAAAAGATATACCCTGGCTAATTCCACCTACCCGGTTGGTAATGTAGTTCAGTTAAAGAAACAAATGTTGAACTGGGCAAAACAGTTCAACATTTTTTGTTTCCTGGATAACCAACAATACAATATTCATCCGCACAATTACGAATGCCTGCTGGCTGCCGGTGTTAAAACTTTTGTTGAAACCGGAGATCTGCAAAAGGTGGACTCATATTTAAAAAGCAACGATCAATGGATCTTTGGTCATGTTTCTTATGATATAAAAGATGAGTTGCATTTCCCCTCCGGCAAAACCAATAAAATCGGTTTCCCAAAACTTTATTTTTTTATACCCCAGGTTGTATTGTTGATAAAAAATAACGAGTTGATTATTGTATCCGATGACCCGGATGAAATTTATGGAACCGTATTACAGCAAACAGGTGTGATTACAGGAATTACTAGATCTATTTCTATGCAACAATCCTTAACAAAAGAAGCATACCTGCAAAAAATAGAGGATCTCCGGGCTCATATCCTTAGAGGTGATTGTTACGAGATCAATTTTTGCCAGGAATTTTTTGCTGAGGAAGCCGGGATAGATCCTTTTGCGGTTTTTCAAAAATTACTTGATATTTCACCTAATCCTTTTTCAGCCTTCTACCGGTTAGATGATAAATTCTTGCTTTGTGCAAGTCCTGAACGGTTTTTATGTAAAAAAGATAACCGGTTACTGTCCCAGCCTATTAAAGGAACCATTAAACGTGATGTGACAAATCAATGGAAGGATGAACGATTAAAAACAACACTTCAAAATAGTAAAAAAGACCGGGCAGAAAACGTTATGGTAGTTGACCTGGTACGGAATGATCTTTCGAAAATTTGTAAAAAAGAAACAGTAAAAGTTGATGAGCTTTTTGGTATCTATTCTTTTCCGCAAGTGCACCAGATGATCTCAACAATTAGTGGTGAATTAAAAAATGATATCCCTTTTTCAGAAATTCTGAAAGCTTTATTTCCGATGGGTTCTATGACGGGTGCACCCAAGCACCGCGTAATGCAATTGATTGATGAATATGAACCTCAAAGTCGCGGGATCTTCTCTGGCGCTGTTGGTTATTTTTCTCCGGGTGGAAATTTTGATTTTAATGTGGTGATCAGGAGTGTTATGTATAATGCTACTTCCGGGTATTTATCCTGGCAGGTAGGATCCGGCATTACTTTTTACAGCGATGCAGAACAGGAATGGGAAGAATGTTTGCTTAAGGCTGAGGCCATTAAACAAGCCCTTAGTGTAAATGCTGACAAATAAAAAAGCAGGACTTTCATCCCGCTTTATTATAATTTGGGCTATTCTTATTTTCCTGCTGTACTCAACATCATTTTGATGGATTCTTCAAGAATCAATGTTTTAGCTGCATGAAAGGCAACCATTTTATCTGCAGGTAAACGAAGTTCATAGGTTCCATTAGATGCAATTGCCTTGTCAAAGTTTGGATTTAATCCATTAAAGTCAGTGATATTCATTTGTATGGCGCCACTGATAGCAAGTGCTGTGTATTTTCCACTGATGGGTAATAAAGAAAGAGTTGGATCAGTAGACAATGGGGTCGTTGTGACCAGGTTTTCTGTTTCCTTTTTTGTAAGTGTTGTCAAACCACCTTCGCCTTCCATTATATAGTGGGTGGCTATAAATTTCTTTACGTGTTTCCTTGATTCTGCAGGTAAATGATATTGAAGATCCCAGAAATTGCGACTCCCGCTTTTGCGAATAGCTGCATTTACATTACCCGGGCCGCCATTATAAGCTGCTATTACCAATAACCAATCCTGGTAAATATTAAATAATTGGTTCAGATATTTTGCAGCAGCATGAGTGCTCTTCCGGTAGTCGGTACGTTCGTCTTTTTTCTTGGTAACTTTTAATCCCAGCAGTCTTGCAGTTGCAGGCATAAACTGCCAAGGCCCAACTGCGCCTACCCAGGAAACTGCCGAAGACTTAAGATCTGACTCGATCACAGATAAATATTTCAGTTCAACAGGTAAACCATGCTGGGATAAAATCTCTTCATACAGATCAAAATAAGGTTTGCCCCATGACTTCATTTTTGTCAAACGGGCATTGTTATCCTCCATATAATCCTGAACAAAACTTATAGCTTTAGGATTCAACTTACTGATATGAATACCTGTACTGGTTGAGTTCTCAAACAGGTTTTTAAACCCTTCTTTAGGATTGGCTTTTTTTAATGAATCATTGAACGTGGCCGCCTGTTTTACATGGGCAATTTCCTTTGGAGGATGTGTGGCACCACGGCTTTGAATAGTTAGGCTAATGAGGCTGGTGGCCAACAATAAAAGTTTGTTCATCACGGTTTTTTAAAGGGTGAAGCCAAAATCGCACGGTTATCTTACTCTCTCTTATTGTTGCATCAGTTGATGCGAAAAGCGTAGCAAAGATACCTCATTCTGCCCGTTTGCTGCCACTTGTAATCCAAAAGGAAGGTTAGAGGAATGTTTAAAAACTGGTAAACTAATGGCCGGTATCCCAACCAGGTTAGCGAAAACGGTGAAGATATCTCCCAGGTACATGGCTAGCGGGTCTTTATTTTTCTCACCTAGTTTTGGAGCAATGAAAGGAGAATTGGGAGCGATTATAAAGTCAAAATCGTTGAAAATCAACTTTGTATGTTGTAAAAGCTTTTGCCTGACTTGTTGCGCTTTGGTAAAATAGGCATCAAAATAACCCGAACTTAATACAAAGCTGCCCAGCATGATACGACGTTTCACCTCTTTTCCAAACCCATGGGCCCGGTTCGATTGGTAAAATTCGGCAAGGTCTTTAGTTGCTGTTGCTGCTTTTCCATATCGTACACCGTCGTACCTTGATAGATTTGATGAAGCTTCTGCCGTAGTAAGGATATAATAAGTAGGAACAATGTATTCTGTCAATGGAAATTCAACAGATTTTACCTCGTGGCCCTGGCTGGCCAGGTTTTGTAAATACGATTTAATTTGAGCAGAAATCTCAGGGTCAATTGATCTGTGATCCACCCAATCCGGGAACCAGGCTATTCTGTATTTCCTGTTATCAGAAGCGAGTTCAGAAAATGAAGGCTCGCTGGACAAAGCAGTACTATCAAATGCATCTTTGCCTGAAACCACTTCAAGAAGAAGTGCTACATCTTCAACGGAGTTGGATAAAATTCCTATTTGATCGAAAGACGAGCCATAAGCAATTAAGCCATGCCTGGAAATTCGTCCATAAGTTGGTTTTAAGCCAACCACACCACAATAATCAGCTGGTAAACGAACGGATCCCCCCGTATCGCTCCCCAGGGAAGCCATGCATAAACCGGCTTTTACAGCAGCGGCACTGCCACCCGATGAACCACCGGCAACGCGTTCTAAATCATTTGGATTGTGTACAACACCATATGCCGAGTTCTCGTTGGTGGAGCCCATTCCAAATTCATCGCAGTTTTGCCGGCCAATAATAATGGCGCCTTCAGCTAATAAGCGTTCTACAGCGGTGGCAGAGTATAAAGAAGTAAAACCTTCCAGGATCTTTGAAGAAGCCGAACACTTGTGGCCTTTGTAGCAGATATTATCTTTAATGCCTATTACTACGCCATGCAACCTTCCTTTTTTTCCACCTTCATCAAGGCGAGCAGCTGCGGCAAGGGCTTCTTCGGCATATACTTCTAAATAAGCATTCAGGTGCCGTTGATTGTTTATGGCTGAAAGATACTGTTGAACCACCTGTGTACAGGAAGTACTTCCAGCCTGTAGCTGTTCATGGTAGTCTGAAATAGAGCTAAAGTTAAACACCTAAACCTTAGGATAACGTGTGGTTAAGGATGTTGTTAGGATTGTGTAGAAGAAGTGGTTGTCTTCTGGTCTTTTTCACTGATCCCTTCTTCAATCTCACGGCGAACATTGCTTTTAGCGTCATTAAATTCACGGATACCACGGCCTAAGCCACGCATTAGTTCAGGAATTTTACGACCACCAAATAACAACAACACGATCAAAAGGATGATCAGGATTTCATTAAAACCTAAAGGGCCCATAAAATGGATTTATAAATTGATGAATAGAACACAAAGGTATCGGAAAAACTATCGTCAGCAAGGTAGCTTCTTTTTTATTACAATAAAAAAGCGCCTCGTTTGGAGAGACGCTTTTGAAAAAGATTAACGATTTTATGCTGACGCTGTTTCCACGGCTCTTTTCTTTTCCTGTATTCTTGCGCTTTTACCACTACGCTCACGCTGGTAGAAGAGCTTAGCCCGGCGTACACGGCCAGATTTGTTCAGAACAATAGAATCAATGTTTGGAGAGAAAAAAGGAAATAATCTTTCTACCCCAACACCATCAGATATTTTACGTACAGTGAAAGTAGCAGTTGCACCCTGGCCCTGTAGTTTAATCACATCTCCACGAAAAGACTGGATCCTTTCTTTATTACCTTCAATGATCTTATAATTTACAGTGACATTGTCACCGGCTTTAAACTTAGGGAAGTCTTTTTTGCCTGTTAATTGTTCGTGTACAAAGGCAATTGCAGGATTCATAACTCAAATTTTAAGGACGGCAAAGGTAAGGGAAAGATTGAAGATTAAAGATGCTTACTCAAGATTTTTTTGGCTCTCGGCTGTTAAAAGTCGTTAAACACATGATATTTTTAGTTTTACCAGCGTTCCTTCCCTGGTTGATCTTTTGTTGCGACGCTCCGTTCAACCTCTGTGCTTCTTTCATCATGTCTGCCATATAACAGCCCGGTAAATTACCGGAAGTACAAGAGTGCGACGCAACAGAAGTTCAACATTGTTGATAAGGACGGGTCATAAAAAAAGCCTTCAAAAAGAAGGCTTAGATAATTTATATTGCGATTACCTGGCTACGTTCACCGCCCTTTTTTCCCTGATGACGGTTACTTTAATCTGTCCCGGGTAGGTCATTTCGGTTTGAATTTTCTGGGCAATTTCGAAAGAAAGTTTTTCGCTGTCACTATCAGAAACCTTATCAGCCTCCACAATTACTCTTAATTCGCGGCCGGCCTGTATTGCGTAAGCTTTTTCAACACCATTATAAGCCTGGGCAAGGTTTTCCAGTTCTTTGATCCTTTGCAGGTATTGCTGCATGATCTCCCTGCGGGCCCCAGGTCTTGCACCACTTATAGAATCGCAGGCCTGAACGATGGGGGAAATCACATATTGCATTTCCATTTCATCGTGGTGAGCACCAATAGCATTTACAATAGCCGGGTTCTCGCCATATTTTTCAGCCAGTTTGGCTCCTAATAAAGCATGACTTAATTCTGTTTCTTCATCCGGCACTTTACCAATGTCATGCAATAAGCCGGCTCGTTTTGCCAGTTTTGGATTCAAGCCTAGTTCAGAAGCCATAACACCGCATAAATTAGCTACCTCGCGGCTGTGCATCAGTAGGTTTTGCCCATATGATGAACGAAACCGCATTTTACCAACCAGTCGAATCAGTTCTTTATGCAGGCCATGAATTCCCAATTCAATAACGGTACGTTCGCCTATTTCCATGATCTGCTCTTCCAACTGGCGACGGGTTTTGTCTACCACTTCCTCAATGCGGGCCGGGTGAATACGGCCATCGGAAACAAGGCGTTGTAAACTTAAACGGGCAATTTCCCTTCTTAACGGGTCAAAGCAGGATAACACTATGGCTTCAGGGGTATCGTCTACAATAAGGTCAACGCCTGTTGCTGCTTCAATAGCCCTGATATTTCGGCCTTCGCGGCCAATGATCTGTCCTTTGATCTCATCTGTTTCAAGATTGAAAACAGTAATAGCATTTTCTATAGCCTGCTCAGACGCGGTCCGCTGTATACTTTGAATGATGATCTTACGGGCTTCTTTATTAGCTTTTTGTTTGGCTTCGTCAATAATTTCCTGTTGTAAACCAAGTGCCTGGGAGTGAGCTTCCTGTTTAAGGCTTTCAATTAACTGTCCTTTTGCTTCTTCTGCCGTAAGGCCCGAGATCTTTTCCAGGCGGCGGGTATGTTCTTCCTGGTGTTTCTCCAGTTCGGATTGTTTGTTATTTACAACTTCAATTTGCCTGTTCAGGTTTTGCTTGATGGCATCATTTTCTTTTAACTGGCGTTCCAGTTGTTCTGTTTTTTGATTCAGGCTATGTTCTTTTTGTTTGAGCCTGTTTTCAATCTCATTGATTTTGCGGTTACGGTCTAAAACTTCCCTGTCATGCTCAGCCTTTAATTGCACAAACTTTTCCTTCGCCTCTAATTCTTTTTCTTTGCGGATGTTCTGAGCTCTTAATTCAGCTTCTTTGATTATTGAGTTTGCCTGCAGGTCTGCTTCTTCAATTTTTTTGCGGGTATCTTTTGCAAAAATGAATTTACCCGCTATAATGCCCACTAGAAGGGCCACTACAGCTATAATGATTGAAATTATATTGAGGTCCATTATTCAGAGTTTTAAAAATTTGGTGGTTTATATATGTATAATGAATGGTCATACCGCGTTAAGTGGTAGTTGGCGAAGATACAAAACCGCCACTATTTTAACGAAGTTGCTGTACGAAAGAGGATGACCGGCAATGATGAATAAGTTGATTTGGGGTAAACTTGCAGGTAAATTCTATTAAATGAGAAAAATAACGGTGTTAGTTGGGGCTTTGCTTTTATTGATGCAGTCCTATGCCCAGGATTTTAAAGTTGATGGAAAATTACTGGCATTCAAACCTATTGATAAAATATACCTCAGCTACAGGGATGGTGACAATAGTGTAAGGGATAGCGTAGAGGGAAGAGAT
>DASTMJ010000091.1:0-1967 GCA_035714205.1 Flavisolibacter sp. | reverse complement strand
GCCCTTCACGGCCATAATATTTTTTAGTAGCATTATATAACCAGGAAAGGTCCAGTTGCTCTTTTAGGCGGCGGTAAAAGTTATCGGGTGGAACATAACTACTTAACTGAAAGGTGGTGAACAGTTTTTCGGTGTAGTGTTTTTTGCCTTGCATAAACATCAGCAATAAAAATTATTCTGTAGTTGCTCTATTCACACCCTGTTGATATCTTAGTTGTGCAACAAGCACAGCAGTTTTGCAATAATCCGTCTGACGGAAAGGTAATCGGCTGCAAATCCCCTAATCAGCAGCAGTTAGCGGCTCGACATCCCCCAATCAACTTTAGTTCTTATTTTCATCATTAGGTGGCGTTATCGGATTCATTATTGCAGTTCTGGGTGCAGTAGCTATGTTATCCACGCCGCCACATTGGTACCCGTTAATACAAATACTTACCACCTAGCCTTGTGCCTGGTCAGGAGCAAAATTATTTACTAAACAAAAAAAAGCATGAAACAACCCAACAACTTAATGAAGGGCATTTCTGAACCGGAAATTGTAGATGATTTTCTAAAAAAACTGGATCATCCGCTAAAACCTATCGTGGAATATCTGAGAACAGTTATTGTAAGCGCAGATAAATCTATTGGTGAAGGAATTTATTGGAATGCACCAACATTTTACTATACAGGTAAAATGAAACCTTTTGAACCAAAAGAATACAAAAGGTATATTGTTGGATTTAATTTTTATAAACAGGACAATTTACGACTTATATTTTTACGTGGTGCCGATGCAGCAGATCCAAAAGGATTATTGACTGGCAACTTCAAAGACAAAAGAAAATTAGCTTCATTTCAAAATATAGAACAAGTGAAAAAAGCGGAAGCTGATTTAGTTAAAATCATTAAAGATCTTATTACAAAAATAGACCAATAAAAAATACTGGAACAACAAACCACTAACCGTGCATGGGTATATGTAGGGACGATAAACAAACAATCAGCAATAAATGGCTAGTCATCACCTGTTCTTACTTTTTGCATAAGCAGTGAAGAGGAGACAACCACCGGCCACCCAGTCTATTTAATTGATTCCTATCAAAAAAGATCTTCTTTAAATGAATTAGCTCCTTATACCGGCATTTCGGCTGTATATTTTCTATCATTTCTGTAAACAAATGTTGAAGCCAAATTACATTCAGTGGACCTTGTTGCTTTTTGCTACCACCTTTTTGTCATGTGGTACCGTGCAGGTTTACAGGGAAGCAGGTAAACCGGTTTTTTATTCAAACGATAACCACCGTCAACCAAACGGCCTGGCTGATTCGTTAAACGTTGTGACCTTTAATATTAAAAAATCAGAAAAAATACAATTGGCTGCTGCCGAATTACAGGATCTTGAAAAAACAAAAAACGTAGACGTTTACCTGCTGCAGGAAATGGATGAAAAGGGAGTGCAGGAGATAGCCAGGAAGTTAGGCTTAAATTACCTCTACATTCCAATTGTATATGATAAACCGGGTGATAAAAATATAGGGAATGCCATCCTGACCAGGGGCACCATTCACCAGCCTGAAAAACTAATTCTCCCACACTCAAAATGGCTCAGCAAAAGGCCAAGACATGTTACCATTGGCGAGATCAGTATCCATCAAAAGAAGATACTGGTGTACAGCGTTCACACAGAAACCGTGGTAATGAGCAGGAAGAACAGGATGGAACAGATTGATGCCATTCTTCAACACGCCAAAATGCAATCTTCGCGTTACCAATATATTTTAATCGGTGGCGATTTTAATACCCTGTTCTCAAAAGACTCGAAGCTGGCGGTTGATAAATTCAGCGGGAGCGGGTTTTATTGGTCTTCTGCTTCGGCGGGCAGCACCGCCAGTGCCTTTTTTGGTTT
This sequence comes from Flavisolibacter sp., assembly GCA_035714205.1. Taxonomy (GTDB): domain Bacteria; phylum Bacteroidota; class Bacteroidia; order Chitinophagales; family Chitinophagaceae; genus Flavisolibacter. Next base: position 79 of record DASTMJ010000091.1, on the reverse strand, counting down.
GATCAAACCAACGCACGATTATGTTTTTTCCAGCGGTTTAAAACCGGTACATGCTTTTAAAATAGAAACATCAAGGTCA
>DASTMJ010000090.1:0-52053 GCA_035714205.1 Flavisolibacter sp. | reverse complement strand
GGGGGGATTGTTCCGCCCAGTCAATCAAATGCCATACATGTAACATATCGTGTAGATGGAAAGGATTTTAGCGGGAGCTTTATGCGAAACGATGTAGACTACTTACAAAAATCGGTTAACATACGTTATCTTGTTTTTCGTCCGCAAACGGCTAGGGTTAATTCGTTTATGGGTTTTTGGGCAGAGCCGCTGGCATGGCGGAGTGTATTCTTAGCTGCATCTGGCATGTTATTCCTGACAAACAACACCGTATTTTCAAAGGGCACGATTTTCCGGTTGCATAAAAAATTTCCGTGGATATCAATGGAAGAATATTTTCCCTGGAATCATCCTGTTTACACAACCGATGACGAAGTAAGCAACGAAAGAACAACACACTCAAAAAAGGAAAACATAAAGCTTCCTTCATCAAAAAATATATCTTACTAATAAATTATTTTGTTTTCCTTTTATAAGTCAAATCACCTATATCAGAAATTGAACGTTTTTTCTTGAACTTATGGGCTGAATTTATTATTTTGGCACCAGTCGTACCTAAACTAACCAGTTTTTCTATGGAAATCGTTTATCAAAAGTTCCAGCTTCTCCACGAAAAGATACGTTCTATTGATTTTAAAGCGATCCCGGAAACAACTTTACAATTTTTAATTCAACTACTCGAAAGGATTAGAATTTTTGGTTTTGCATCCAACATGGATGAGTACGAGAAGCGCAAACTGGGTGTCTTCAACCAATTAAATTTCTTTCAGTTGATAACCGGTTTATTAATTCCCGTACTGGGTATGATGAGCCGTGTGGACGTTCCATTAAGCGCCTGGCTTATTGCCTGCCTGCCTGCCTGTACAAGTGCCGCTGTATTATTTCTTACAAACCTCAAAAAGGTTGAAGCCGCTTTATTAACTTACTTTATTGCTTATCCATTTTTTACTTGCGTAGTGTATTTAAATGGCATGAATGCAGGAATAGAATTGCATTTTATTTTATACGGCATTCTTTCAGTATTTTTTTTACAGGATATAGGTTATATGCTCTTTACCGTGGCTTTCTCTATGGTAAGTTATTTTATTCTTTCAGTTGTATTAAAAGATTTTATTTACGAAGTGGAACTGGAGAATAAATTTCTCTACCTCTTCAACCAGGGATTAAGCATCGTTTTTATTTTTTATGGACTATACCTTGTAAAAAAAGAAAATACTGATTACCAGTTCAGGCTTTTAGCAAAAAACCGGGTGCTGCATAAAAAAAATCTTGAGATCAATAAACAAAAACGAGAGATAGCCGACAAAGCAAAATTGCTACAATCACAAAAGAAGGAACTAAAAAAATTAAACGTAGTCAAAAACAGGTTGTTCTCCGTCATCTCACATGATCTGAAATCACCGATGTATGCTATGCGAACTGTTTTTCAGAATATGCACCAGTACGATATACCGGCAGAAGAAATGAAAGAGATGGTACCCGATATTGTGAATGACCTGAATTATACCATCGGGTTAATGGAAAATTTATTGCAGTGGTCAAAAAGCCAGATGCAGCAGGACGCTGTTCGCGGGCAGGAACTGGACCTTACAGAATTGATCCATGATGTAATGAACCTCTTACGATTACAAGCGCAGGCAAAAAATGTCCGCATCCAAAACAAAGCAATATCACCTATACATGTTTTTGCCGATAGGGACATGATAAATCTTGTGCTGCGTAATCTTATTTCCAATGCCATTAAATTCACTCCAAACGACGGACAGATTGCAATAGGTATTAACCAGCATAGTTATTTTGCAGAAGTATATGTGCAGGATACAGGGATGGGAATTAGTGAAGAAGCTCTGCAAAAAATAAACGAAAATAATTTTTATACAACCAAGGGCACTGCCAGCGAATCGGGTACGGGTTTGGGGCTGATGCTTTGTAAAGAATTTCTTGCTAAGAATGGGGGGCAAATGCATATTGAGAGCAAACTGGGTAAAGGAAGTATTTTTTCGTTCACCTTGCCCTTGCCTTAAGGTCTTTTAGTTAAAACGGCCATGGTTAAACGGCTGATGCAGACAAGTTTCTCCTGTTCATCTTTTATTTCAATAGACCATACCTGCGTGCTGCTGCCCAGGTGCAGGGGCCGGGCAACACCTTTTACATAACCTGATCTTGCTGAACGCATGTGATTTGCATTTATATCCAATCCCACACAATATTGCCTTGACGGATCAATAACAAGGCTGGCTGCCATACTCCCTAATGTTTCTGCAAGTGCTACGGATGCTCCCCCATGTAAAATACCCATAGGCTGAACGGTCCTGTGATCAACAGGCATGGTTCCCGCTAAAAACTCATCCCCTACTTCTGTAATGTTTATACCAATATGTTCTATCATTGTACCCTTACCTCTTTGTTGCACACTTTCCAATGTATAGGATGAAAACCAGATTGCCATGTTGAGAATTTGACATCTAATTTACACTATCAGGGCATGACAATTATTGTTGTTTCGGGGAAAAAGATTATGGTTTAGGTTTTCAATATGTTTGAACAGAATCAATCGCTTTTTCGTTTTTTTGTTTAGCAATTAACAACTATGATTAGTTATAACCCCAAAGACTGGCTTCGTTTTATTTTTAATTTTCACAAAGCTGACACGGTACGAAAATTATTACCCCTGTTATTTGCAATGGCCATTTATTCCTGGTTTATAGCCTACCTCGAAATTGAATATTTTAAGTTAGCCGACAGCAGCTATTTAAAAAACATGACCCTCCTGCACAATCTTTTGGGTTTCGCTCTATCCATGTTACTTGTTTTCAGAACGAATACTGCGTATGATCGTTGGTGGGAAGGACGGCGTTTATGGGGTAGTTTGATCAACAACAGCCGAAATCTTGCTATTAAACTTGACAGTTTTTTACCCAAGGACGACCTGGCCAACCGTAGTTTTTTCATGCAGCTTATTCCCAGATTTGCCTTTGAATTAAGAAATCATTTACAATCCGAACAAACCAGGTTTGAACTGGATGAAAATCCGCATCCGGAGATTCCCGATTTTGACAGGACCAAACATGTACCCAACCAGGTGGTGTCACTTGTTATGAAACGCATCAACCATTTATACAACCAAAAGAGCATCACCGGCGAGCAACTATTGTTCCTGAACAACGAACTCATGTCCTTGCTTGACATATGTGGTTCCTGCGAACGCATTAAGAACACACCTATACCTTACAGTTATAGCAGTTTCATCAAAAAATTTGTGTTCATATACGTTGTTACCTTACCAATTGGGTATGTATTTAGCCTTGGCTACCTGGTGATACCTGTGGTGATGTTTATTTTTTATGTACTGGCCTCGCTAGAACTTATTGCAGAAGAAATAGAAGATCCGTTTGGAAAAGATACCAATGACCTGCCCATGCAACGAATGGCCGAGACTATTCAAAAAAATCTTACCGAGATCTTACAATAAATTTTTATGAAGATCAAACAACTGGATTTATATACAAGCAATATTGATGCAATGATTTCATTTTATCAGCAGTTGTTGCAGCTACCGGTACAGGCAAAAGAAAATGAACTGACAATTACCATTGGCCTAACTATAATCAGGTTTCATAAATCTGATGTTGCATCACATCCATTCTATCATTTTGCAATCAATATCCCAGCTAATAAAATTGAAGAAGCCAGGGACTGGATGAATAAAAAAGCCCCGCTAATGTGGATGGAAGATTATAAAAATGTAATTGCAGATTTCAAAAGCTGGAATGCACAATCTGTTTATTTCCTGGATGCTGCTGGTAATATAGTTGAGCTAATTGCCCGCTTTGATCTTTCTACCAATACGGTTGAAAACTTTGGTCCTTCTCATTTTCTTTCAGTAAGTGAAATCGGACTTGTTTTTAAACAAGAAGAAATTGAGCAACGGACAAATTCAATTTTAGGTAATTACCAACTGGATTATTTTGAAAAACAAAAACCGTTTCCTGACTTTAAAGCAGTTGGAAATGACGAAGGTTTATTTATAATCGCTACTGAAGGTCGCAATTGGTACCCTACCCAATTACCGGCAAAAATTTTCCCAACAAAAATTACTTTCGAAGTAAAGGGAATAGATTATACTGCCCATTTTTGACAGTTGATCTGCAGTAAGTTCCTGCTGATCTATTCGGGAATTTGCACATACCCAACTTTGCTTTATGGTAATTCAACAAATTGGGTACTTACACCAAAACCTGCAAGGCTGTTGATGCATAACAGTAAATAGATATTTTAGGACGAGTCACCCTATTTTTTCTGCTACAGTTAAGTTATAGGTAACTTATAGGTAAGTTATAGGTAAGTTATAGGTGATATCCTTACTAGATCCTTGTACTACCCTATTACAAAGGTAAATGGTATATTGCTGGTATCCTCATGCAGAATCCGGGGTAAGATCTTGAAAACCGAATGCATTGGGTTGTAAAAGTATTAGACGGTTGCCGGCCCGATTTATATTCCGGTAACAATGTTGTGATGTATACACACTGACAATCCAAATACCTATGGCAATCTATCCAGGCCCGGTAACACTTTACCTGGAAATACAACCAGGTAGGCCGTTTCTGGTTCGGCCCAGTTAAATTGAATGCTTGTTTGCTTAAGAACGTTGCGGAATAGTTTGGAACTGTTGCAGCGATCCGGGTACGTGTAGCACGATCTTCAGACAGTTTTATCAGGAGTAACAGGCCTGGTGTTTACTTCGCCTGGATTTCCATTTCTGGAACGGCTTTCAATGACATTTCCAATATCATTTAATAGGTCTTGTCGTTCGTAACTTCCCGACCATTGCCTGTAACCTCTTACCAGGATCACCTCGGAGGGTGGAGCTTTTTCTGAATTTCCATCATATTGCAACAGGCGAGCCTGGTAAATGCCATTTGTTTCCGGTAAAACATTATAGTGCGCCAGTCCTCCCTCAAACTGCACGATCGCTTTCAACTCCATTTCAAAAAATTTAACGCTGGATCGCAACAAAAAAAGTGCCTTAAAAATGAAAAATCATCACTGTTAATAAAAGAACGAACAAAACAATTTTAGCCTTGCAAGCAAACTCTGGTTTGTGTTTTTGGCATCATTTTTCCTCTTATGTTCTGGCTAATCAATTGATAACCTTTTAAAGATTATTGCTATGAAACAAGACAGAAACAGTCAGCAGGAAAATCAAAGAAGTTCTCAAATTTCTGAACAGCGAACTGGCCAAAACCAGGATGTATCTTCAACCAGGGGTACAGGAAGAGTAGGATCTTCAAGCGAGGAGTTACAGTCAGATCAGGATTTACACAACCAGCGTTCGGGTAGTGAACGCAGCAGTTCTCAACGTAACAGAAGCGAAAGCTTAGATATAAGCGAAGAATAAAGAATCATACATATTCATTAAAGCCCGGAATTTCCGGGCTTTTCTTTTTTTCTTTAGTACCTGTAAAGATCATATTTACGTCCAAAAGTTAACACATGGGCACGGCCTTTTAGAACACTACCAGTTGTACGGTATTTAAACTCTATCTTGTTTATATACCGTCCATCTCTTCCAAATTCAATAAAGCGACTTCTTTCACCCGCACTTATTTCTTCATCAATGGCAGGTTCAAGTTTATCGCCGTTATCAAAATAAATTTTTACCTCGTTGATCCTTATATCCCTGTCTTCAACTCTAAACTCAATTCCGGTAAACTGGTTCCTGCTCTGAACTTCAATAACATCTTTATCTCTTACAAAATTCACCTTTCTGTCATCGAGTAATTCCCACCCCTCTTCTACAGCTATGGTTCTTGAAGAACTGCACGACGCCATTGTAAGCACAAAAAGAAAAAGAAGAGTTTGTTTACTCCAGGTCCAATTAAATTGTTTCATAAACTACTTTTCCTCATCTGGTCAAAATTCATACCCGCCACTGATGCCTGGTCTCATAAGCACCTTATATAAAAAATCATTTCGTTTAACTTTATAGCAAACTGGAGATATGGACCAACGCATCATTAATCTTTACGACGAGTACACTCATAAGCCTTTAAAACGTAGTGAATTTATTGAACGTCTTGTCGTTTTAACCGGAAGCATCACCGCAGCTATGAGTGTAATTCCATTACTTGAAAGTTGTGCTGCTCCTAATAAAGCAACTACCGATGAAGTATTTACGGACCGTGTTTCGTATGATGGAGTGAACGGGAAGATGAATGCTTATATAGCACGGCCTCAAAAACAGGATAAATATGCGGCTGTAATGGTAATACACGAAAACCGTGGACTGAATGCACATATAGAAGATGTTACCAGAAGAGTTGCAAAGGCAGGTTTCCTTGCCATTGCCCCGGATGCCTTGTCACCAGTAGGCGGCACCCCGGCCGATACAGACAAAGCCAGGGATCTGTTCAGCAAACTGGATGCAAAACAAAATCTGCAAAATTTTATCAATGGGCTGAATTATGTAAAAGCCCGTAACGATAGCAATGGCTCAACCGGTTGTGTGGGATTTTGCTGGGGTGGTGCTATGGCTAATCAATTAGCTGTAAATGTTCCCGAACTGAAAGCAGCGGTAGCTTTTTATGGTTCGCAACCAAAGGCAGAAGATGTGCCTAAAATAAAGGCAGCTGTACAATTACATTATGCTGGTCTAGATGAACGAATTAATGCCGGAATAGCGGTATATGAACAGGCATTAAAAGCTGCCGGTACCAGCTACGAATTGTATATGTATGAAAATGTGAATCATGCTTTTCATAACGATACATCTGCGGCCAGGTATAACGAAACCGCAGCCAGACTTGCCTGGCAAAGAACCATGGATTTCTTTAAAAAACATTTATAAATATCAGGAAGGCACCACATCAAGATCCCTGATCTGTTTTTTATAGGCAGCAGGAAGTAGTATTGATTTGAGTATCCAGTCAGCTTTTATTGTTTTAGCCATCTTATACAGCGGGATCACCAATGATAGTGAGGAAAAAGACCCCAAATGTAAAAGTTTATTAACCCTGGGCGGAACAACCAGCACCTGGGCCTGTCTTAACAGGAAATAACGAACAAAACCAAGATGTTTTCTGTATTGTTTGAAAAGATCTTTGGTATACTTACTCATTTGCAGATTTTCATTTAAATGTTGCTGCCGCATAACGCTCCATTCATGAAAAGAGTGGGGCAATCCTTTTAAACCCATCCGTTCACCTACCCTGTAAAACACATCAAACACTTCTTCTTTTTCAGCTTTGGTTAATTTACGTTCCAACAATTCAAACGAGGCAATAGAATAATGAATCAGCATAAACAAAACATCACGGTAGGCCCAGTCGGGAATGGCGCCACCCCTGTTTCTTTCAACGTTGCCATGAATAATGGTCATGGTGTCAATTGCCTTGTTAGCACCTTTTGTATCTGCAAAAACTATGGCCCTTGCATAACCAACCGTTGAGAATAACCGCCCCAGGGGATCGGATGGAAGTTTACCTGTAAAATAAAGCCAGTCAACCGCTTTATTAAGAGCAAATTCTGCCGAGGCTCCGGCAAAAATGAAAAGAATGGTATCACCGCTACCCCATATTTTTCTAACAATTGAGTCTTCTCTCACAAAAAATTCCATGTTCTAATAAACGAAAAAAGAACCGATCATCCTTACCGAAAACGTTCTTTTAACGATACATGAACATAGTTATGTCATCAATAGCTATAAACTGAAAAGAGAACTCAATTTGAAATCTTTTTACATTTGTCACCAAAATCTACTAAACATGCTTAAAAAATTGCTTCTATGTGCGGGAATTTGTGCCACCCTATTGTCTGTTGAAGCACAACCACTAAAAACCCCTCAACCCAGCCCATCGCAAACAGTAAAACAGGATTTTGGAATTGGAAGCATCGAGCTTTCTTATTCACGTCCGGGAATGAAAGGTCGTAAAATTTATGGCGACCTTGTTCCTTTTGGAAAAGTGTGGCGTACAGGAGCCAACAATGCTACAACCTTGACATTTAGCGATAGTATGGTTATTGGCGGTAAAAAACTAGCTCCCGGAAAATATGGTTTGCTTACCATTCCTGGCAAAGACCAGTGGACGCTGATCATCAGCCAGCAAACAGATGTAACATCTCCTGCCGCATATAAACAGGAAAGTGATGTTGTGAGAGTGAACGTAAAACCTGAAACCATTTCAGACAAAGTTGAATCTTTCACCATCCAGTTTGCCAACGTAAAGGCAACAACTGCGGATCTGCAAATTATCTGGGATAATACGAGAGTAAGTTTGCCGCTGGCAACCGAAGTAGAATCCAAGATCATGGCCCAGATCAATTCATTAATGAACAAAGACAACCGTCCTTACTTCCAGGCTGCCATGTTTTATATGGAAACCGGTAAAGACCTGAACCAGGCCATTAGCTGGCTGGATAAAGCTATTGAGCAAAATCCAAATGCTTTCTGGGTATATCATCAAAAAGCAAATGCATTGGCAAAAGTTGGTAAAAAAGAGGAAGCAAAAGCTGTTGCACAAAAGTCAATGGAACTGGCTAAACAAGCACAGAACGATGATTATGTTGAGCTGAATAAAAAATTACTTGACAGCCTTAAATAACCTCTCCTTATTCACTCTAAAAAAAGAACATCATTTTTTGATGTTCTTTTTTTATGGCTTTATTTTTTGTTTAGGTAAAAACAATTGAATAAGCAAAGCCACCAATACTACTCCTATTGCACCTATAGCATTCAGCCATAAAAATCCGATGGTGGATGCTGAATTTAAAAATGAATCTACACTTTTTGGCGTATGCCTGAAAATGAATGAAAATTGATTGGAAAGCCATGGCCATATGGCAGAGATAATAATATACAGTTCAACCAATACTGCACTCCAGAAAATGGCTGTTGATTTGATGTGTTTGAAATAAAAAGCCACGAGAAAAATTCCAAGTATCACACCATAAAAAAGAGAGCCCAACACATTCACCGCTTCAATAAGACTTTGTGCCACCTGCCCTGCAAATTGTGCAACCACAATACAAAAAACACCCCAACCTAAAGTATACCATTTTGAAATACGATATTCTTCAATGGGTCGCTTATGATTATTGAACCGGGTATGAAAATCAACCACGGTACTGGCAGCCAATGAGTTTAATGCAGCAGCAATGGAGCCCCATGCGGCAAGAAAAATAATGGCAATCAATAAGCCTTTTAAGCCCGCGGGCAGGTAATCTTTTACAAAAGCAAGGAAAACATAATTGGTATCATTGGTATCTTTTGTACTAACCTTACTCCCTATTTTCCGGAATTCACTCCTGTAACTGTCCGTTTGATTTTGCAAAGCCTTTAATTCCAGTGCCAATTGTTCTTCTTCAACCCCATCTTTGTTGTTGATGGCTTGCGTAAAAAGCGCAACTTTTTCTTTTTTAATTCTGTTTACCGAATCAAGACTGCTTTGTAAATACTGAACCGAATCTTTATAAGATGAAGAAGACGCAGCATCAACAAGACTGCTATTGAATGACAAAGGCGCACTGTTGAATTGGTAGAACGAAAAAACCAGGACACCAATTAATAAAATACTAAACTGCATAGGTACTTTAACAAGTCCATTCATTAACAGCCCCAACCTGCTCTCGGTATTATTTTGTGCTGTTAAATACCTGCCTACCTGCGACTGATCGGTACCAAAATAAGAGAGTGCCAAAAAAAATCCACCAATGACACCACTCCAAATGTTATAGCGATCCGTCCAGTTAAAACCTTTCTCATTCACTCCATCAGTAATCACGTTCAACTTGCCAAGTTTCCCACCTACATGCAAAGCATCGCTAAATCCCACTCCTTCTGGCAACAGGTGTACTGCCGTATAACCAGCCAAAAACATAGCGGAAAAAATAATGATCAATTGTATTTGTTGTGTATAGGCAACTGATCTTGCACCGCCAGTTACAGTATAAATGATCAATAAACCCCCCATTAAAATGTTGGTCCAGAAGATATCCCATCCAAAAAGAGAAGAAAAAATAAGGGAAGGCGCATAAATGGAAATACCGGTCGACAATCCTCTCTGCAATAAAAAAAGAAACGAGGTAAATGTTCTTGTTTTGTTATCAAAACGTTGCTCCAGGTATTCATAAGCAGTTACCACTTTCATTTTGTTGAACAGCGGCACGAAGGTTATACATATCACAACCATGGCCAGGGGCAATCCAAAATAATATTGAACAAAACGCATTCCGTCAGCATATGCCTGCCCGGGGCCCGATAAAAAGGTAATAGCACTTGCTTGTGTACCCATTATGCTCAGCAGCACGATGTACCAGGGCATGCTGCGGTTGGAAAGAAAATATCCCTCAATATTTTTAGTAGTACGGCTTTTGTATAAACCGTAAATAATGATGCCGGACAAAAGAAATCCAATAACAAGCCAATCTATAAGCGTCATGAATACGTTTTGGTAAAGAGATAAAACAGGAAGATCAGTAATAAAAGAAAACCAATCACCAGTATATACCAGTAATTCCAGCTTTTGAAAAGAGGCACTTTTTCTTTTTCTTCTTTCATATATCAATCAGTCGCTGTAAAATAAACGTTTACGCAGTACACTCGTACGGCTATTTTCTTCTTAACAGTCCGGAACTTAGTAGCCCAATAGCAAGACCAATGATCAATCCCAAATGAACACGTTTAATAAAAATACCAATGATCAACCCGAGAATGATTGCAAATGCAAAACCAATATTTCCTCTTTTTCTGTCGGGTGGTTTTTCTGCCATACTAAAATTCTCTTTTTCTGTTTAATGCAATCAGGTTAGCCAATAACCGGTAAGCACCGGGCACACCTGCCGGCAATTGCCTGAAGAATACCAAACCGGTGTACGTGAAATAACCTTTCCCAAACTGAGCCGTGATAAGACTTCCATCATCTGCTTTCTCACCGGTATCGTTCATCCGTAAAACAGGTTGAAAAGCCGTGTCAATATCAGATGCATGATAAATGCTTCGCTCCTGTATCCATCCTTCAAAATCTTTCTGCGTGATCTTATTTGGGAAATTTAGAACCGGGTGACGGGGATTTATAAATTGAACCTCCGAATTTTCATCAGTTACTCTTGTACGGCTGATAGTAAAATTGTACGGACCTATTTTTGCTTTTACCGGACCAAGATTACTGCTGGTATTATATTGCACAATCAGGTTACCTCCATTCTCAACATATTTCATCAGCTTTTCATAATAATTGTTTAGCCATTCGTTGGTATTATATGCTCTTACTCCACTGATAATGGCATCAAACTGCTGCAGGTTGTTTCGTGACAATTCTTTCTCCGTTAATAATGTCACATCATAACCCATTTGCTCAAGTGCTTCGGGAACTTTATCACCGGCACCTAATATGTATCCTATCTTTTTATTGTAGGTTTTTAAATCAATATTCAAAAGCTTGATTCCATCAGAATAAAAATAACGGATGGCCGGGATGTGATCATAATTAATGCTGGTCATGGCCAGGTAGGCATAGTGTTCTTTACCATTTTCTTTAAAGTCGGCAAAGGGCTGAAGATAATCTTCTTCGTTTACCGACATTTTATCGTTAGACAAATCAAAGGCAAATTGCCGGCTTGTATTTTTTGCAAGGGCTATTGTTGTTTGTTTTTCTGTAAGCGCATAATACTTAGAACGCACCCTTGCCTCTAATTGTTCTGCATTTATTTTTTTGTTGGCACCAATAAATAATTCAATTTCTTTTAATTGAGTTTTTCCTTTCTGAAAAAGCACAACATCCGGAGAAGCATATACGGTCATTGCCGGAATTACAAAAAGCGGCTGGTATACTTCGCCTTTAACCGGATCAGTAAACTTATATCGCACAGGTTTTTCAAATTCAAAACGTTCCCCATCAATTTGAAAACTGAATCTTGCCAGGTAAGAAGGAGTGATATCGGGCTGACCGATCATTTGTTGATCGTTCACCTGGAATAAACCTTCCTGCATTTTTTCTTTTAACCAATAAGGCTGGCTTAAAGGTTTGTTTATGTTTACGAATATAGTTTTTGAGAAATTCAGGTTTTGGTTAGCTGCAAGATTTTTATGTAAACTGCTGTCAACTTCATCTACCACAATATTTAAAAGTTGAACAGGTGTGCCTAACCTGTTGTTGACGACGAAATTTAATTTAAGCGAATCACCCTGTACTGCATTTGGCAAAGAGCTGAAAGCTTCCATCCAAAGCCCTGTGGCAGCTTCTAACAATTTTTCAACTTCTTTTAATTTAATTGTTTTCCAATAACCATCAGGGAGTGTTTTCAATGTTTTGTGCAACTGCACTAATTGAGGTACGGATTTCTGCGGCTGTAAGAAATCAAATTCATTAATAATTACCGAAACCTGTTTCTGAACTTCTTCACTTCCTTTTATTTTTTCCCAGGAAGTCGTTATGTCATCAAATAGATCGTTTACAGGTTCGGGCCCGCCACTTGTTTTAAAATATTCAAACGCTTCACCCCTGCTGGCAGCCACACCAAAACCCTGGCTTTTATGCTGGCTGCGACTTTGTGCGGCCAACTCTCCGTAACTTTTCCCTAAAACCGGGTTGAAGGCACCCACATCTAATTTAAAGGCACCAGCTGGAGGAGCGTTATTTGAAAAATTAAAACTGTTCCATAAAATTCGTTTAGGCTTCCACGTTCGTACAAATTTTAATTGTTCGGGGAAACGTAAAGAATCGGCGGCTGCCATAAAAGCTTCGTTGGCCAAAATGGCGCTTCCTGTGTGGTGACCATGCCCGCCTTCACCTGTAGTTGGGAAACGTGTTATAATAACATCAGGTTGAAATTTTCGTATAACCCAAACAACATCAGACAATATTTTTTCTTTATCCCATTTTGCAAAGGTTTCTTCCGGGGTTTTTGAATATCCAAAATCGTAGGCTCTTGTAAAAAATTGTTCAGCGCCATCAATTCTGCGGGCTGAAAGCAATTCCTGTGTACGTATCAACCCCAGCGCAATACCCTGTTCATCACCAATCAGGTTTTGCCCCCCATCGCCCCGGGTTAACGAAAGATAACCGGTGCGGTATAATCTATCTTTTGAAAAATACGTAAGCAACCTTGTGTTTTCATCATCGGGATGGGCGGCTATATATAAAACACTTCCCAGCACATTCAACTTTTTTAACCCCAGATAAATTTCAGCCGATGTATAAGATGTTTGTGCTTTAGATAATGTAAAAAGAAAAAGAGTGATTATAAAAAAATAACATTTCTTCATGCAGTTCGTTTAATCAAAGCCAAATAAAAAACAAAAGGGTGAAATTAATTTCACCCTTTGTAATAATTATATAAAATTTATTGCCCAACAAGAAACACGGCGTTGGAAAATAAAAGTTTTCCGTTTTCCCAGAAACTACGGAACAAAACATCATCTGCCAGGTAAGTAACTGTTCCCCTGCCCAAATCCTGTACACCAAATAATAAACCATCCTGTAGGCGATCCTGTAATTTAGAACCCACAAAACCTGCAACCTGTTTTTCCTTTTTGACTACACCAACATTCCAACCGCCTTCTTTTATAAAATCGTAAATGGCGTCATCCTGTTTTAATGTGTAATAATAAGATGGGAACCCAAAAGCCAGCGGATGTGTATTATCCAACTCTACACGGTAAATAGAACCGGGTGTGATATTAGGGAGATAATCTCTTTCCCTGTCTTCGTATTTACGCAGCACTGCATAGATATCTTTTGAATCATCCTCTTCGGCTTTTTTAGATTTAATAGACCAGTCCTGCTGGGCAAGTTGCGCAACCGCCCGTTCTAATGCCACAATATTGCCGCCACCTTGTACCCAATTTTTTAAAGCTTCAACCTGCGCCTTGTCCGATAAAAAGCGGTAGTTACCATCGGGCATGATCAGAACATCATATTTACTCCAGTTGATCCTTGATACGTCAGTTGCATTGATCAGCGTTACCGGGTACTCAAGAACCTGCTCAAAGAAATGCCATATTTCACCGGCACCCAGAGAACTTACGCCTTCGCCTGTAAGCATGGCCACTCTTCTTTTTGACAGTGGCCGCACATAAGAACTTCCCAGGTCATATCCTTTATCCACAAAACCAGATGTTACAGGAGTTAATTGTATGTTATGTACAGTTGCCAACCGGCGCACGGTATCCCATAAATTGGCAATATACTGGTTGCTTGTTTTCAATACAATAACAGACCCTCTTTCAAATTGCTGGCTGCCAATTGCAAACGGGTGTTCGCTATAGCGAAGTTTGATGCCTTTTTGTAATAATTGCGAAACCAGTTTTACACTCTGAACTCCATGCCATGGAATGGCATATCCATAAGCATCAGTTGATGGATTATTAACTGTGATGGCCGGAACATTACCGGTTACCGGGATGGCCTGCCTGGTAGCATAGGCTTTTACTCCATATACATAAGGCATTGCCCATGCTGTAATGTCGTAGGTAGCACTATCCGACAATTGAGTTTTTGGTTCAAATAAAACCCTGACCAGCGTGCCTTTGGGCTGAGCAATTGGAATGATGATATCATTTTCGGCCAAAGAAAAGGACTCTTCTTTCCTGCTATCATAATTAAAACCACGGGTTGTTAGTGAGCGGCCTGTTCCAAATTGTATTTTATTTTTCCTGAGTAGTTCCGTTAAAGCGTTTATCCGGCCAACATCATTCTGGCTGTATTTAATTACATAAGATTTATAATCCGAAGCCGCTGCAGGCTTCTTATAAAAATTCTGAAACTCAGTTACAAGCTTTGAAGCATTCTGCGAAGATATCTCCACCGTACTCATGCCTGTTGTAAAATGGTGAATAGCCCTGTCGTATAAGGTAAGCGTATCGCCTGTTCCATTTAGAACGGCCGCACCGCTGGCGCCACCACCCGCCTGCTCATACGTCATACCAATGGCACCACTGTAAATAGGATAAGTATCACCGTAAGATGGATATAAAAGATCAAAACGTTCCTTTGTAAAATATAACCAACCCTCTTTGTCAAAATAACGGGCATGGTTACTGCCAATGGTTTTTTGAAAATCACGTTGCCATGGAGTGATCACTTCATGAAAAGGTTCTGCAGCAGGAGCAAAATAATAGGGATTATCTATTCCCTGTTCATGAAAGTCAACATGCACTTGTGGAAGCCATTCATTATACAACTTCATGCGCTGCTGCGATTCAACCTGTGTTTGCCATGCCCAGTCGCGGTTCAGGTCAAAATTATAATGATTACTTCTGCCGCCTGGCCATGGTTCCCTGTGTTCACGAGCCTCCGGTGCCGGGTTTACGTTTTTGCCTACTACAGAATTAAACCAGTTTACATACCTGTCACGACCATCAGGGTTTAAGCAGGGATCCATAATAACAAGTGTATTAGACAACCATTGTTTTGTTTGTGTATTGGTTGGATCAACCAGGGAAAAAAGAGTAAGCATGGAAGCTTCAGATGAAGAAGTTTCATTGCCATGTACATTATAACTCAACCAAACAATTGCTGGCGCATTAGAAGTAGTTCCGCCGTTGCTGACTTGTGCAAGACCAAGATTATTGGTGCGTACCGCTTCCAGGTTTGATAAAGTGCCGGGATTAGAAACAAAGGCTACCATTAAAGGGCGGCCTTCATTGGTTACACCATATTGCTGCAGTTTTACCATTGAAGGCACTGCATTTGCCACATGTTTGTAATATTCTATCAGGCGCCAGTGGGGTGTATATCTTGCCCCGATTTTATACCCTAAAAACTGTTCGGGTGATTGCAATTGTGCAAACGAATTAAAAATTAAAAAGATGAAGAGAACAACAAGTGTAAACTTTTTCATAGCAGGAAATAACAACCAAAAAATGAAATAGACAAAAAAAGGTTCCGTTTTACCGGAACCTTTTTATATGAATTAAATGTCGATTACAAACTTAGTTCAACCCTTGCAAATAGGTACCGGCCATTATAACCAAACTGCGTTGCCCTTCTTGAATAAATAAATTGATTGGATGTTCTTGTTGCAGGATCCAGCGTTTCATCGGGATAAACATCCAGCAAATTATTAGCACCAACAGATACACGTACGTTATCTGTAAGTTTATAACCCAGAGAAAGATCAGAAATGATCTTGGAACCATACACCTGTTGTTGTGTGGGAGAATTGGCAGCTTCTGTTACTTCACCAAACCAAACATTACGTACAAAAACATTAAACTTACTAATATTGTAGGTCAGTGTTAATCCAACTTTTTCCCGTGGCACTGAACTTTCTAAAAACAAACGGCTTGATTCACTGAAATAAATATTCTCCTTCCCTTTCAAAAGTTCAGATGATTTGACGGCTCCCACTTTTTGGGTTTCTGTGATATTACCGGACAGATCTGCCCTGAACGTTCCGTCGCCTAACGTTGTTCCGTATGAAACAACAAGATCGACACCTTTGGTTTCTGTGTTGATGGCATTAGCAAAGAACTGTGCCCTGTTGGCATTAGCTATTGCCAACAGCCTGTAAATTTCCTGGTCAACTGGTGGTGCCGTTGGAGAAGAATTACCCTGGAAAAGATCAGTATATACAATACGATCATTGATGCGTATATAATACCCATCCAGTGTTACTTTGAACTTTCCAAAATTGCCGGTAAATCCAGCACTGACATTCTTTGATTTTTCAGGCTTCAAACTAGGTATACCCAGCAATTGAGCCGGCCGGCTGTCATTGGGGAAAGTTCCTACTTCATAGGGAATACCAGCAACAAATAAAGTTGATGTAGTGGATAGGTAACGCTGGTGCAACGAAGGAGCCCTGAAACCTGTACTGACCGAAGCTCTTATTGCAAGGTTATTCCCCACCTTATACCGCATAGCAAGTTTGCCGTTTACGGTGGATCCGAAGTCATTATAATTTTCAAAACGTCCGGCTATATTTACAAGAAAGGCTGAAGTAAAATTAAATTCCAGGTCAGCGTAAGCAGCAATGGCACTTCTTGTTGCGTTCACAGCATTTTCAGGCCTGAAACCGGGAAAAGACTGGGCACCACCGCCCCTGGCGGCACTATCAGCACCGCCAAAACGTGTACTTACCGGTCCCTGAGGATCCGGAACTAAAATAGGTTTACCATTAGCATCAACACCTACGTTCCGTGCATTTCCATAATTGGTATAAGATGCTTCTTCCCCAGGCAATAACTGGTAACGTTCAAACCGGTGTTCAGCTCCAAAACCAACATTTATACCATTCAATTGGTCAAAACTTCTCGAAAAATCAAGGTTGGTTGTGTTTTGTGTGAAAACAGGTCCGCCGGAATTAAAACGTGTTGGTGAGGCTTTTTCCATTGACGCATTTAAAGAATTAACCACCCGGAATATAAACTGGTTTTGTCCAAACGTATTACTAAAGTCAACATTCCAGTTTTTTAACTGGCTCCTGATGCCCAGGGAAAGCGACTTATCATAAATATCAGAATGTATCTCCGGTAAAAATCCAAGTGGGTAAATTTCAATAACATTATTAGCTATGCTTGGCAAACGCCTGTTAGCCGCGGCCTGTCCATTTCTATATCCAATTCCTCCAAAAAAATAAAACTCCGTTCCCTTATCATTCATAGGAAATGCGGCATTCATTATAAACTGCCCGCTTCTTAATAAGGATTGACCTACCCTTTGCCTGAAATCCCTGCGGGTTAAACTATTAGCCACAAGGAATGAGTCGGTACGATCTACTTTTTGAACAGCACCGCCGGCATTACGGCCATCATATCGCTCATAAATGATACCGCTTCTGTCACCGGCACGATTGGTTGCATTTCTATAATCATAGGTACCTGAAAAATTAATATAACCACCTCTTTCTCCAACAGGAATGCCGAAGTTCAAAGCGGTTTGCACCGTCTCTCCGTCAGTAACCGAATTGCCCTGGAACTTAGTTACATTTTGTCCACCGGTAACAGAAACTGTAACCCTGTCCACCGTGCTTTTTAAAATTACATTTATAACACCGGCAATGGCATCGCTACCATATTGCGCCGCTGCGCCATCACGTAAAATTTCAATACGGTCAATAGAAGAAACCGGAATCGAATTCATATCGGTTCCAACTGAACCGCGTCCAAACGTTCCATTAATATTTACCAGTGCCGTATTGTACCGACGTTTTCCATTAATCAATACTAATACCTGGTCCGGACCTAAACCCCGCAAAGATGCAGGATCAATATGGTCTGTACCATCAGCAACAGTTTGTGTGCCCGAGTTGAACGATGGAGCGGCGTAATTCAAAATCTGGTTCACATAAACCTGCGGAGCGTCTCCGGCCAGTTTTTTCAGATCAATAACATCTACAGGAGCTGGTGTTTCAAGTTGTGTACGGGGTAAGGCACGGGAGCCCAAAATGACCACGGCCTGCTCCTGTCCACTTTCTGCCAATACAAAATCAACTGTGGATGAAGCACCGACACTGAGCGTAACCGTTTGCCTGGCTGTTATATACCCCACGTAGCTTGCATTTACTGTATAGGTACCGGCTGGTACCGAAAGAGAAAACTCACCCTGGTTATTGGTGGTTGTTCCACCAGAGCGGCCCTGTATGATGATGGAGGCTCCTGACAACGGATGACCTGCGGGATCTTTAACTGTGCCGCGAACCGTAGCAGTTTGCGCCATGGCAATAAATGGAGCTGATAAAAAGCACATCGCAACAGATGCCTTCTTAAGCAATTGTAAATAACTCATAGCAATTAAGATTTAATAAAGAATAGATTATACAGCAGTCGAATGTTAACGCCTAAGGGAAAGGACTTATACTTAAATTTACCATTTTAAACGCATTCCCCGAAAGAAATAATCTGTGATAAAATCTTTACTAATTATAAATTCCCGGCTACAATTATTTGCGATGAAAAACTTCTTACCGATCCTGCTCGCTGTTTTGGTTGTTTCGTGTAGTACCTCAAAAAAATCTACTGGTATAGATATTAATCCATACCAGTACAGTATAACAAAAAAAGTTATTGCACAAAAAGGAGCTGTCGTTTCTGCACACCCGCTGGCAAGTAAAGTGGGTATTGAAGTTTTAAAAAAAGGTGGCAATGCTATTGATGCTGCAATAGCTACTCAACTGGCATTAGCGGTGGTGTACCCCAATGCTGGAAATATTGGAGGTGGAGGTTTTTTGGTTGCAAAACTGGCAAATGGAAAAACTGTTTCCCTTGACTACCGTGAAATGGCCCCGTCTTCGGCGCATCAGGATATGTACCTTGATGCTGCAGGAAATGTGATGGAAGGCAAGAGTGTTAACGGGCATTTATCAAGTGGTGTACCCGGAACGATAGCCGGCCTGTTTGAAAGCATGCAATACGCTAAGCTTCCTTTTCAGCAATTGATACAACCCGCGATAGACCTGGCCGAAAAAGGATTTGTAATTACAAACAGGGAAGCAGCTGCACTTAACAATTTACAGGATGAACTTAAAACGTACAACACTTTATATACAGCTTTCCAGAAAAATATAGATTGGAAAGCTGGTGATACTTTATTGCAAACAGACCTGGCCAATACTTTAAAACGAATACGGGATAATGGCGCAAAAGGATTTTACGAAGGAAGAACTGCAGAACTGATTGTAGAAGAAATGAAAAGAGGAGGCGGCATCATAACTCTTGATGATCTGAAAGCTTATAAAGCAAAATGGCGAACACCACATTCGTTTAACTATAAGGGTTATACCATCGTTTCTATGCCAATGCCCAGTAGCGGTGGAGTTTTACTGCATCAAATGCTGAAAATGGTTGAAGATCAGCCATTGAGTACATATGGTTATTTATCTCCCGATGCAGTGCAGTTAATGGTTGAAGCAGAAAGAAGAGCTTATGCCGACAGGGCAGAATATATGGGTGATGCGGATTTCTATAAGGTGCCTGTAGCCAGCTTAACAAGTGAGGTGTATTTAAAAGAACGGATGAAAGATTATAAGCGTGGTATTGCAGGCAACAGCCAGCAAATAAAACCTGGTGAATTGCCTCTAAAAGAAAGTGAACAAACAACCCATCTAAGTGTGATAGATGCGGAAGGCAATGCAGTAGCAGTTACAACTACCTTAAATAATTCGTACGGGAGTAAGACCGTTGTGGGTGGTGCCGGATTTTTTCTGAATGATGAAATGGATGATTTTAGCGTAAAGCCCGGTGTGCCGAATATTTATGGCGCCGTTGGTGGTAGCGCCAATGCCATTGCCCCTGGTAAGCGAATGCTTAGTTCAATGACACCCACCATTGTCTTACAAAACGGACAGCCTTTCCTGGTGGTAGGCACTCCCGGTGGTACCACAATCACCACTTCAGTTTTTCAAACGATTGTTAACGTAATAGATTTTGGAATGAGCACTGAAGATGCAGTGTATAAACCAAAGTTTCATCATCAGTGGTTGCCCGACCGTGTTGATGTAGAAAAGACCTTCCCGCAAACAACCAGAACGGCGCTTGAGAACATGGGTTATACAATTCATGAGCGTGGATCGATTGGCAGAACAGAACTGATCAGGGTTTTACCTGATGGCAGGTTTGAAGCCGTGGCTGATAACCGTGGCGATGATAGTGCGGAAGGATTTTGATGCACGAATCAATTAAAACAACAATAGATAATCAAAAAAGTGGAAGTTATGAATACCGGGATCGAATTCCTTCAAAGTGCAAAAAAACGATTCAAAGAATATAAAGGTCTTGCCGATAAAACCTTTGATCAGTTGAATGATGATGAAATGATCTGGAAACCAAATGAAACATCAAACAGTATAGCCGTTATTATCAAACATATGCATGGAAATATGTTAAGCCGCTGGACCAATTTTTTAACGGAGGACGGAGAAAAAGAATGGCGAAAAAGAGACGATGAGTTTGAAGAAGAAACAATTTCAAAACAACAATTGTTAGTGTTGTGGGAAGAAGGGTGGAACGTTTTTTTAGATACACTGGAATCCTTAAAGGAACAAGACCTCTTAAAAACCATAACCATCCGTAACCAACCCCTATTGGTAATTGATGCAGTGAACCGGCAGATGGCTCATTATTCATCGCATGTTGGCCAGATTATTTATATTGGCCGGTTGATTAAAGCAGATCAATGGGAAACATTATCCATTCCCAAAAAAGGTTCTGAACAATTTAACCAGGTTATGAAAAGCTCAAAATATTAGGCCCTCAGGTTCTTGAGTTTTTAAAAACCTTGACTTCCCCGTTTTCAAAACCTGCAATTACCATATCCACTACTGAAGATGGAAATATTCCATTTTCAATTACCCCAGGTATGCTTTGGATGGCTGTATTTAATTCCGCAGGGATACTGATCTCGTCAAAACGGCAATCCAATATCCAATTTCCATTATCAGTTTTGTAGAACTGTTCTTCGCTTTTACGCACGGTGGCCGTACAACCCAATGCTTCCAATTGGCTGCAGGTAAGGTTCCATCCAAATGGAATAACTTCTACCGCAACCGGAAAAGTTCCCAGTTTTTTACAAAGTTTCGATTGGTCAACAATGACGATAAACTTCCTGCTGTTAAATGCCAGTATCTTTTCACGGGTTAATGCTCCTCCACCTCCTTTTACCAGGTTAAAATGTTCATCCACTTCATCTGCGCCATCAATGGTTACATCAATTTGGCTGATCTCCATCATACCGGCTAACAGAATCCCTTCTTGTTTTGCTATTTCTGCCGATGCCAGGGAACTGGCCACCGCCTTTATTTTTAAACCCTCCGCAACCAGTTCACCTAATTTTTTAATGGCATAAAAAGCTGTGGAACCGGTGCCCAGCCCAACAGTCATCCCATCTTTTACAAATTCAACAGCTTTTTCTGCCGCCAGTTGCTTAGCATTCATAACAGGATTTTTATAATAACAATTGATTCCTATAAAATTAGTTCTCAATTTCTTCAATCATACCTCGGTATTTCACTGGATGTTTTTTTAAATAAGTGCAACTTGATCCCTGATTTATCCCAACATCGTTTTCATTTCATCATGTTTTCACATTTATTTGATTGAACCATAATACAATCAGTTTGTCCTAACTCGTTGTTTAGCTACTTTTACAACTTGTAAATACTTCACCCTGAGAAAGTTTTTAAAAATATCCTTGCGGGTTTTTCTCGCTTTTTTGTTATTGCTGATAGTGGTATGGGGTCTTTTGCAAACGCAATGGGGGCAAAACTGGCTGGCAAAACAGGTTACAAAAAGATTATCGGGTGATCTCCAGACTCACATTAGTATTGAAAAGGTTCGGATTCATTTTTTTGATAAAATGGACCTGGACAATGTATTTATTGAAGATCAAAAAAAAGATACGCTGCTTTTTGCAGGTATGGTGCAGGTACGCATTACCGACTGGTTTTTCCTGAAAGACAAGGCAGTATTGGAATATATTGGCCTTTCCAATGCCATTGTAAACTTCAACCGAACCGATTCGGTCTGGAACTATAATTTTCTCGGAAAATATTTTGCATCTTCTGATACCAGCACTAAAAAGAAAGCAGGAATTGAATTTGACCTGGAAAAGGTTGTCATGAACAATGTTCGTTTTGTTCAAAAGGATGGCTGGGTTGGAACAAATTTTACCTCAAGTGTAAAAAGCCTTGACCTGGATGCTAACGAATTAAGCCTGACAGGCAAAACCATCAATATTGAAAGTCTTAACCTGGTTGATCCCTTTTATAGCACCTACAATTACCCGGGCCGTAAACCAAAATCAACCGATACCACCAAAAAACAAAGTACTCCTTTTGAATGGATCGTTACACTGGGTAGTGTAAGCATTAAAAACGGACGTTTTCAAACCGACAAAATGGGTTCAACACCCCTGGATGGAATGTTTGATGCAGCGCATATGGATTTCAGCCAGATCAATGGGAGATTACAAAACATTGGCTGGGCGCAGGATACAGTTCGGGGATTGGTAAACCTAACAGCTAAAGAACGAAGTGGCCTGGTAATCAAATCGTTAAAGGCCAATACGACTTTCCATAAAACAGCCATGATTTTTGATGACCTGTATCTGCAAACCAACCGCAGCATATTGGGTGATTATTTTTCAATGAGCTACCCGAAAGGAATGGGTGATTTTGTTCGGGCTGTAATACTTGAAGCTAATTTTAGCAAAGCTTCTCTTTCAAGTGACGATATTGCTTTTTTTGCACCAGACGTAAAAGATTGGAACCGCGTCATAAGGATCAATGGCCAGGTAAAAGGGACGGTGGACGCCCTGAATGCACACGACCTGGAGCTTTGGGCGGGTGATAAAACCTATGTTAATGGTAACATCAGTATCATTGGTTTACCCAATATTACAGAAACACTGATTAACGTGGAGGCCAATGAACTCCGTACTACTTATGCCGATGCAATAAATTTTATTCCTTCGCTACGATCTGTTACCAGCCCTAACCTGCGCCAACTGCAATATGTTCGTTTTAAAGGTACCTACACCGGCTTTATAAATGATTTTGTAACCTACGGAACCGTTCAAACGGCACTAGGAACATTAAATACCGACCTGAATATGAAACTTCCTCAAAAAGGAGATCCCACCTATTCGGGTAAAATTTCTACTAATGGTTTTCAGCTTGGACGTTTCCTAAACAACTCACAGCTTGGTATCGTTGATTTTCATGGAAAAGTGAAAGGTTCTGGCTTTAACTGGAAAACGCTTGACATGGACATTGATGGTGTTATCAACCGTTTTACGTTTGGCAATTATACCTATCAAAATATTAAAGCAAAAGGCATATTAAGTAACCGCAAATTCAATGGTGATTTTGTAAGCAAAGATCCAAATGCCGATCTCAGTTTAAAAGGCCTGATTGATTTTACTGGTAAAACGCCTCTTTTCGATGCCAAGGCAACAATTGCCCGTATTAATTTGAAAGAACTGGGTTTTACCAATGAAACCGTTGAGTTATCAGGCAAGTTTGATTTGAACCTGGAGGGTAATTCATTAAGCAATCTTTTAGGCAATGCCCGTATTTCAGATGCTACTTTATTGCATAATGGCAAACGGCTAAGTTTCGATTCACTCGTTGTATCTTCTTATTTTGTTGATGGTTTAAAAACCCTGAAGGCCCGTTCCAATGAGTTTGATGCAACAGTTACGGGTAATTTCGACCTGAATAACCTGCCACAGGCATTTACATTATTTCTTAGCCGGTATTATCCGTCCTATATAAAAAAGCCGGGTAATGTAGCACCCCAGGCTTTCACTTTTGATATTACCACAGGTATGGTGGAAGATTATATAGGGTTGATCAATAAAAATCTTTCGGGCTTTAATAACAGCCATATAACGGGTTCTTTAAATACAACCGCAAATACTATGACCGTAGATGCGGATGTACCTTATATTTCATACCAGCAGTACAGCTTTTCCGATGTACAGGTAAAAGGTAATGGCAATTTCGAGAAACTCGTGATCACAGGTTCGGCCAATAATGCCATTGTTAGTGAAACACTCAATTTTCCTGAAACTACGTTTAGTATTGAAGCGCAAAATGATGTTTCGGATGTAACACTGAACACCATAGCCAACCAAACCATTAACAGGGCCAATCTCTCGGCGCAGATCAAAACGTTTAGTGACGGTGCTTCCATCCATTTTAATCCTTCAGCTTTTGTATTGAACGGCAAAGCATGGTCAATTGAGCAGGGCGGTGAATTAAATTTCAGAACGAATACCATAGTACAGGGTCAGCTTTTATTAAAAGAATCCAACCAGGAAATCCAGATCGCTACTCAACCTTCAGCTATCGGCAACTGGAACGATCTTCATATCTCACTTCGCAATCTTAATTTGGGTGACATTTCACCTTTCCTTACCCCATCCAACCGGCTGGAAGGTTTGTTGCATGGCGATATTGTAGTAGAAGACCCACAGAAAAAGTTCAATGTCATTGCTAACCTGCATACCGATGAATTGCGTTTTGATAATGATTCCATTGGGCAGGTACAAGCGGCCATGTTGTATAACAATCGTACCGGCATGCTTACCGCCAAGGGCAATAACGTAGATCCGGACCATCATATTGATTTTGACCTGGCTATGGATATAAAAGATTCAGCCAATACTTTCCGTGACCGGATTGCCCTCCATCCGCGCAATTTTGAATTAAAATACCTCGAACGTTTTCTCGGAAACCTTTTCTCAGAAATTCAGGGTTACCTGACAGGGGATATCGAAATTCTGGGTGAGGGCTCAGACAGGGATTATATAGCAAAAGCCCGCCTGAAAGACGCAGGATTCAAAGTGGCTTTTACACAGGTATTTTATAAAGTAGAGGATACAGAGGTAGAGATGAAAAAGGATATGATTGACCTGGATGGCATCAGGCTTCGGGACAAAGACGGCAACCTTGCTGAGATAAGGGGCAATATCAGGCATAAGTCTTTCCGCGATATGTATTATGACCTGGTGGTACAATCCGTTTCCCCACAAATTGAATTACTGAATACTACGTACACAGATAACCAGCAGTTTTATGGAAAGGCCAAAGGCTCGGGTACTTTTGTATTGGTGGGTCCGCAAAGCAATATGCTGATGAATATCGATGTCAGGGCATCCGAAACCGATACGTCCTATATTACCCTTCCTCCCTCCAACACAAGGCAAAGCAGCACCGCACCATTTATGGTGGAGAAGAAATATGGTAAAGAAATGAACCCCGCCTCCCTGGGAGGATTGGCCACCAATCTTACATATGCCATTACGCTTACGGCCAATCCAAAAGTGATCATGGAAGTGATATTGGACGAACTTACCGGTGATATCATCAGGGGTAAAGGCTCAGGAATTTTAACCATCAATTCCGGAACCACCGCGCCGCTAACCATAAATGGCCGTTATAATATTGATGAAGGGAACTACCTGTTCACATTCCAGTCTTTTTTCAAGAAACCCTTTATTCTACGTAAAGGAGCCAATAACTATATTGAATGGACCGGCGACCCGTACAAGGCAACAATAAACCTGGATGCTATTTACACAGCAGAAAATGTAAGCTTCGCACCTCTGGCCAATACCTGGATTGTGGGTGCAACAGGGGGGGCTGTTCCTAATCTTTCCAATTTCCGGGACGATGTAAATGTGGTGGCCAATCTTACCGGTGAACTTTTCCAGCCAACATTTTCATTTAAACTGGAGTTTCCCAGCAATAGCCGTGTGTACCAGAATCCGGCTGTGTCGTTTGGCATACAACAAATTGAGAAAAACCCCAATGAACTGAATAAACAGGTAACTTACCTGATTGTGTTTAACAGCTTTGCTCCTTATGAGGACCAGAGAGGAAATATCAACCCTTTTGGCGAAGCTATTTCAAGTACAATTTCGGGTTTGTTGTTTGGAGAGGTAAACCGCCGCATCAATGAATTACTTTCCAAAGTTTTAAAGCAAAGTGACCTGACCTTAAACTTTACAGGTTCGCTTTATAACCGAAATCCCATCAGTACCAGCCAGGGAGGATTGTTACGGATCAACCAGAGCGATGTAAATGTAACCGTTGGAAAATCTTTATTTGAAGGCAGGTTAAATTTTACTGTAGGCGGAACATTTGATGTGCCAATTCAATCTGACTTTCAGCAAAGCATCCGTTTGTTCCCTGATGTAACAATTGAACTGCTTTTAAATAAATCAGGTTCGGTAAGAGCAAGTTTTTTTTACCGGGAGAATGTTGATTACCTGAGTGCGGCAGGGGCTACATCCGGCAACCTTCAAACAAGAAGGTATGGTGCCAGCATTTCTTACGGAAAAGAATTTGACTCTTTCGGCGGCGTACTTTCATCTGACAAAAAGAAAGTAAAAGGTAAGGGGAAATTAAAACCCACAAAAGATTCTTCCAAGGACTCTTCTAATGTCACTACTCAGATTCCAGATTCAGTCAGAAACCAGTAGGCTATAAAACGTGCCCCAACTTATCTTTTTTGGTTTGCAGGTATTTTTGATTATGCGGATTGGGATCGATCTTTAAAGGAAGGTTATCAACAATCTCTAACCCATAACCAATTAGTCCTACCCTCTTTTTTGGATTATTGGAAATCAATCGAAGCTTGGTAACACCAAGATGGCGTAAGATCTGCGCACCCACTCCATAATCCCTTTGGTCCGTTTGAAATCCCAAATGCAGGTTTGCCTCCACGGTATCCATTCCTTCCTCCTGCAACCGGTAAGCTTTTAATTTATTAACGAGCCCAATTCCCCTGCCTTCCTGGTTCATATATAAAATAACACCTTTTCCTTCTGCTTCAACCATTTGCATGGCCTTATGTAGTTGCTCACCACAGTCGCACCTGAGGGAGCCGAGTATATCGCCTGTAAAACAGGAAGAATGTACCCGAACCATAACGGGTTCGTTGGGTTGCCAGGTTCCTTTTATGAGGGCCAGGTGTTCATTGCTGGAATTTTTTTCCTGGAAGGCTACCAGTTTAAAATGACCAAACTGCGTAGGCATATCCACCCTCACAATCTCATCTATTAAAGAATCTCTTTTGATCCTGTATTCAATAAGATCTTTTATAGAAATGATCTTGAAATCAAATTTTTGTGCAATAGCTATCAATTCCGGTAACCTTGCCATAGAGCCGTCATCATTCATGATCTCTACCAGCACACCAGAAGGTTCAAAACCAGATAAGCGGGCAAGATCAACTGCAGCTTCTGTATGCCCGGCCCTTCTTAAAACCCCGCCTTTTTTTGCTCTTAGCGGAAAAATATGTCCAGGTTTGCCTAACTCTTCTGGTTTGGTGGATGGGTCGATCAGTGCTTGAATGGTTTTGGAACGGTCATGAGCTGATATACCCGTAGAACATCCATGGCCTAAAAGGTCAACAGAAACGGTAAAGGCCGTTTCGTGAAGCGCCGTATTGTTATTAACCATCAATTCCAAACCCAGTTCCTGGCAACGGTCTTCCAATAAGGATACACATATCAAACCCCTGCCATATTTGCTCATAAAATTGATGACCTCGGGAGTTACGTTTCTTGATGCCGTTATAAAATCACCTTCATTTTCCCTGTCCTCGTCATCCACCACAATAACCAGTTTCCCCGCTTTTATGTCTTCAATGGCACTTTCGATAGTGTTGAGCATGTATATTTTTTTACAAAAGTAGCAACAAAGCAACCCATGAAAAACACATTTGCATTTTTTATAAAATGCAGCAATTTCGCGGGTTCTAAAGAATTAGAGAAGGTTACAAAATGTTAATATTTGTCAATTATTAGTGTTGGTTAATTCATTTTCTTTGCAGCCGAAAACAAACAATTTTTATGCTTAAGAGATTTTTGTATTTGCTCTTGTTGTTTTTGGCAATAGGGCAAAGTGTAACTGCACAGGTAACAACAAGTAGTATCAGCGGGTCTGCAAAATCAGCAACAGGTGATGCATTGGTAGGCGCTACGGTTGTTGCTACTCACGAACCTACGGGAACTGTTTACCGTACGGTTAGCCGCACAGGTGGTATTTTCGACATTCAGAACGTTGCTCCCGGTGGCCCATATACTATTACGGTAACGTATGTAGGTTATGGACAATTTACCCGTGGGGATATTATGATCCCTTTAGGCGAAAGATATGACCTGGAGGCCCAGCTTTCTCCCACCGATCAGCAAATGACTGAATTGGTTGTATCTGCCCGCAGGGCCGGCACCGAAAAAACAGGCGCCTCTACCAACTTTTCCAGAAGGCAGATATTGAATACTCCTAACATTTCACGCAGTATTACGGGTTTAACCCGTACTACCCCACAAGCTAATGGTAATAGTTTTGCCGGTATGAGTTACCGTTACAACAACATTACAATTGACGGTTCTTTATTTAATAACAACTTTGGTCGCTCCGGCGATGGTCAGATTCCTGGCGGCGGGGTTTCAGCCATTTCCATTGATGCCCTGGACCAGATACAGGTAAACATTGCTCCGTACGATGTAAGACAGGCAGGTTTTGTGGGAGCTGGAATTAATGCCGTTACACGCCGGGGTACAAACACGGTCACAGGTACTGCTTACGGCTTTTACCGCAACCAGGACTTTAACGGTGATAAAGTAAAAGATGTTGCAGTTGCTAATGCCAAAAGATCCACTAAAATATATGGTCTGAGCATCGGTGCCCCTATTATTAAAAACAAACTATTCTTCTTCGGTAACATTGAAAGAGAAGTAAGTTCTGCTCCGGGACAAACATTTCTGGCTAACAGGGGAACAGCTGCAGGCGGAAACATTACTCCTGTATTAGCTTCTGATCTTGACCAGCTTGCCCAGTTCCTTAAGACTACTTATAACTATGATCCGGGAAGTTATGAAGGTTACGATTTTGCCACAGAAAACCTGAAGTTTGTTACCCGTCTTGACTGGAACATCACAAGCAAACACCGTCTTACGTTACGTTATAACCAGTCTGAAACAGACGATGATGACAGGGTAAATGCAAGCAGTGGTCCTAACCCAAGATTCAGTAACTCCAGAAGAGGTTCTGCAAGTGGTGGTTTGGCCTTCTCTGGATCTAACTTCAAGAACAATACGAAAGTAAAATCGTTTGTTACAGAATTGAACTCTAACATTACCGGAAAGATCACAAACCAATTGATTGGTTCTTACACTCATGTTCAGCCAATTCGTATTGCTAACAGCAATGCCTCTTTTGTTGATATCATGAACGGAAGCAACCTGTATACTTCGTTTGGTACCGATCTTTTCTCTTATGACAATCGTATTGATGACAGGGCTTATAACATTGCAAACAATGCTACCATCAACTTAGGTAAACACACTGTTACGGCTGGTATCAGCTACGACTACATGAAATTTGAAAACTATTTTTCTGATTATGGTGGTCCAAGCTATTATCGTTATGCGTCTCTCCAGGACTTCCTGGACGGCAATGACCCCACCGTTTTTGCTGTTACTTACAGTTATGGAAAAAATCCCGGTGAAATTCCTCCGGCAGCCGCCAACTTTGCCCAGTTGGGTTTTTATGCGCAGGATGCCTGGAATGTTAATGACAAATTCAAACTGACATATGGTTTAAGAATTGATAAACCATTGTACACTTACGATGCTCCTGAAAACCCTGCTTTGGCACAGGTAGTATTCAAAGACGAAAACGGGAACAATGAATCCTTTGACGTAAGCAAATGGCCTAAATCAAGCTTATTGTGGTCTCCACGTGTTGGTTTCACTTACGATGTTGAAGGAAATAAAAATCTGGTAGTAAGAGGTGGAAGCGGAATTTTCACAGGTCGTATTCCGTTTATTTGGTTAGTGAACCAGGTAGCTGACAATGGTGTGTTGCGTTCTATTTATACCGCTACTGCAGACCAATTGGTAGGCCTGGAATACAGCACAGACAGAACTGCACACCTTGACCTTATCGGCACTATCGGTACTCCCGGAACAACTATTCCTGCAGGAAGACCTGCTTACAGTGGTGTGGCATCTGATTTTAAAATGCCACAGGTTTGGAGAACCAACCTGGCCGTTGATAAAAAATTCGCACAGGATTATACTTTAACTCTTGAAGCGATCTTTACAAAAGCAGTTAACAACGTATACTTCAGAAATGCAAACCTTGGTGCTTCAACAGGCACATTTGGCAATCCTGGTGACAACAGGCCTTTGTATGCCTCAAGACTGAATGACAATATCACATCTATGGTAGTGATGGATAATGTAAATAAAGGTTTCAGCACCTCATTAACTGCCCAGTTGCAAAAGGCATTTTCTAAGAACTGGGAAGGTATGGCTGCTTATACCTATACGTTTGCCCAGGACCTGAACATTGGTACCAGTGACCGTGCATCAAGTAGCTGGTCAACTAATAACATTGCATTCAATCCTAACCAACCAGAATTGGGTTACTCAAACTTCTCTGTTCCTCACAGGGTAGTGATTGGTGGATCTTACAGGTTTAACTATGCAAATAATAAACTGGCTACTACGGTTGGTTTATATTATAGCGGTTCTTCCCAGGAAAGATATCATTTCCGTTATGGCGGCGATGTTAATGGCGATGGTCAGACAAATGATCTGCTGTTTGTTCCTGCAGATCCATCTCAAATCACTTTTGTTGAAGGCTTCAAGGTTGGAAGCAAAACCTTTACAGCACAAGAACAGAAAGATGCATTCTTTGCTTTTGTTGAGAACAATTCTTACCTGAAAAATCACAAAGGTCAATACATGGATCGTTATGGTGCTTTACTGCCTTGGGTAAACAACCTTGACCTGCGTGTTTTACAGGATTTTGCTTTTGACGCTTTAAACCGCAAACATACCTTCCAGTTTACGGTTGATGTGGTGAATTTCTTAAACCTGTTGAACAACAGCTGGGGTACAAGAAATGTGTACACGTTTGGTTCTTTCAGCGACCTTGGTTTATTAGGCCTGCCATCGGCAACTAACAACACCGGTGCTGAAACCTTTAACCGTGCTGCACCAAAATTCACATTTAATCCTGATGGTCCAAAACAAGCCTACAATACAGACTACTCCACATTCAGCACCTGGGGTATCCAGTTAGGTTTACGTTATATCTTTTAGTAGTTAATTTACTTCCCTTCCATAGAAAAACCCCGGTTGATCCGGGGTTTTTATTTTATTCTATTTCTTTTTTGCGGCTCCATCGCCATAATAAAAAATGCGGCATCGCTCTTCCCCAGGTAGCTACATCATGTTTCCCATCTTCATAATTAATGTAATAAATGTCTCTATCTTCATCGTAACCCAGTTTTGTCAGTTCTTCCACCAGTGCCAGTGTGTCATCAATAGAATCAATGATGCCATTGTTATTTCGATCGGCTGTTTCATCAAGTGAGCCGGTGGCAAAATAAAACTGGAGTCCGGGTATATAAATCCCGTTGCGGACCTGCTGGTGCATGATGCGGTCTGTATCATCATTGTAGTCATCGTCCAGGCTTTTACTGCGCCACCATAATGAGCCTGAAAAAACACCGGCAAGACTAAACACATCCGGGTAATTCCATACAATATCAATAGCCGATAATCCACCCAGTGAAAATCCACAAAAAGCCTTTTGTTTAAAGCCTTCCACGGCGTATTCAGTATGAATAAAGGGAAGTAACTCTTCTAATACAAAATTAGAGTAAGCCTGAGCCTTAGCGCCGCGGCCTTCATAATCCAGGATTTTTGCCGTGCCATACTCATTCTTCCTGTCTTTACCGGCATGAACCCCAACACAAAAAAGAGGCTCAATTGCATTTGTTTCCAAAAAACCATTAAGTATAGATGAAAATTTCAGGTCAGGAAGGTCTTGCCCATCGTTCACCAGCATTAAGTTAAGTGCAGATGGTGTTGTAATATTTTTGGGAAGGTAAAGGTCAATGATCACATACCGTTTCAGGTACTTAGATGGAATGGCTTTTTGTTCAACCAATAAATAAGATAGTTCCTCTGTTAGCATGCGATAAAAATAATACAACAAGGGTTAAGTGAATGGATTCAATTCTGGCCATATAAATTGAATGCCGTAGTAAAATTCATGGAATGCTCTTTTCTTTTTTCGCAGTACTGATTTAAATTGTATTTTAAAGTGTTTGCTTTACAAATCAATTGAATTATGAAAAAGATCGGGATCTTATTTGGACAGGAGCGAAGCTTTCCTATGGCTTTTATTGAACGAATTAACAGCAAAGGAATTGAAAACATCAGTGCTGAACCGGTGCGTATCGATAAATCTGCACAGGGATTGAATTCAGGTTATGCCGTAATTGTAGACCGTATTTCACAAGACGTGCCTTTTTACAGAACATTTTTAAAAAACGAAGCCGTCACCGGAACAGCAGTCATCAACAACCCTTTCTGGTGGAGTGCCGATGATAAATATTTTAATAACTGCCTGATGACACAAATAGGTGTCCCTGTTCCAAAAACTGTGATCCTTCCCTCCTATGAACTGCCCACCGATACCAAATCTGAATCCTTTTCTAACCTTGCTTACCCGCTTGATTGGGACGGGATTTTTAATTATGTGGGTTTCCCTGCTTATATGAAACCTTACGCCGGCGGTGGTTGGAAAAATGTTTATCGCCTGGTTGATAAAGCTGATTTTTACCATAAACATTCAGAAACCGGCCAGCTGGTTATGTTGTTGCAGGAAGAAATAGTGTTTGAAGAGTACTACCGGTGTTATTGTATAGGCAGCAAGCATGTTCGCATTATGCCTTATGAACCACGTAACCCGCATCACCTGCGTTACCAGGCCGATTTTTCTCCTTCAGCCGAAAAATTAAGACTCATGGAAGACATTGTACTCCGCATCAACCAATATCTTGGTTATGATTTTAATACAGTTGAATTAGCGGTAAAAGATGGAGTACCTTATGCAATTGATTTTGGAAATCCGGCACCGGATGCTGAGCGCACCAGTGTTGGTGAGGAAAACTTTGAATGGGTAGTTGAAACAGCTGCCAATTATGCCATTGAACGGGCCTTACAACAAAAAGACGGAAGGGATAATTTAACCTGGGGTGAATATCTCAGGCGTAGCGCAGCCAGTCAGCCTCTTATTTAAGAAAAAGAATATAGGCCCCGCATTTTTGTGCCCTGGAAAATTTGATTAAAACGAATTAAAGCAAACACTAACGCTGCATGTTACTCAACTATAAGAATTTTACAATTGGTGTGGAAGAAGAATACATGGTGATGGACCCCGAAACAAGGGAATTAAAAAGCCATGAACAAAAGATTGTTCACGAAGGACAAAAGATCATCCGCGATAAAGTAAAGGCTGAAATGCACCAGGCCGTGGTGGAAGTTGGAACCGATGTTTGTCAGAATGTTGATGAAGCTTTCCAGGACGTTTCAGTGCTGAGAAAAACGATTTCCGATATAGCTGGTGGATTAGGCTTTGCCATGGGGGCTGCCGGTACGCACCCCTTCAGCCACTGGGAAAAACAGCTAATTACAGACCACATTCGCTATAACGAAATTGTGAATGAATTACAGGAAGCTGCACGCAGCAACCTTATTTTTGGATTGCATGTGCATGTAGGTATGGAGACACGGGAATTGGCCAATCATATTGCCAACTCTACCCGATATTTTCTACCGCACATTTATGCATTAAGCACTAATTCTCCGTTTTGGGAAGGACGGCTCACCGGTTATAAATCCTTTCGCACAAAAGTATTTGACAAGTTTCCAAGAACAGGAATTCCGGAGGTTTTTGAAAGTATAGAAGCCTACGACAATTATGTAAAGCTGCTGATAAAAACCAACTGCATTGATAATGCGAAAAAGATCTGGTGGGATCTCAGGGTACACCCTTTTTACAATACGGTTGAATTCAGGATTTGCGACGTTCCCATGACGGTGAATGAAACCATAGCCATTGCTGCTTTGTTCCAGGCTGTATGTGCAAAAATTTATAAGCTGCGTTCGCAAAACATGAACTTTATTCAATACTCACGTCATTTGATCAACGAAAACAAATGGAGGGCCAGCCGATATGGAATTGATGGTTATTTAGTTGATTTTGGAAAAGAAGAAGAGATCAATACACGGGTGTTGATCTATGAGTTGCTGGATTTTGTTGATGACGTGGTAGACCATCTTGGATCGAGACACCGGATAGCCTATGTTCATAAAATGCTGGAAAACGGAACAGGTGCCGACAGGCAACTGGCCGTTTATGATGAAACAAAAGACCTGGTAAAAGTGGCCGAATATATAAATGGCCAATTCCTTACTGATATCTAGCGCATTGCGCATAGAGAAGATTACCCCACCAATAAAAAAAGGCTTTTAAAAACGCTGATAATTTTGTAGCTTAGGTTCACGGACGTGTATAAAAATTGCATAGCACCATAAATTTGTAGCTACTTCTGCTATTATAATTAAAATCGAACCATGGCTAGGATATTCAATATCTATTTCAGCTATAAGAATACCATGCATAATGCTATGGTATCTGTTCGAAAAACTCCATTTTTTACTGAATATACCTTAAAGCTGGAAGATGAATTGTTAGAGCACGTGCCAGGAAATAAGATCATTTCAACCTCTCCCGAACATTTTACATTTCAGCATGCCTCTTCACAGGATTCCAATCCATTAATGAAAGAATTGATAAGGGCTGTGTCGCAACACCTGCACACTTCTGAAGTTTGATGACTTTCCCGGTTTTAAAAATTTACCTTTTCTTATCGACAACACCCGTTTGCCCTCAAATCATTCCTTTTCCACTTTCCGTATCCAGTCAATCACCCCTTCCATATAGACTTCCTGGTCATCCCACATGGCCAGATGGCTGCCGTTAGGACAAAATAAATAACTGCCGTTCTTAACCAGGCGACTTTGTTCTTCCATAGCCTTCGGATCCATCGTATCATATTTAGCACCAATCATGAGTGTTGGCACCGTAATATTTTTCAGATCTGCCTTTCGGTCCCAGTTAGCCAGCCTGCCGCTAATGCCAAATTCAGATGGACCCTGCATTAAAGTATAAATGGAACTGTTTAAATGCTTCATGGTACGTAAAACAGGTTCCGGCCACTCTTTTAAACGGCACAAATGCTGCTGGTAAAATTCAGGCATCAGTAGTTCCATATACCGGGGATTGGAATAATCTTTATTCTTTTCAATCTCTCTCACTTCCGCCAACACTTCCGGGTTCATTTGCTTTGATAGAACTTCGTCCGCATACTTACCATATTCCGGAGCACTTGCCATCATATTGGAAACGATCAATCCATTTAAGTGCTGCTGGTATTTTAAGGCATACTCCATAGCCAGTATTCCACCCCAGGAATTACCTAACAAGTAAAAATTACTATTGTCAGCACCAATGGCTTTACGCACCTGTTCCACTTCTTCAACAAATCGTTCGGTTGTCCATAAACTGCTGTCTGTTGGCTGGTCGGAATAATAAGAGCCTAATTGGTCATACTCATAAAATTCAAATCCTTCTTTTTGGAAAAAACTTTCAAAACATTCAAGGTATTCATGCGTCATGGAAGGGCCCCCATGTAACAGTAAAATTTTTATACGTGGATTGTTACCAAACCTTTTGGTCCAGACCTTAAAACTACCCACCGGTGTAGTCACAGGAATCATTTTTACTCCGCCGGCTTGCACGCCACTGTCACCATAATTAAAATAGTCACGTACCAACAACTTTTGGTTGTCGGGACTATCAATCTTTATTTCGCAAGAACAGAAAAAGAGCAAAAGACAACAAACAATAAAGGTCATTCTCATAAACAAAGTTTCTGAGCAAAAGTTAGTCAATTTTGATTTACTTTAAATCCTTCAAAAATTGATATGCACTCATTTTTATTTTCGACTTTATTATTTGTTCATGTTTTTTGTATTGCACAGACAAAAGAAGACTCGCTGGAATTGCTAAAGCAAACGGCATCATTATACGATCTGGAATTTACAACACCAGAAGCTGATTCCATGTTGGAAAATATCCGTGAATGGAAAAGCATCTATTCAAAAATGCACCGGCAATTACCAAAAAATGATCTACCCTACCCCTTTGCATTTAACCCAGCCCCTTATGGGTATAAAATTTCTGCAGCACAACAAAAAATCAGTTGGCCTATACAAACAGCAATCTCATTACCCGCCAATAAAAACGATCTTGCTTTTTATTCCATTTTACAACTTGCCTCTTTGATCAAAAACAAAAAAATCAGCTCAGTGGAGCTGACCCGTTTTTTTATCAACCGCTTAAAGCAGTTTGGCGATACACTTGAGAGTGTGATTACGCTTACCGAAGAGCTGGCGTTACAACAGGCAACTGCCGCAGATGCTGAATTAAAAAAAGGCATATACCGCGGGCCTTTACATGGCATACCTTATGGCTTGAAAGATTTATTTGCCGTAAAAGGGTATAAAACAACCTGGGGCTCCACCCCGTATAAAGATCAAATGATTGAGGAAGATGCGTTTGTATACACCAGGCTTAAAAATGCCGGGGCGGTTTTGTGTGCCAAACTTTCACTAGGCGCACTGGCTTATAATAATAAATGGTTTGGTGGCGAAACAAAAAACCCATGGAACCTGCAACAAGGTTCCAGTGGTTCTTCTGCAGGTTCTGCTGCGTCGGTTGTAGCAGGTTTATTACCCTTTACTATTGGAACAGAAACCCTGGGTTCAATTGTTTCTCCTTCTGCCCGTTGCGGTGCAACAGGTTTGCGTCCCACTTTTGGAACTGTAAGCCGTAGTGGTGGCATGGTACTTTGCTGGAGCCTTGACAAGATAGGGCCCATTTGCCGCAGCGCTGAAGACAATGCAATTGTATATTATTACATAAAAGGCACAGATGGAAAAGATGCAGGTTCGGTTGAACATGCTTTTAATTACAACCCAAAAAAGGATATCAAAAAATTACGCATAGCCTACGCCGAAAATTATTTTAAACGATTGGCTGGAGATGCACTTGAATGGAACGTATTGAAAGTATATAAGGCAATGGGCATAAACGTAGAGCCCGTTAATTTTCCCGATTCAGCTATTTATCCAGCAAGTTTGGTAACTGTAATATTAAATGCCGAATCAGCATCGGCTTTTGATGAATTAACAAGAACCAACAAGGACGACCTGATCGAAAGACAGGACAAGGATTTCTGGCCCAACTCTTTTCGATCAGCACGTTTGATACCTGCAGTTGAATATATTAATGCCAATCGATACCGCTATGCTTTAATGCAAAAAGTACAGGAATTCATGCAGCAGTATGATGTTGTGATAGTACCAACATTTGCCGGCAGCCAGCTTTCCATCACAAATCTTACAGGTAACCCTGTTGTATGTATGCCTATGGGATTTAACCAACGCGGCTTGCCTGTGAGCATTACACTTATTGGGAACCTCTATGATGAAGCATCAATATTGGAAGCCGCTAAAGCTTACCAGGATAAAACCGATCATCATAAAAAACATCCCCCAATATTTAATTCACCTTCCACCCTTTCAAAATAAATTTCAGAATGAACACTCTTTTAAAAATTTGCTTAAGTACCACTACAGTTTGTTTATTTCTTTCCGCCTGTTCTCAAAAAACGGAGGTAGACCTGATTGTACAACATGGAACCATCTATACGGTTGATGATGCTTTTTCAACCGCAGAAGCCATGGCCATAAAAGATGGAAAAATCATTGCAACTGGTACATCAAATGATCTTTCAAAAAATTATGATGCTAAACAAACAATAAATGCCAAAGGAAAATTTGTTTACCCTGGTTTTATAGATGCGCATGCACATTTTTATAACTATGGATTAGGATTGCAAACAGCCGATTTGGTAGGAACAAAAAGCTGGGATGAGATCCTGATACGGTTAGACGAATTTTCTAAAAAAATTCCGGATGACAACTGGATCATTGGAAGAGGTTGGGACCAGAACGACTGGAGTGTAAAAGAATTTCCAACTAAAATTGAATTGGATAGACGTTTTCCTAACCACCCTGTTTTATTATCACGAATTGATGGACATGCGGCTATTGCCAACCAAAAGGCTTTGGATCTTGCAGGTGTAACGACAGTTTCAAAAACCGAAGGAGGGAAATTTGAAATTGCAAATGGCCAGCTTACCGGGGTTTTGATAGATAATGCCATTGATCTTGTTTCATCCAAAATACCGCCACCATCACTACAACAACAAAAACAAGCATTAATAGATGCACAACGTAATTGTTTTTCCACAGGTCTTACAACGGTTGATGACTGCGGTTTAAGTTATCAAACTGTTTTGCTGATGGATAGCCTTCACAAAACAAGAGACTTAAAAATGCGCATTTACGGAATGTTAAGTGATGCGCCGCAGAACTATGATTTTCTTTTTTCAAAAGGACCCATTAAAACAAATTATTTGAATGTACGGTCCTTTAAAGTTTATGCCGATGGTGCACTTGGGTCAAGGGGTGCCAGCTTGTTGCAACATTATTCTGATAAAGCAGGGTGGTCCGGCTTTTTATTAAGTAGCCAGCGTCATTTTGATTCGGTTGCCGGGGCCATTGCCAAACATAATTTTCAAATGTGCACACATGCCATCGGCGATTCAGGCAACCGTACCATATTGAAAATTTATGCCAAACATTTAAAAGGAAAAAATGATAAGCGCTGGCGCATCGAGCATGCACAGGTTGTAAATAAAAATGATTTCACTTTATTCGGGCAATACAATATTATTCCATCTGTACAACCAACCCATGCTACATCTGATATGTATTGGGCAGAAGACAGGCTGGGACCTGAACGTGTAAAAGGTGCTTATGCATTTAAGCAATTAATGGAGGAGAACGGATGGATACCGCTGGGCACCGATTTCCCCGTTGAAGATATATCCACTTTCAAAACCTTTTATGCAGCTGTCTTCCGGGTGGATGATAAAGAATATCCAAAAAATGGTTTTCAAATGGAAAATGCATTGAGCCGCCAGCAGGCACTGAGAGGTATGACAACCTGGGCAGCCAGGTCTAATTTTGAGGAGAACGAAAAAGGTTCGCTGGAAAAAGGAAAATTTGCTGATTTTATTATTTTAGATAAAGACCTGATGACTATTCCTGCAAAAGAAGTTTTACAAACAAAAGTTCTGGCTACATTTATTGGTGGCGAAAAAGTATATAGCAACAATGAAAACTAAATTATTATTGCTCGTTATTGTAAGCATACTGCTTACAAGTTCTACCTGTATGCAAAAAAAGAAAATTGTCTTTTTCGGTGATTCCATTACCCAGGGTGGTGTTGAACCCAAAGGTTACATTACTATCCTGAGTCAATTGTTGGCTGGCAAAAACAATAAGAATGATTATGAATTAATTGGCGCCGGTATTAGTGGCAATAAGGTATATGACCTGTACATGCGCTATGAAGAAGATGTTCTGGCAAAAAAACCGGATGCTGTCGTGATATGGATTGGGGTAAATGATGTTTGGCATAAACAGATATTGCATACCGGTACCGATGCCGATAAGTTTGAAGATTTTTACCTGAAGCTTATCAGCAAGTTTAAGGAAAAAAATATTGATGTATACGTGGCCACACCCGCTGTTGTTGGAGAAAAATGGGATGGAACTAACATACTGGATGCAGATCTGGATAAATATTCAGAAATCATCAGGAAGGTTGCCAAACAAAGTGGCTCAACTCTGGTTGACCTGCGAAAGGAATTTCTTGACCACCTGAAATCCAACAACCAGCAAAACAAAGAAAAGGGTATTTTAACATATGATGGCGTACATCTCAACGATGCCGGAAACAGTTTTGTTGCTGAAAAAATGTACGAAGTCCTTTCCTCCCATTTTATCAAACAATAAACTTAGTGAGGCAGGAATTCTTTCTGCCTCTTATTTTATTTTACAGTGTTTACTCAATTTCCTTTTTTGAGCCGGCTCTGCTGCCCGTGGCAGTGAATTTGTAAGGTCTTTACCGAATTCGTTAAGTTTGCCGCTCAGAGTTGAGAGATATGATACGATTAGCGATTTTAGATTTATATGAGGGAAAGCCAAATCAGGGCATGCGTTGTATTCGCGACATTATAAAAGAATGGAGTAAAAACAATGACCTGGAAGTTTTGGTTGATGAATATGAAGTGCGATTGAATAATCAACTACCCGATCTCAATTATGATATTTATATCTCAAGCGGTGGCCCCGGAAGTCCATTAGAGAGTAAAGACACCTTTTGGGATGCTGCGTGGGAGCAATGGCTTAGGAGTGTTGAAGAATGGAATAACCACCCAGGCAATCACAGCAAAAAAAACGTGTTTTTTATTTGTCATTCCTTCCAGTTAGCCTGTCGCTATTACGGTATTGCTCACATCACCCGCCGAAAGTCAACAGCCTTTGGCGTATTTCCTGTGCATGTAGTTCCCGAGGGCCAGGTTGATCCTGTCTTTTATGGTTTGAAGGATCCTTTTTATGTGGTGGACAGCCGCGACTGGCAGGTGATTGATCCTGATTTTCAAAAACTGGAAATAATGGGTGCTAAAATCTTATGTATTGAAAAATACAGGCCACATGTACCTTATGTGCAGGCCGTTATGGGCATCCGTTTTAATGAATTTATGTTGGGTACTCAATTTCACCCGGAAGCAGATGCCCAGGGTATGAGTATGTACCTGCAGACGGAAGAAAAAAAAGAGATCGTTATAGAGACGCATGGCGAAGAGAAATGGAAAAGTATGATTGAACAGTTAAACGATCCCGATAAGATCATGTGGACCTACACACACATCCTTCCTAATTTTTTAACCGAAGCAACAAAACAATTGCATCAACAACTTGAACCTCAATAAATTGATTTTAGGCCTCGGTTTTTTTCTATTGAGTAATTTAAGTGTTTTAAACCAGTTGATATTACAGCGAAGCAACATCCTGGTTTTTAAGTTGCATCACAGCCTTTTCTTTTCCTTTCAGAGATAGGGTTTTGT
Source organism: Flavisolibacter sp. (assembly GCA_035714205.1). Lineage (GTDB taxonomy): Bacteria > Bacteroidota > Bacteroidia > Chitinophagales > Chitinophagaceae > Flavisolibacter. The sequence continues at coordinate 10,652 of DASTMJ010000090.1, read as the reverse complement.
TGGGCATCAATTTTAAAGATTGTTCAAAAAGCAGAAGCGCTTCTTTTGGACGATTGTTTTCCAAAAGCCATTCACCATACATTTCAAAAGATGGTTTTACAACTGCAGGCGGGCCATAGGCGTACCCGCTTTTCTGTTGCAGGGCAGTGGCTTGTTTCAAATAGTTTTCTGTTGCGGCAGCATCCTTTTTCATCCATGCCTGCATGGCCTTTAATTGCATTTCCATGGTTTCTGCTTCCAGCATATCTGTTTTAACAGGCAATGATCGGTTTATATTCCCGCAAAGTCTTATTCCCTTATCAGCAACTTTTGCTTCTTCAATCAAACGTTCACCACTCAATTTCAAAAGTACATCATCCAGTTTGCGTGCATCTTTATTATAAAAAGCTTGCATGCCCTCAACAAAATAATTTCTTGCACGGGCCGAAATGTTCAGATCCTGTTGATCAACATGTATAGCAGCTACATCACTTGCATAATCATTGGTTTCAGCCAGGTAGGTTGTTTTTAAAAAGATCATATGTGTTCTTGCCCGCGGACTTGGTTTTGCCTGGCTGAAGGCCTGCATACTGTCCACCAGCTTTTTTGCTTTTTCCGTAAATCCTTTTTGTAAATAACCATATTGCAACCAGTGGTATGCATGATAACCCAAAGCATCATTATCCAGTTTCTTTTTCTGTTTTCGGGTTTTTTCTGCAGCCCATGAAACTTCATTACTGCTGATCACTTTATCCCACATGCCTAATGCCAGATAGGTATGAGTAGGCATATGTAAGGCATGGCCCGCAGCCGGCGCTACAGTTGCATATTTATCAGCCGTTGCCAAAGCCTGTGCCGCATAATCCGGATTATCATAGGCGTGAATTACATAATGCAAAGCGCCGGGATGTTTTGGATTACGCTGCAAAACTTCTTTGCCGATTGCAGCGGCCTTTACTAGAATTTTTATTTCCTGGTCAGTAGTGCCCCAGCCATTTAGCGCCAGGCTATAAAATGAAGCTACTTCATCGTTGCCGGGGTATTTTCTATATAAATCTTCCATAAAAACAGCATAACTGCTGTCACGTTCTGCCTTATTACCCTTCCCAAATAAAATATTTACTCCTGCAATAAAATCTTTTTCCAGTTGTGTAACCGCTTTGCCTATACGTTCTCCAGGGGTAGGCGACAGTGCATTTAAGATTTCGTTTCCTTTATCATAATTCTGTTCCTGCCATAGGGGATGATTGTACGTCATGGCTTCGCCCCAATATGCCATTACAAAATCAGGATCAAGTTCTCTTGCTTTCTGAAATTCTTCTGCCGCATCGTTGTATTCAAAGCTATGCAGCAACAGCAATCCCTTTTTAAAAATTGGCTGTGCAACTTCCTTTCCGGTAACCATAAAATTAATTTCTCCAAGTTGGGAATCTTGATTTTCAGTGCCGGGAAAACAACTTGATAAAATAACAGAAGCTATCAAAGCTATGGAAAGAGTAAGAGAATAATGGAGCATGGCTCTGGTTTTACGTTTTTCTAAGTTAACCTAAATTTTTACGCTAAAACTCAACCATATTCCAACCGGGCTGCAGAAGATATTTTTCTAAGTCTTTATTAACCATAGGTGCCTGTCTCGCAAATTGTGCTCTCATCAAAAGACGAATAAGGCAAAAATGTAAACGATTCAATATTTAAATTTTCAGAAGTTAAAATCAAAGAATTAACCGACATTAGTTGACCAGTTAATGTATGACCTCAATAACCCCCATCAATTACTATCAACAACAACTCTTTCGTATAAGAGAACATCACTTTCCGCTGGAGCACCAGGTAGCTCAGGTTGTAAGTGCCAAACAATTTATAGAACAACATGCGTCGTCTGATATCAACCTGGATTCTATTGCGGGTAATGCATTTTTTTCAAAGTATCATTTCATCCGCATTTTTAAAAGATGTTACGGACGAACGCCATACCAATACCTTATAGAAGTTAGATTACAAAAAGCCAAACAGTTGCTGCAGTCAGGCTTGTCAGTTTCTGATACCTGCGTTTCTGTTGGATTTACAAGCCCAACAAGTTTTGCCAGTTTGTTTAAAAAGATCACAGGGCTAACACCTGGTGCTTACTCCAAAAAAAGCAATTTTCGATAAGTATAGTTTGATATTTATCTGCACTTTGCAGGAAATAAAACTTCCTTATATGAAAATAAAGCTCTCCAGCATTATGGTTGACAACCAGGACAAAGCATTAAAATTTTATACAGAAATTCTTGGGTTTGTAAAAAAAACAGAAATACCCATGGGCGAACACAAATGGTTGACCGTGGTGTCAAAAGAAGAACAGGACGGTGTGGAACTGGTGCTGGAACCAATGGGCTTTGAGCCAGCCAGAACTTACCAGAAAGCATTGTTTGAGGCCGGAATTCCACTTACCGCCTTCCAGGTTGAAGATGTTGTTGAAGAACATAACAGACTATCAGGACAGGGTGTTGTTTTTTCCACGCCACCAACCGCAATGGGACCGGTTAAATTGGCTGTTTTCCAGGATACCTGTGGAAATAACATCCAGGTTTATCAAATTTTATAAGCTTATGAGCACTTATTAGTTTTCTTCAAAGAATCGCAAAATTTTTGTTGCGGGTTCATAGCTGATTTGGTGAAAAGCTATTGTTTGTGAGATCTAATTGCCGTAAGGTAAATGAAGAAGTTTAAAACAGTCTGGCGCCGTGATATCCTATCAGGGTAAAAAAGGCACAGCGGGTAATAACACCCAGGCAACACCAAATAACCAATTTTTGAAGAGGTGCTTTAAATCCTACTCCCACAGCAATACTGATGGGTGCACCAACAGTCATGGTTCCCAACAATCCTAAACCAATGATCCCATAACGGTCCCAGATGCGATAGATCAACCCCGTTTTTGGTTTTGGTGTTTTTGGTTTTTTGTATCTGGCCATAAAATTCATAATCTTATCGCCTAAAAAAGCTGCTACAAAAACAGAGGCCAAACCTCCGGCAATACTGGCGCCTAAAATAAACCAGGGAGATAAGCCAAATGCAAAGCCTGCGGGTATGGCAGCATAAATTTCAAAGCTGGCTAAGGCAGCTACAGTAGCAATTTCTATCATCATGAGCCTAGTACAAAAACATAAAATTAAATAATATAGATGCTAAGGATTGTTAAAGAAGTTGAAAGCTGTTTACGGGTCGTTGTTTTCAAATTTCCAATACACCAAATATCATATCCACCTCTTTCCTTAACTTAACTCAAAATAGGTACATGATCCCGGGTTTAAGAGAAAAGTACAACCAGCAATTCACTAAAGAAAAGTATGAGCAATATCTGAACGGCCTTGATAAACTTTACCCCGGCCAACTGGATTTTCGGGTAGCTGAAACTCCTTTATTTATACCTAAAACGTTCACACAAAAAATGCTTTCTGCCTGTGAAAGTATTATCGATGTAATTACGCAACCTCAATATCTAAAACAAAGCGTAAATGCAATTCCAGCACACCTGCGGGTACCCGATGAAGACGCCCATCCGCATTGCATTGCTTTTGATTTTGGTATCTGCCAGAATGAAAAAGCCGAACTGGAGCCACAACTCATCGAAATGCAGGGTTTTCCTTCCCTCTTTTGCTGGCAGGTTATGCAGCCAATCGCCCACCATAATATTTTTTGGTGGCCGCCAGGATTTTCACCTTACCTCAATCATTTTAAAAAAGAAACGTATGTAACCTTGCTGAAAAAGATCATTATTGCTGATGCCGATCCCAAACACGTCGTGTTACTTGAAATTCTGCCCCACCAACAAAAAACAAGGGTTGACTTTTACGCAACTAAAGAATTGCTTGGAATTGAAATAGTTTGTATAACCGAACTGGTTACAGAAGGTAAAAACCTTTTTTATTTAAGAAATGGAACCAAAACAAAAATTCAACGCATATACAACCGCGTAATTTTTGACGACCTTCTTCAACAGCCGGAAGAAATACAGGAAAAAGGAAAAATCTTTCAGCAAGAGTTGAACGTAACCTGGGTGCCGCACCCTAATTGGTTTTATCGGTTAAGCAAATTCACTCTTCCTTTTATTCAACATCCCAACGTTCCGGTAACACATTTTCTGCATGAAACAACGTTACCGGCTGATCTTGAAAACTACGTGGTAAAACCTTTGTTCTCATTCGCAGGGCAGGGTGTGATCATTGATGTTACTAAAGAAGAAGTAGATAAAATAAAAGACCCGGAGAACTGGATCATTCAACGTAAAGTAAATTACGCTGCTGTAATTGATACACCTGATGAAAAAGCAAAAGCCGAGATTCGTCTTTTTTATTTGTGGGAACCCGGTTCAAAAAGACCTGTAGCAGCCAATAATCTGGCAAGGTTAAGCAAGGGCAAAATGGTTGGTGTTCGATACAATAAAGACAAGGAATGGGTAGGTGGCAGTTTTTGTTTGTTTGAAGAATAATTGGCTACCAACGCAACACATATTATTTTTGGGTATTTTAGACGTGTCTAAATTATTTTTCAAGTAAGCCTTAAGCCATGAATCGCATTGTTCTATTTTTAATTAGTTTATTATTTGTTGTAACCACCCAGGCACAGTTAACAGAACGGATTGAAACAGACAGACCGGACCAAACTGAAACGCCTTTTACCACTCCGCATAAATGGTTTCAATCGGAAACTGGTTTCAACATAGAAAATTATAAGGGGACTGCAAAAACCTATGTTCACCCAACCATGTTGAATAAATACGGGATCAGCCAACGGTTTGAGATTAGGTTGATAACAGAATTCGTATCAATTCAAACACCCTTGCCAGCGGACGGCCTCCAAACTACAACGGGGTTATTACCCTTACAGGTTGGCGGCAAACTGGCATTGTTTGAAGAAAAAGGATTATTGCCAAAAACTTCGCTGATCTTTCATGCCGGTATTCCAAAAGCGGCTACATCCGAATTTCAAACACCTAACTGGTCACCCAATTTCAGGTTTACCATGCAGCATACTCTTTCTGATTTAGTTTCGTTGGGTTACAACCTTGGTGCGGAATGGGATGGTGCGGAAAAAAACCAGGGTAGTTTTATTTATACGATTGCTCCCGGGTTTAATCTTAGTAAAAAATGGTACGCTTATATAGAAGCATTTGGATTTTTAGGAAATGGCGATCCGCAACATGGTGTTGACGGCGGTATCGCTTATAACTTTTCGAACAATACTAAAATAGATTTTTCGGGCGGTTTTGGCGTAACAGATAAAACTGCTCTAAGAAATTATATAGCACTTGGGTTTTCTTTCAGGCTGCCACTAAAGAAATAAACCTCAAAGCGCATTAAAAAAAGTATGTTCAAAAGATACCAGGAAACTTTTCTCCACTCCTCTTAATGCATCGCCTGCTACCTGGAACCTGTAACCTACATTTAATTTTGAATTGCTGTTGAAAATAAATTGAATGGCGGGTGCCACGTCAATGAAATAACTTTTTTTACCAAAGGTTCTTTGCCCTAAAACTTCAGCATATAAATTCAGGTTAAGCTGATCATAACTTGTATATTCAAGAGGAAGTACAAGGTAACCTGCCGATAAAGAATAGTTAATTGCTTCATCCACCGTTTCATGATGCATTTCATCAAGATTTTTATCCAGTACTTTCAGATAACTTGTGGTGGCAGAAACAGCAAATTTATTTTTCAGTTGTGTAGCTATCAACCCAATGTCCAGGGCAGTGTTATCTCCCCTGGCAGAAACTTCATCGTTCATCATCTCATTCCGGGAATAACCTATCTCGCCAAAAGCAGCCATCCTGAAATGTTGATGCAGTTTATCAGATGAATAAAAACGATATTTCCCATACAGATAGGCACCTTCCCATTGCACATTCTCAAACATCATATTGGAGAAAGTAACACCACCATGAAGCATAAATTTTTTACTGAGTCCAAGTTGCAGTTCAGGGTTATAACGCTGAAAAGCTGAAGTGTTTTCCCTTTTGCCAATAACCGCTTTCATTCTTGGTGCAAAGGTATTGGCCGGCATATTGGAAGCCGGTTCAGAAAAAACATATAGTTCCTGTGCCTTCACGGAAATAGATAAAAGCACAAGAGAAAGATAGATCAAACTCTTTTTCATAGTAAAAAGAAAGCCTCCCCTTAAGGAGGCTTTTTCATTAAATAATTGCGTGGTAGATCCTGGTTTGTTCCGGCACATCGACGGTACAGCAACCGGCTGAACGACCTGTTTGCACACACTGCATTTTTGTTAATGCACTGTATTTTTTAAACTGTTTTTCGGAAACAAAACTTTTGTCAACGATAGTAAAACTGGCTTCACCTTTTAACTGCTGGCTGGCAGCGTTTAAAAAATGAAAATAGGCGTCACCAATTTTGATATGCTGGTCCTTATTTACTGTAACCTCGCTAAAATTGGCTGTTACAACTAAACTGGCTACTGAAAAGCCAGCATCTTCCACAGCTTTGCTTAAGGCATCTATATCTACTTTTTCGTTTTCTTTAAAACTGATGTTGTATTGCTGGTTTTTTATATCTACCTGAACCTGTTTCACAAAAGACACTTTATCCAATGCAGTTTTAACCGCTTTTGAACACATAGAACAGGTTAGGCCACTGGCCTGTAAAGAAGCCTTTGTAAACTGTGCTCCTGAGGTTAAACCAACCAACATCAGCAAGGCAAACATCATTGTTTTCATGCTAAATTGATTTTAAGGTTATGACTTTTTGCAGCAGTCCTTAGTTGAGCAACCATTGTCTTTACAGCAGCTCATATCTTTTGCGCATTTGCCATCCTTCATGCAGGATGATTCTTTGCATTTTTCACCTTCGCAGCAGGAATGTTTTGTTTTATCAGTTGATGCTGCACTCGTTCTTTCATATTTGCAACACTCATGAAGATTGTTATACGCTTCTTCGGTGGCTTTATAATCCGGTGTATCGTAACCAACAGCTGCAATACCTTCCTGTATTTTTGCTTTATTGGAAGATGTGCTATTGTACGTGATCTTTAATTCTTTTGATTCTGTGTTCCAGTCAGCAAAGCTGGCACCGGCATCTTTCGCTGCTTTTTCTATTTTCTTTTTGCACATTCCACACTCACCAGAAACTTTAATGGTTTCAGTTTTTTCCTGTGCAAAACCAATTGTTGAAAAAGAAATAAATAAGAAAGAAAGAATAAATATTTTAAACGTTTTCATTTTGAAAATTTTAATGATTGATAATAGAATTCACTTCCACAAATGCATATGCATCTGAATTGACAAAAAAGTGCTATTCTAAATCCTGAAAACGCAATTTTGAATGAAGATGCCCTGTTCATTCAAAGGCGGGCTATGAGCAACCTGGTACCGCGCCTGTGTAAAATTATAAAAGGGGTTGGTGATAAACGCTATTGGTTCCGAAACTGTTAGCGGCAAACTAAAATCAGCTGCAACGGCTTTAGCTGAAAGATGGGAATGTTGGATCTTAATCACTTTCACCTCATCCCAGCAACAATCATTTGCCTTGTCTTTATGCATACCGCAACGTCCGCATTCATCGGAACTATCTGTGCCTAGTTGTGCAGAATCCAGCTGGTCCATACAAAAATGCAGACTTACTACAAAACCGGTGCTAAAGGTGAAGTAGACAAAAAGTACTATGGCAGCAAGAACCTTTTTCATTAGACCCTACAAAGATATAAATGCCGGGTAAAAAACCGAATTATGCTTTCACCGTGTCAAAACATTGTCTATCAATTAACAAAGGTCCAATAAATGCCTAAACGAAAAACCAGTCCAGGGGTTGGATAGTCTGGTGCAGCAAGGTTATTATTGGTAAATCCAAATCCATTAAGCGTTGAAACTGTATTTAAATTTTCAAACCGTACAAAACTCCTGAAGCTTCGAATACGAAAATGGATGTACGCATCAATTTGAGGCAGGTTGCTGATCGTTTGTTCATTCTGGTAAAAAAACTGTCCTAACAATGGTGAGTAATTATCAGCTTTATACGGGGTATGGTAACGCACTTCGGTACCAATAGTAATATTCAATCTTCTAAACCCTAAATTTCCCTCGTAAGCAAACCGGTTGCGAGTATATACAGCAGGGAAGTTCAATTGTACAGAGCCGGTTTTTTGTTGTACATATACATCAGAATACCATTTAAAGAACCGCCCTATGTTAAATGTTTTTGAAGCATTGATGCGCAACACATTAAACAAGGTTGCTTCCTGTTGCAGTTTATAAAATTGGGTGAGGTATAAATAATTACTGATCAAATAATAGTCGGCGCTAAGCCGTAAACGAAGTTTAGGCTGAAATACAGATCCAAAAAAATGCAGCGTATTTTCTTTCGCGAAGCTTTTGCTGTCATCAAGATAAAAATTACTGGAAGTGTTATAGATGAATGGAGCTGAGCGATTAACATTTTCAAAACCAACCTGTAAACTTCCTACACTGGGATTGATGAGACGTTCCAAACTAACAAAAGCATGGTAATCGCCGGAATTATAGCCGTTTAGATATAGTTGTCCAAAAGCGCCGATATCCCATTTTTGATTTTTCGTCCGGTTACGATATTCAGCATGTCCCATTAAATTATACAAAGACCTTGAAGACCTTACTTCACCATTTAATAACTGTACCTCCAGTCCAAGTTTTATAAACTGTTGCAGGTTGTTTGCATCTGGGAACTGGTAAACAGAAAAGTCATTACTGATCTCCCGCCACCTGTCCCGGAAGTACAGGTTGATGGCCGAATCTTTGGGAAAATTAATTCCGTAACTATCATAATAATAAGTAGAATCAGGGATATTAGAACCACCTGAAGCAGAGCCTGCCATATCCTGGAAGATATAACCATATTTTCCATATTTGAAGGTATGCTCAAACCGTAGCCTTGGATAAAAGAGAGGTAGAACTGTTGAATCGGTGACAATCGAATCTTTTTTACCAAAATCATACTGTTGCCGCAGAAGCCAGTTGGTTTCTGTATACTTGTTACCGGTAGTTATGTTGGTATTAAAAAAGTTGGTACCATAACGTGTTTCACCTCCAATTTTGGTGGGAATGGTAAACCGGTCCCCTGCATAGATAGGGTCATTCAGATAATCAATAACGGTATCTTTTTGTATGCCGCCGCTTTCCTGTGCCTGTAGGTTATTAGAGAGAAAAACAAAATAGTTATTGTACCGTTTTGAAGGAGATTGGTACCAGGATGTGACCAGGTAATTATTGTGATTGCTTTTTTGATTACGAAACGTCCCCGGCGCATTTATCATACGGTAATTTAAACCCACATTCCAGTATGGTTTTAGATTTTGCGTATGCGTAACCTCAATTATCTGCTCCGCCCTGCTGGCCAGGGTATAGGATAGTTCTGTATAGGGTTTGGTGGTATTAAAAAAACGAACTTTTTCAAGAGGCCATTTATAAACATCAAAAGCATGAAAACCCGGATCGAAGCCTGCCCTCATCCGCGGAGTAAATAAAATAGACCTCGTTGGCGAGCCTGTATTTCCCAAATAAATATGTGTTGCCGGAATTGGAAAACGGGTTGTATAGTCGGCAATGGAAGAATCGAGTGAATAGGCCCGTATGGAATCGCGGTAATAAAATTTGATGTTGATAGTATCTTCGGCCTTAGCCCTGCTTTGAAGGCTGTCTCCGGTACCACCGCCACCCGATCGGCCCATTGATCCAAGCCTGTCGGCAAGTCCACGCAAACGTTCAGGTGCCTGAGCAGTTGCCGTATATGCAAGAACAAGAAATAGTGCCAGGCAACTGAATTTATATGAAAATGATAAGCTCAATTTATTTGAATCTTAAGACACAATTAATTCACGGAAAATAGCAGTGAATTTTGGTTCAGCGGCATGAGCGGCCTGTAGTACTTCATCATGAGTGATCACATTATCTTCTTCACGTATGCCTATATCCGTTATTACACTCATAGCAAAAACATCCAGTCCTGCATGAACAGCCGCAATTACTTCCTGTACGGTACTCATTCCAACTGCATCTCCACCCAATTTATGTATCATTTTATATTCTGCACGGGTTTCAAATGTTGGACCGGTAACGCCAAAATAAATACCCTCTTTTACGTCTATTCCTAATTTAACGGCTGCAGATTTGGCCTTGTTCACCAAAACCTTTTTATAGGGTTCACTCATATCGGGAAAACGGGGACCAAAACGGTCATCATTTGCACCTATAAGAGGATTTATTGTTGCAAAACTAATGTGGTCTGTTATGATCATAAGATCACCTACTTTAAAAGAAGGATTAACTCCACCTGCTGCATTTGAAATGAAAAGGGTTTGAATACCTAGTTGTTTCATAACCCGAATGGGAAAAACAACATCTTCGGGCTTGTATCCTTCATACGAATGAAAACGACCGGCCATTGCCAATATTGGTTTACCAGCCAGTTCTCCAATAATAAGTTTTCCATGATGACCTTCTACCGTTGACACCGGGAAATGTGGTATGGTCTCGTACTCAATTTCTTTATGCATTTGTATTTCCTGCACAAAATTTCCTAAACCACTGCCTAAAACAACGCCAGCTTTTGTTCCCGGCAATACATAGGGTTGGAGATAAGCGGCAGCCTCACAAATTTTATCGAACTGGTTCATTGAGGCAAAGATAGCCGTACAGGCTTAAAAAG
>DASTMJ010000089.1:0-1713 GCA_035714205.1 Flavisolibacter sp. | reverse complement strand
TGAGGTTGATAATCATTTTTTTCAGGATTAGGGTATAAAACGTCTATAAATGGGCATCCGGCTTACTAGCTAACCAAAAAACGTCTTCCCATTTTTCATTGATTAATTCACCGTTGTTTGAAAATCGTTTTGCTATCTTCTCCAACTCACTTAGTGCAATTTGAGATTGCAAATGATTGAATAATTTGCGTTCCTCAAAGCGAATATGGTTTTCCAGTTCATCGGCAAATTGATTCAGCAGGACTGTGTTACTTTTATTTTCCCGGATAGCAGCTACCTGGTTATAAATTGCCAGATGATCCTGCTCGGCCTGCAGTCTTAAATCATCATCAACAGCCAGTTTTGAAAATAGAAACGCTTCTTCTTCCTTAAAATGTTTTTCAATGTCTTCCTGAAAATAATATAATACATAGTTGCTTATCCGTTCGGCATTTACGGCCCTTTTAAGTCCTTGCCTTATTTTCCAAACCAATAATAACCCAAAATGGTGGTCCCTGGAAAATGTGACAATAGCCTGGTGCCGTTTTATAGGGATATGGTCTTTCATGGAATTAATTGTTTTTCTATTTCCAGCGCTTTGGGAAACAGGATATTATTTTCCAGGTGAATATGTAAATGCAGATCCTCTTCGAATTCGTCCAGCATCCTGTACAGCATGCTGTAGCTGGCGCAGGCATCTTCAGGCAAGGAATAATTATTTGATAATTCCCGGATTGTTTCAAGATTTTGTCCAACGTTTTCGTGTTCCATCTCCATCATGCTAATAGGATTTTGTACTGTTCCGAAATGTGCTGCATTCAATGACTTCCTATCATTTTTGGCTAATTCCAATTCTTTAATATATGGGAATAATATTCTTTCTTCCTTTACCATGTGAGCCAGTAATTCTGTATTTATATCTTCCACTAATTGACGGATACGCACCAATTCAGTATGATGATTGCCATGGACCTTCGTCACCTTTTCTGCATAAGCCTTTATATCGGGTAAGTTTTTCTTTACGTAAAGATGGTGTGTGTTGACGATATAATCAGCCAGGAAATCCAGGCTCCAGTCTCCGTAAGGCAGTGGGCGGGTCGAGGGCAACTGATCAGCTTGCTGAAGTTCCTGTTCCACTTTAGTTACATCTAAGCCCTTTTCCGCACAGGCTTGCTTTACCGTTTTCTTTCCACCGCAGCAAAAATCCAGTCCATACTTTTTGAACACCTGCGCTTTGCGCAAATCTTTCGCTGCAATCTGTCCAAGCGTTTCATCATTCTCACCTGTAATACGTTTACTTATTTTAACCTTCCACCACTCAGGCCCCTGTTCCAGGTATTCCCATGTAAAGATATTTCCTCTTTCACCCAATAGCTGGTAGTAAAGGGGTTTGGGATCGTGGTCATTGTGTATTGTCAAACTTTCCCCTTCATTTAGTTCATCAAACCGAACAAAAATAGTGGGATGTTTTTGCCTTGGTTCCAGGAGGGTTACATTGAGGATATTTTCCGCGACTGCTTGCATAATATATAATTTAAAATTGTTTGATGGAACAAAGATAAATAATAAAAGTATGTAAATGCTTTTATTATTTGATATTTTGCCTTACCTGAGCAAAATCATGGCCATGTCCTATTCAATATGACGAAAATCAGGTTAACTCGTTAATTCCTAGTTGGTTTCTGTTTAACAAAAGACGCGGATAAATGAGTCGCAGGGGAAATATTGCGGAGT
>DASTMJ010000088.1:0-3293 GCA_035714205.1 Flavisolibacter sp. | reverse complement strand
CCAGGGGTGCTGATCGGATGTATGGTTGATCACAAGTTCGGTGATCACTTTCAGGTTTCGTTTGTGAGCTTCTTCCAATAAGATTTTAAATTGATCAATCGTTCCATAGGTGCTGTTTATAGAATAATAATCGGCAATATCATACCCGTCATCTTTTAATGGCGAAGGATAGAACGGGAGAAGCCAGATGGCTGTTACACCCAGTTCCTGCAGGTAATCCAGTTTTTGAAGCAGGCCGCCAAAATCGCCTATGCCATCGCCATTACTGTCGCAAAAAGCTTTAATATGGAGTTCGTAAATGATCGCATCTTTATACCAGTGTAATTTATTATCTAAGTTTATTGTTGTTGGGGTCATAATCCGCTCTTTAATTTGATCCGCAGTATTCCGCATAATTAGTATGCCATTGTAAGTTAATGACACGGATATAGCTTTGGACTTATTCCAAAAAAAAATATCTGTGCCGTTAAATGAATTCTAATTGTTTTCTAATCTTGTGTTTTTTATCTTGCTACCCGATGAAGCTTACGGAATTTAATTTAATGGACGAAATTGGGCAGGCTGAAGCACTTTTAAATTATGGTGTTTTAGTAGCTGAAAGGATCTATAAAAGTTTTACCATCTTTTTATACCAGGTGAACCAGTTTTACGTGGAAGTATATTTCAATAATAATTTCAGCATGATCCAGGGTTTCAGGGCATTTGAAAGTACCAGCGCATTGGAGCCTTACCTGGAAGAAATCGACATCACCTCGTTAACCTGCTGATGAGACTGGTTTAAAGCCATTCAATTTTTCCAAAAATCTTTTTTCAACGGCTCTTATAATATATAGAACGAGTATTTTCAGATTTTAGAGCGACCCTTCTTATATTTAGCCCTTCTTATATTTATATCCATGGCAAGAAAAGATTTTGTTTATTCTGACAGTTCTGAACCTCACCGGATTCGTACGAAACAAATTTTAAAGCAACATCCTGATGTACGAAAGCTGATCGGAAAAAATCCAAAAACGTTTTTGTTTATCCTGTTCCTGGTAGGTTTTCAAATAGCCGGAGCATGGTTTTTAGCGGATAAGCCCTGGTGGGCCATTTTTGTAGCTGCCTATTTTGCAGGCGCCTTTGCCGATCATGCACTTTTTGTTATGATACATGAGTGTGCCCACAGGCTGATATTTAAGAACCAGGCTGCCAACAGGCTTGCAGGCATTTTTGCTAATATGCCGCAGGTGTTTCCCAGCTCAGTTTCATTTGAACGGTATCATATTAAACACCATTCTTTCCAGGGAATACATGAGCTTGATGCGGACCTTCCTAACCGTTGGGAAGCCCGTCTTATCAATAATTATTTTGTTGGTAAAGCCATATGGTTTTTGTTCTATCCCTTCTTCCAGGCGTTTCGGGTAGCCCGTTTAAAAGAGATCAAACCATTTGACGGATGGATTGCTTTGAACTGGGGTGTTCAAATAGCATTTGTTGCGGCTGTTTGGTATTTTCTTGGGGTTAAAGCTGTGGTGTTTTTGACGGCATCTTTCTTTTTCTCTGTAGGCCTGCATCCTTTGGGTGGCCGGTGGATACAGGAACATTACCTGACACATGGAGAACAGGAAACCTACAGTTATTACGGACCGTTGAATACCGTTGCGTTTAACGTAGGGTATCATAATGAACATCATGATTTTCCATCTGTACCCTGGAACAAATTACCGGAGATCAAAAGCACCGCACCTGTTTTTTATGATTCATTGGTTTCTCATAAATCGTGGACCAAATTGTGGTTACGATTCCTGTTTGACAGGGAGATATCCTTATGGTCAAGGGTAGTAAGAAAAAACCGTGGCAAAGTTCCGCTGGTTGATGTGTCTATTCCTGATGTGGAGATGATCTCAGCTGAGAAAGGCGAAACTGTGGCTGTTTAAATAAGATTATGCAATAGTATTTTAAGGGTTATCACAATAACCCTTTTTTATTGGGGATATATGAACACGTTTGCTTTTGAATTCAGTTCACCTGGGGGCATCCGGGATATTGTTCAGCTATGGCATAATATTTATGCTATTTATCTAAACATTTCTTATGGCAGACGATAAAAAATTAAGAGATGGCCGCGATCGTTCAAGAGTCAGCGGCAGCGAAGAGTATGAAGTACAATACATGGCAGAAAAGCTTGGTGTTTCGGCAGATGAGGTGCGTAAGGCAATTGAGCAGGTAGGCAATAGCAGGGATAAAATTGAAGAACATTTGAAAGGAAGGAAAAACAGCCGATAATGTAATAAGCCTCATTTTACAATGAGGCTTTTATTTTGGATTACATATCTGAACCAGCGTAAACCCGGGGGATATTTTAGATTCCATTTTTATACCGGATTAACCCCGGTATTAATCTTTGTGTGATGATTTTTCCCGGGAAGGTCAAACGACCGGAGGTTAAAATAAATTAAAGGATATCCTTGCAGTAAATAAATAAGCAGCCGTGATGAACTGCTTATTTATTCCCGAAAAAAAAGCTTATAACGGGCTTGTATAGGTTAAAATGTTTTAACCCTGGAGGAGCTAAATAATACCTTCCTGGTTTCTGCCTCTGCTGCCTTTAGAATTTTGGCCACCCTTTTTACCGGCCTGCCTGGCTTCTTCGGTGCTCCATTCATGTGCAACACCCTGCCTGTGGGCTGCACGTCCGCCTTCGCTTGCAATTTGTCTTTGTCTTTCGGGATCCATAGCTGCAAATCCTCTGCGGCTTTTCTGGTTCATTTCCCTTTGTTCTTCCGGGTTTCTGTTTTCTGACATAATCAAACGTTTTTGTAGTTAAGAATACTGAGAGAAAATTCACCGGGTGCAGGATAGCGCAGATACACTAACTCTGTAAAAAACTATGCCTGACTTTTTAAAACCTGTTCATCATTATATAGGGCTAAAATATTGTTCGAAACTGTCAATAAGTGTAAGCTGCTCTACAATGAAATGAACATTTAATGGAAGGATACACATTAGTTTTTTTATATCCATTTTTTTTGTCAATAATCTTCAACAACGAATTCCTAACCAAACAAACACTCCCTTCATTTCATTCATCAATTTTCGCGGTCCATGCATTTTGGAAAACAGCCTGAAGTTGTTTACCTGAATTTTATTTGATAATTCCAGGTGATGGCGTATAAGAACAAGATCATATTCAACTCCAAAATTGGCCAGGAAATACTATTCCTGCAAACCGCAAAAGATACAGGCGGAACATTGCTGGAGATGCAATCAACCTATTATTCAATATCAAAAGAACCGCCGCAGCATTATCATCC
>DASTMJ010000087.1:0-2209 GCA_035714205.1 Flavisolibacter sp. | reverse complement strand
ATTTTCATTTGAAAAAGATTACCTGGAAAAGTATTATAGCACCGAAGCTTTTTATGGCCATGTACAGGAACATTATTTTATTGACATTGGCATACCCCAGGATTATGAACAGGCACAACAGGATCTTAAAAAACCACTGTTGCAACTGGACAAGATTGATAAAAGCTGGACACTCTTCCTTGACCGTGATGGGGTGATCAATGAAGAAAAACTAGGCGAATACGTAAAACATTGGGGTGAATTCATATTCAGCAAAGGGGTTTTAGATACTTTTAAAAAACTGGGAGACAAATTCGGGAAGATCATCATCATCAGTAACCAGCGGGGAATTGGAAAAGGATTGATGACTGAAGCCGACCTGCAAAGCATTCACCTGGAAATGCAGCGTGAAGTAGAAATTGTGGGTGGAAAGATCGATCGCATTTATTATTGTATTGATAAAGACGACAAAAGCTTTAACCGCAAACCCAACCCCGGCATGGCCTTACAGGCTTTGCACGACTTCCCCGGTATTGACCTGAACAAAACAATTATGGTGGGAAATAAACCCAGTGATATGCGTTTTGGCCGCTCAGCTGGCATATTTACGGTTTTTGTAACAACAACCAACCCTGATCAGCCATTTCCGCACCCCGATATTGACCTCATCTACCCTTCCCTCTCCGCTTTTGCCGATGTTCTGTAATCTTAGGATAATTTTTGATTTTTTTTGTCGTTCTTGCAAGGAACTAACACTAAGATCCATAGTGAAAAAACCTTTTACCTTTCTTGCCTTTTTAATTGTGTTGACTTCTGGTTTGCAGGCGCAAAAAATTGCACCGGCCGATCTGAATGCACTTCGCAAAAAAGAAGATACTTTAAAAGTTCTTATAAAGAATTCTTTCCTCGACAGCCTTACAGCAGGCAGGATGCGCAGCGACAGTACATTCATCCGTACGCTGGTAAGAAGCCTGCAGGTAAAAAATTCGTTTTATTATCCATTCGATTCCATACAGGGCATTTCAAAACTGTATGCACCTGACAGCACCTTCCGCATATTTACCTGGCATCTTGATTTTGATGGAATGTATGTTCGTCAAAGAGGTGCCATTCAATACAACACCCCTGATGGCTCCCTGAAACTTGTGCCCCTACGCGATTATTCCGAATTTGCCGAGAACACCATGGATTCCGTACGTAACAAAGACACCTGGATAGGTGCGGTGTATTACAACATGGTTAAGACTACCTACAACGGCAAAAATTATTATACGCTTTTTGGGTTTGATGAAAACACCATCCGCAGCAATAAAAAATGGATTGAGGTGTTAACCTTCGACAACCGGAATCTTCCTGTTTTCGGAGGACCTGTTTTTAGTTTTCAGAATGATACATTGCAACGGGCTTCTCAATACCGCTACAGCATTGAATATAAAAAAGATGCTTCCACTACATTAAATTATGATCCGGATCTCGAACTGATCCTTGTTGACCATTTGGTTTCGGAGTCTGATGAACCTGATAATCCATGGACCTTGATTCCCGATGGTGATTACGAAGGGTTCAAATGGCAAAACGGCAAATGGGTGCATATAGACAAAGTGTTTGACCAGAAATTGAAGGATGGAGAATTCCCGATGCCTGACCCGTTGCGTGATGCCAGCGGCAACAATGATGAAAAGAAATTGCAGGAAAGAACCGACAAGAACAAAACAAAGGAAAAAAAGGGGAAAGGATAGAGAGACCGGTGAAACGTGAGAGGTCAAACGTCAGACGTCAAACGGGAGAAGTCAAACGTGAAAAGTCAAACGTGAGAAGTCAGGCGCTAGAGCTACTGATCATTTTGGATAGCATTGCGAAGCATTTATTCAACAGCTCACCAAGTTTTGCTAAATCTTCGATCCTAACATAATTCAGATCAGCTGCTGTTTCAAGTGTAGCATCGATTTCAACTACAGAGCCTCTTGAAATTTCAAAAAACCTTTTTCTTTCAAGGTTTGATCTTCTGCTGGAACCCTCTGCAAGATTCAATTTTACCGATAATGCAGCTCGTCGCATTTGATGTACCATATTGAATTTCTCTTCGGCAGGCAGAGATAGTGAAATTTTATAAACCTCTGTAATTAAAAGTCTGACCACTTCATACACATCAAGAGATTTGTGTTGGAGTTGTATAAACATATGAGGACATGTTTTGGTTTAAAGTTTCTGCCTCTCACCCTCATGTTTG
>DASTMJ010000086.1:0-14091 GCA_035714205.1 Flavisolibacter sp. | reverse complement strand
CCCGAAAAACTATTTATCTTTTGAAAAACATTTTTTTTGCCGGTTTGATTTCAATCATTTGGTGGGGCTGCCAGTCTTCATCACAGGGAAAGAACAATTCTGAAATCAAGGCTGTAGTTCCTAAAGCTCCTTTATTCCCGCCTCTGTCAGAAGCTGAAAAACAAAAATATCATGATGCTGTTGAGGACATGCTGAACCGCACCTTGTACCGCAGTTCTTTCAACGGTAGTGTATTGGTGGCTAAAAACGGAACAATTGTTTATGAAAAATATACAGGTTTCCACGACCTGAGGCAGAAAGATTCTTTACATGCTGATGTACCATTCCAGATAGCCTCTACAAGCAAACCGTTTACGGCATCGGCTATTCTTAAGCTTGTACAGGAGGGGAAGCTCAGCCTTAACGATTCTGTTTCAAAATTTTTTCCCGGTTTCCCATACAGGGTAACGGTTAAGTTATTGCTGAATCACAGGAGCGGCTTGCCCAACTATCTCTATTACATGGAAAATGGTAAATGGCCCAGAACACAACTTGCCAGCAATAACGATGTGGTAAATACTTTGCTTACCTGGAAACCTACACAGGCTTACCAGCCAGACAGGCATTTTAATTACTGTAACACCAATTACGTGGTATTGGCTTCTATCATTGAAAAGGTGACCGGACAAACCTTCCAGGAATATATGAAACAAAACTTCTTTATTCCTTTAGGGCTCACCAACACCTTTGTGCATACCATGAATGATTCAATGATCACACAATCGTACCAGCGTAACGGAGCTTTGTGGACATTGGATTTTTCAGACGGCCCCGTTGGGGATAAAAATATTTATTCCACTGCCCGCGACCTCTTGAAATGGGACCAGGCTTTATATGAAGGCAAGATTCTTAACAAAGATCTTATGGATTCAGCCTTTACTCCCTATAGTCATGAAAGACCCGGGGTTCATAACTATGGTCTTGGCTGGCGTATGTTGCTTTATCCCAATGGTAAAAAGGTGATCTATCATAACGGTCATTGGCATGGCTTTAATTCTGCGTTTGCAAGGTTAACCGATGAAAATGCAACGATCATTATTTTATCGAATAAGTACAATACCAACGTATATACTACTGCAAAAAAATTATATAACTTGTTTGGAAATTATGATGGCAAGCAGGATGATGATGATGGAGAATAGACGATCCAAACATTACTAAGGTGTATATACTAAACAGAGATGAAATCAGGGAGTGGGACGCTTACACTATTTTGCACGAACCTGTAACTTCAGTAGATCTCATGGAACGTGCTGCTATTCAATGTGCAGAATGGATAGCACAGCGAATTGGTCCCCTGCAAAAATTTATAATCTTTTGTGGCAAAGGAAACAACGGCGGCGATGGTCTTGCCATAGCACGTCTGCTGTATGAAAAAGGTTACCCTGTTAGTGTATATGTTCTTGCTTCCGGGAAAGAAGGCTCCGCAGATTTTGATACGAACCTTCAAAAACTTTTATCCTCCCCTATTATTGTTTCTCACATTGATGATCAAGATGATTTTCCGGTTATTGAAACAGGTACGGTGGTCGTTGATGCATTGTTTGGAACAGGTTTAAACAAACCCCTGGAAGGAGCCGCGGCGCAATTGGTGGAATATATAAATTCATCCATTGCATTTGTAATATCTATTGACCTGCCCAGTGGTTTGTTTATTGATCAATCCTCTAAAGGAAATTCCATCATCAGGGCAACGTACACCTTAACTTTTCAATGTCTTAAAACAGGGTTGCTGGTACAGGAAAATGCAATTTACATCGGAGAAGTTCATGTTTTGGATATTGGTTTGGATTTACAATTTTTAGAGGGTAAAATCATTCACCAGGAATTTATTGAGCCATCGTTAGTGCAGGCCATTTATAAACCCCGAAATGCATTTGCACATAAAGGAAATTTTGGGCATGCTTTAATTATTGCAGGGAGTTATGGAAAAATGGGTGCAGCGGTTTTAGCGGCAAAAGCCTGCCTGTGCAGCGGAGCCGGTTTAACAACTGTATATGCTCCCAAATGCGGTTACAATATATTGCAGGTAGCTATTCCTGAGGCGATGGTATTTACAGATGAAAACGAAAATTTCGTTTCTACCCTTCCCATGGAGATTGAAAAATATGAATCTATAGGAATAGGTCCGGGTATTGGCACACAGGAACCAACGCAAAATTTACTTTCGTTTATTGTACGCCGTTATAAAAAGCCAATTGTATTGGATGCCGATGCATTGAATTGCCTGGCAGTGCAAACAGATTTATTTAAACAACTGCCTCCTGACTCTATCTTAACTCCTCACCCGAAAGAATTTGACCGCATGTTTGGTGAACATGCAGATGATTTTATACGGATACAAACTGCAAGACAAAAAGCAAAAGAATTAAACATCATCCTTGTAGTGAAAGGTCATCATTCTGTAATTGCTACACCGGGTGGACAGGTTTATTTTAATTCAACCGGAAATGCGGGAATGGCAAAAGGCGGCAGTGGCGATATATTAACAGGTATTATTACGGCACTACTGGCACAGGGTTATACTGCGGCCCAGGCTGCCATCTTAGGCGTTTACCTGCATGGTTTAGCTGGTGATATTGCAGCCAAAGATCATGCACTGGAAAGCCTGACAGCCACGGATCTAATAAACGGCCTATCGACAGCGTTCAGAAAATTTTACTGATATGCTTCTGATGCGATTGCGTAAAAAAGATAATTCCTACTTTTACTTTTATGGGTCAATACCGGATTGGAGATGCTATCAAACAATTTCTGGCACAAAGCCGGCTAAAAGGCGATATACAGGCTTTGCAAATTGAACAGGTATGGGAAAATGTTATGGGTAAGACCATAGCACGTTATACTTCGGGATTGAAAGTGATCAATAAAACTTTATTTATTACTACCAATGTAGCTCCGCTGAAACAGGAATTAGTCTATCAAAAGGACAAAATAAAGCTTCGATTGAACGAAGCGTTGGGAGAAAAAGTTATAGAAGATATCGTTATTCAATAATTCCATGGATAACCCAAACGGGATGTCTTATCTTCCTCGAAAGTTGCCTGTCGCTTTGAAAGTGCCTGTTGCATAAGATCCTGGGCCGAAACAACTCCCCTGAATATAAAACTGTCAAAAACGGCGAGGTGTTTTGCATTGTAACGTTCCATCAGTTGCATACAATGCTCCAATGAATCATCTGATGTGGCCACGGGCAAGGTTCTGTTCATAAATTCCCTAACCTGAATATTCTTCAAAGGTCTTTCATCAAACAAAACCTTTGTAGCTATGTCGTGGTCGGTTATAATGCCCATGAATTTGTCATTGTCCAGCACAATCAGGTGATCAACATTTTCACATAACATCTGGTATAAGGCATCACTTACAAAACAATCTGGTGGAATGTTATTAAACTGCGGGTATTTACGGCCCAATACATCAGCAACTTTTTCCATAGATAAAGCATTTTGAGGTTAGTAAATGTTTGGAGGTGATTTATGGGCGGCTCTTATTAAAGTTAGAATTTTCAACCGAGTAATAATTCAATCCGGGGCATTATTTTTTTATGATTTTTCTCAGTTTACCCGAACCCTGGGATCTACAATCCCATATAAAACATCTGCAAGGATATTGATGAGTATGAAAAAAGTGGCAGTAATCAGAACAGAACCCATTACAACAGGAAAGTCCAGTTTTTCCAATGCATCCACAGTAACTTTTCCAATGCCCTTCCAGCCAAAAATGTATTCAATAAAAAAAGCGCCGGCTAACAATTCGGCAAACCAGCCTGTTATTGCTGTAATCACCGGGTTTAAGGCATTTCGCAAAGCATGTTTCCAGATGACACTGGTTTTCTTTAACCCCTTTGCATAAGCTGTGCGTATGTAATCCTGGTCAAGTACATCAAGCATGGCACTACGGGTTAATTGGGTGATTATGGCAAGGGGTCGTATGCCAAGGGTTATGGCAGGAAGAATTAAATTTTGGAGGCTTAATCTTTCTTGTCCATTCTCATCAATATCAAACCAGCTTCCGGTAATGTGCAAACCGGTATAATCACTCAAGACAAAACCAAAAATGTAAGCAATGATGATCCCCATAAAAAAGGAGGGGGCCGAAATACCAACTATGCTTGAAAATACTGCGGTCGTATCCATCCATGTATTTTGTTTAACGGCAGCAGCCACCCCCAACGGAATTCCAACCATCACGGCAATGATCATAGCAGCAATGGCTAAAAGTAAGGTGCCTGGTAAAGCTTCCAGCAGTACATCGCTTACTGCTTTTTTTGTCTGATACGACCTACGGAGATAAGGGAATTTTAAAGCAAGCTTTTTCTCTCCGCCAATAAAAATTCCTTTAAGTTCTTTTTTTTGAATGTCCTTTTCACTGTGAATACTTATTGGAGATACATCATTCAGGTAGTAAATGAATTGTTTCCATTTTGGTTGGTCCAGGTATAATTCCTTACGGATATTAGCTTGTGTAGCGGCATCACCGGTTTGTCCCATTACAAGCCTGGCCGGATCACCAAAACCCTGGAACAATACAAATACCAGGACCACCACTCCAATCAATACCAACACACCATAGAATATTTTCCGGAGAATAAATTTCAGCACAGGCTTTAATAAATTTTATAAACGTATTGAGGCAAGATCTTTTTCCAGGTGATTAAATGTTTTTGGACTATACTTATCATGTATCACACCTTTTTTTAACAGGAAAACGGTTGGTTCTGTCCGGGCGGCGGTACGAACTACTGTAAAATCTGTATTAAAAAATTGAGCATCCGGTAAACCCGGTTTTAAAAAATAGCCAATTGTTTCTTCTCTTGAAGGGGAAGCAATGTACACCGGAATATTTTTTTCCCTTGCTTTTCCAATGATCTCGTTGAGTTGCTGAATCACATTCAGTGAATTGAATTTTAGCCCGTAAACAAGAATAGAGACCGGTTGCTCCAATACAATTTTCGATGAATCTTCACCACTGCTTCCGTTCAATGAAAATCCTTTTATGGCGGGTTCGGCATTGCCTTTGCGTACCAGCTTATCCTTCCTGTCGATAAATTTGTACGTGTTAAAATCAGCGGGAAGATTTTCCGGCGCAAACTCAAATTGCTTCCCTCCTTTTTCATAAATAAAACGAATGGCAAAACTATCTGTAATAGATCCCGGAGGCGGTTTGATTTGTTCTGCAATATTGTTCCCTTTTTTAAAGGGAAGACAATCAGCAATGGGCAAATAATTTAAGACATACCATTGCAGGAAAAGAGAAAGCAACAAGGATGCAGTTACCAGTACCAGGTTTGTTCGTTTTTGAAATAAAGGACTCAAGTACCTTTTACCTGCCAACAAAAACAATATCATGGCCAGCAACACCAGGTCTTTCATAAATGATGTCAAAGGTGTAATGGGAATGCAATCACCAAAACACCCGCAATTAGTGAATTTGCCAGACAGATAAGCATACCCGGTAAGGAATGTGAAGAACACAATAAGCAACAGTAAAAGCCACAAAACAAAATTCTTCATCCATCCAAGCAATAGTGCAACCCCGGCCACTATTTCCAGCGTTATCATAAATATGGATAAGCCAAGTGATTGCTGGTGCAGGAATGTAAATAAACCGATCAAAGTATTTTTCAAAAAGAAAGTACTGTTGGCCAATTCACCATTCCATAATTCAAAAAATTCCTGCATTTTATAACTCAATCCCATCGGATCGTTGGCTTTCACCAGTCCCGAAAGAATAAATAATGCTGCAACAATAATTTGAAAGATGCGGACGGCTATGCGCATTGCTATGAATTTGATTCTTCCATTAATATTAATGCAAAAACAGCATAGTTTATCATATCGTAATAGTTGGCGTCAAGTCCTTCGCTGATCAGCGTTTTTCCTTTATTGGCCAGGATCTGTTTCATGCGTTGGAGCTTCATTAAAATCAGGTCGTCAAAACTTTCCTGCGACATGTTGCGCCAGGCCTCACCATAATCATGATTTTTACTTTGCATCAACGTTTTCGCAGACCAAAAATATTTATTGTAAAGAGCTTCCACGGTGGCGACATCCAGTTCTTCGGGATCATCATCTGTCAATTCCATTTGTATCAATCCAATAATGGAGTAGTTTATAATTCCGATGAACTCTGATGCAATGTCATCGCCGAGATGACCAACTTTTTGTTCTCCTTTTTCCTGGATGGTTCTTATACGTTGTGCTTTTATGTATATCTGGTCAACAATCGAGATGGTTCGCAATACCCGCCAGGCAGTTCCATAGTCCTGCGTTTTGTGAATAAAGATGGTACGGCATTTTTCAATAATACTGTCGTATTGGTGGTTTGTATCAGGCATGAATTAAATATTCTACATTAGCTCCAAAAGTAATAACAACCAGTTAATGTTTACGCTTAATTGCAACGGTAAGCTTTTAGTGATAGATAAGCCAATTGTGATGGGTATTATTAATGCCACACCCGATTCTTTTTACCCGGGTAGCCGGATACAGCATACGGATGATATTTTATACAAGGCCGAAAACATGTTAAATGACGGTGCTGTTATTTTGGATGTTGGCGGTCAAAGCACAAGGCCGGGAAGCGAACAGGTTGGTGCGGAAGAAGAATTAAAAAGAGTGATACCTGCTATTGAAGCCATAACAAAAAACTTTCCCAAGGCTCTAATTTCTGTTGATACATTTTATGCTTCTGTTTTGAAAGCTGCTGTAGAAGCTGGTGCTAATATTGCCAATGACGTGAGTGCGGGGTCAATTGATGATGAACTGTTGCCAATGGTTGCCAGTTTAAAAGTTCCTTATGTATTAATGCATATGAAGGGACATCCCCAAACAATGCAAATGAATCCCGTATATGATAATGTGGTAACTGAAGTATTTGATGCATTGAATATAAAAAAACAGGAATTGAAACAGTCCGGCATTAATGACATTATTATAGATCCCGGTTTTGGGTTTGGCAAAACCATACAACATAATTTTCAATTGCTGAAAGGCCTTTCTTTTTTTAAGGAAATGGAGGCGCCTTTATTGGTTGGCGTTTCCAGAAAATCGACCGTATATAAGACGTTACAGGTTACACCGGAGGAAGCATTAAATGGTACAACTGTATTGCACACTATAGCTCTGCTGAATGGTGCCAGTATATTACGGGTACATGATGTAAAAGAGGCCTGCGAAGCCATCAGGTTGGTGAACGAATATTTAAAATACGAAGAGCAGTTTTAAAACTGCTCTTTCCAATCCACTCAGATACATAACAATTTATTGTACAGAAATGGTGATGAATTCTTCCAGGATATTTGGACGGCAGCTATGGTTTAGGAGTAAAGTACGGTTGTAAAAGTTTCGACAGGTACAGATCAAAGGAAATTTGGACTAAAAACGGGACATACTCAATTCTTCGACAAGTAAGAAAAAAGCCCACCTGGCGGTGGGCTACAAAGTTCGGAAATTATTTAATACAATTAATGACCATGTCCATCATCAGGAGAATGTTGATCCTGCGCAGGCCTGTTATCACTGATCTCAGTCAACTCCAATTCAAATATTAAGTTTTCATTTGGTTGAATCTTTGGAGCACTCCCACGAGCTCCGTAAGCGAGTGTGGAAGGAACAAATACTTTTGCTTTACCACCTTTTGACAATTGCATCACTCCTTCCTCAAAACCTTTGATGGAGCCGCCGGTTCCAACCTGCATTGGATATACCCCTGAATCAAATTCTTCACCTTTAAAATTGGTGCCCTTGTATTTTACAGTAACATATTGTCCGGGTTTTGGTTTAGGACCCTGGCCGGGATTTAACACCTGGATGTAAACACCCCATGTTGTTTTTTGAGTCTGAATATTATTAGCTGCAAGATGATCTTCAATTAATTTATTGTCTTTTACAATTTGTGCCTGGGCTGCAGTATCTGCTTTAAAGCGTTCTAAATTTGTCGCTTCATTTTTATCATAGTTGGCAAAACGATCTTTGTTGACAGCAGCCTGTGCTTCTTCCGGTGATTTATAAACTTCAACAATTTTAAGAGTGGTGATCATTTGATCGCCCTTCTTAATGTTTGATTTTGACATATCGGGATTTTGCTTCAGAAGAGAATCTGTAGCTTGTGTGATGTAAATACTATCGCCTTTTTTAGCGTGTAAAAAGATCTCCATAAGGTTTGCACCTACATCATTATAACTAAAAGTTGGGGGCACTTGTTGTACCTGCATGTATTGCGGCATTCCCTGTTGGTAAGAACTGAAAAGTACAGTGTCTTTTGTTTTTTGAATTACATCAAATTTTACAATGTAATTGAGCTTGATAGAGTCGCCTTTATTTTCACCATATATTTTAAAAGGCACGCCGGCTTTAGTTTTTTTGAAATCAACATTATTGCAGGCCGATAAAACCAGCGCTGCAGAGAATAGACCAAAAATGATTTTTGAAACTTGCATTTGAATTTTTATTTATTGTAATAGAGAGCTATTTTCCCTGATAGCTTTTTTAAATTTCTGAACCGTTTCCTGCAGCGACGCTGAATCGTTGCCACCGGAAGCGTTAAAATGTCCGCCGCCATTAAAATATTTGCGGGCAAAACTGTTGCAATCAAAATGACCCTTGCTTCTAAATGACCATTTTCTCTCTTCGTCCCTGTCAATTACACAGCCAACCAGTTTTATACCTTGAATAGAAAGCGGGTAGTTAACCAACCCTTCCGTATCACCTGTTTTAATTTCATATTTCAATAATTCTAATTTCGAAATATAAATCAGGGCGGTATTCAGTTCGTAATAAATTTCCATTTTATTAGATAATACATGACCCAGGAAGCGTAACCTGTTCTCCAGGAAATTATCATACAAAGCTTCGTGAACCAAAGTGTGTTGCAGTCCATGTTCTTTCAGAGCAGCTACCATGTGATGTACATTGGCGCTGGTAGACGAAAACCTGAAAGAACCGGTATCAGCTACCACGCCTGCATACAAACATTCAGAGATCACTTTTGTGATTTTATCCCTGTGTCCTGAATTGACAATAAGATCATAGATCATCTCGCAGGTAGAGCTTTTTCCGGTATTAGAAACTCCATAGTGGAAATTAGCTGTGTCAGGCTCCTGGTGATGGTCAATCAAAATTTTTTCACACTCAAGTGAAGCCAGTTTAGGGGCCATGGTTTTGGTGCGGTTAAAATGATTATGATCCAGACAAAACAACCAATCAGCTTCATCTAAAATGGCATCAGCTGCTGACTTATTCAACTCATAGTCCAGTACCTCATCTACCCCGTCCATCCAGTTGAGCCAGCGAGCCCAGTTGGTTGGCGAAATAACGGTTATTTGGTGATCAAACTGTTTCAGGAAATGAAACAGGCCAAGAGCAGACCCCATAGCATCAGCATCCGGCTTTTGGTGCATAGTGATCACAATTTTCTTTTTACCTGTCAATTGATCGTAAATTCCTTGTATCGGCTGCATAAAGAGCGGCAAAAGTAGGGCAAAGTTCTCTCATTCAGCTTTAGATAAAGCAGGTTTAAGCTTTTGTTTATCGTGGACCGGGGTAAGCATTAACCATTAATACGATTTTGAGGTTTGGTTTAACGCCGGTTTACGTTAACAGGGCCCGAATTGAGAAGGATCAAAGTATTTGGCAATCAACTTATATTTGCGGCCAAATTTGAAATTATTAAGAATGAGCAACAGAACGTTTACCATGATTAAGCCCGATGCCATGAAAAATGGACATGCCGGAGCTATTTTAGATAAGATCATCAAAGCCGGTTTTCGTATCGTGGCTTTAAAGCAAACACGGTTAACCAAGGAAAAGGCTGGTGAGTTTTATGCAGTGCATAAAGAGAGACCTTTTTATGGTGAGTTGGTAGATTTTATGAGCAGCGGGATCATCATTGCTGCCATTTTGGAAAAAGACAATGCAGTGGCCGATTTTAGAACACTGATTGGTGCTACGGATCCGTCAAAGGCTGATGAAGGCACTATCCGTAAATTATTTGCTACTTCTGTTGGCGAGAATGCAGTTCATGGCAGCGATAGCGATGAAAACGCAAAAATCGAGGGAAGCTTTTTCTTCTCTGGTCTTGAACAATATTAGTATAATTAAAAACGGGTTGAAGAATCACCTTCAACCCGTTTCTAGTTTAAATTTCTTTAACCTTTTTCCTGATCATATTATTCACAACTGGTTCTACTTTATAACCTGCCTTCCGCAACAGGTTGATCACACCTTTTTCTCCCGGAAGATGCCCAGCCCCTACTGCAACCACTAACGAAGCTTTCGACATTAAGCTTTGCATTTTTTTTGCCCAATCCCGGTTACGGTTGTAAAGAAGAAGATCGGCAAAATTACTGATACCCATATCTTCTTTTTTGGTCAGTTCTTCCATTTGATCTAAAAGCTGACTCCGATAGACCTCTGTTATTTTTTTCATTTCACTGCCATCTGAATTACCTTCTTCCACCATTTTTACCAATTGCTTTGCCTGGAAGCTGTATGGAATACTGTCAAAAATTGCCATTTGGTATTCCATGCTTTCCATTCCTTTTATAGCAACACCATTCTTTTTGGATTCTTTCATAACAAGTTGTTCCATTGAAATCATATTATCGCATTCACCAACCTGTTGTTCCATGATCATGGAAGCCGCCAGTAAAGGTTTATAAGTTTCCAGCATGTTAAAAGGAATCAGTTTGCTGTTTTCTGTGAAATATTGTTTTACTTTTTGATATTCCTCGGTACTCAACAGGTCGGCCAGGGTAGTATCGTTTCTCATTTTCATTTTGGTAATGGCCCCCATCATCTCGAATAAATTATCCATGTCAAGTTCCAGGTACACATCGTCTGCATTTTGAATGGCCTTATTCAGGCTATCGCTTAGCTGGATATCATCTGCGCAAAGCATATGCATAGTGCCAAATAAATATGATGGCTTTGTAAGATCTTTCCCTGTGATCTTCCATAATAAAGTATTATTAGCGGCAGGTGTTTTTTTAGAAGGTTGGCTGTAGGCAGCAAATCCAAACACACTAACCAGGCCAAACCAAAAAAGTTTTTTCATAAAGGCAATTTACAATTTCCCCTCATTACAAGGTGGCTGCCTGTACAACTTTGGCAACCACTGGTATAATTTAGAAGTATGATTAGTTATAGAAAATTTTAAATAATGGCAAAGCAGGTTTAATGTTGAACCACCGCTTCTCCCCCATACACCTGGTCTTTAAATTTTAACGATGGAGAGGGAATGAATGCTCCCAATCCCAACCTATTCCATTTTTCATCAACCGAACGAATTGTCGCATCATCTGAAACTATAATATTAGGCCAGTCTCTTTGAAAGTTATCGTGTTCTTTTGTTTTTATGGTTCCATCCAGGCCAATGCAGGCAAAAGTTTTACCTGGTTCCAGATTTGAGGGTCTTTGTACCAGTATCTGGTCTCTCTTTGGATCAAGATTATTACAAAAACGCCATAGCGCAACCCCCAGGTCATTGGCATCCACGGTATTCTCTACGTACAATATCATTTTCACGCCTTCCATTTCCTGTAGTTTACAAACCTGTTGGTGCAACTCCCTTATATGGCCTTTTCGATTCTTTTTAACTGAAATAATGATGGCTGCTATGTCCATTGAAAGCAGCGAGGTATTGACACCGCTGATATCAGTGAAATGATGGAGTTCCTCCTGGATGGCGGTACCTGTAGCCTGCACTGTGAGTTGTAAACTATCATCAATTTCTTCGTCAAACTTTGCTGTGCCGTCAATACACATTTTACCCCCAAAGCCGAGTTTACTACAGCTGTGATCCAATACATCCATCGGACCCTGCGTAAAATAAATATCGTTAGCCGGGTTCAGATTTTTGAAGGTATATTGAGCTAGTTTTTTGTAGTCCTGTATCTGCACACCCTGGTCAGCAATCACCAATATTTTATTGAACATCATTTGGCCGGCACCCCACATGGCATTCATCACTTTTTGACCCTGTCCGGCATATTCTTTTTGTATCCGTGCAATAACAAGGTTATGAAATACACCTTCCACCGGCATATCCATATCAATGATCTCCGGTACCATGGTCATTTTCATGGGTGCAAGAAATATGCGTTCTGTTGCTTTTCCAAGCCAGGCATCTTCCTGTGGTGGAATACCAACAATGGTTGCAGGATAAACAGCGTTTTGTTTATGCGTAATGCAGGTAATATGAAAACGGGGATACCAATCCGGTAAAGAGTAATAACCTGTATGATCTCCGAAAGGTCCTTCCCAAATTAATTCATCTGCCGGGTCAACATATCCTTCAATAACAAAGTCAGCATCAGCAGGAACTTCTACCTCGGGTTGTGTTATACATTTTACCAATTCAACTTTTTTCTTCCGGAGAAAACCAGCGAGCATGTACTCATCTACATTTTCCGGTAATGGTGCTGTTGCGGAATAGGCATATACGGGATCGCCACCTAATGCAACGGCCACAGGCATTTTTTTACCGAGCTTTTTATATTCATTAAAATGTTTTGCAGATACTTTATGTTTATGCCAGTGCATACCGGTTAACTGGGGACCAAAAACCTGCATACGGTACATACCAACATTCCTTGATAACGTACCAGGGTCTTTGGTATGTATGATTGGAAGAGTTACAAAAGGACCTCCATCTTTTGGCCAACAAGTAATTACAGGAAGTTTGGTGATGTCCGCTTCTGAGCCTTGCCACACCACTTGCTGGCATTCTCCCCGGCCGCTTTTTACTTTGGGCATCCAACTGGCAAACTGACCAAGTTTTGGAAGTAATTTCAATTTGTCAACAATGCTTTCTTTTGGAGAAGCAAGCATATGAAAATGTCCTTCAATTTCTTTTGCCACATCATCAAGGTGGGAAACATTCAAGGCAAGGCACATACGTTTTTCGCTGCCGTATGCATTCATCAATACCGGAAATTTGTATCCAGTATTTTCAAAAAGTAAGGCCTTACCGCCACCTGCCGTTTTGCTGATGCGGTCTGTTATCTCTGCTATCTCTAATTTGGGATCGACATATTCCTGAATACGAACCAGTTCCCCGGCTTTTTCTAATATGTCTATAAATTGTTGTTGATTTTTATATGCCATTGGTGTACAAATGTATTAACCGCCGACTTATAAAAATGTTTAAAATACTTTCGGACAACCATATCCTTTTTCACTTCCTCCGCCACCACCTAAGGCAAATGACAGGTGAAGTCCTGTGAAGTAGTAATAATCTTTTGAATCAGGATTACCTCTTGTGAATCCTTTAACAGGGTAAATTGGATTACCCACTTCATCTCCCCTGTATGAAAGCTCAACGGATCGGGGGCCGTTACCAGCTAAGAGATCATTGGGGTCGGCATATCCTGTGCTTACATCATCCAGGTAATCGGTAAACGTTTTGCGCAGACCCACTTCCAGGCCCAGGTGCACTTTTTCGCTGATAGCATATTTAATACCGCCGCCAAAAGGGATGGAAACCTGGGTGAGATTGTAAGGTTTTGAAGCATAACCCGGTAATCCCTGCCCTTCCGTAGTTAATGGTCTCAGGTAAGTTTTAACATCAGCCTGGTCGTAAGTATAAGGATCAAAATGAAAAACAGCAAGTCCACCAAATAAATAGGGTGTCCAGCGAACCTGGTCGAGGTTAAAAATATTGTATTCACCCAAAACACTAAATTCTGTGATCCTGGATTGAAAACTTAAATTACGGGCAAGCAAGTCGGCCTGGTCGCTTAAACTATCGGCACCACCTATTTTACCAAATGTTATTCCTGCCCGGAGATTAAACCGTTGAGAAACCGGAAAAGTTCCGGTGAGACCAAGAGCCAGACCTGAATTTTTATACAGTTTATCAACCATATCGCCCTGGTAATTTGAAATGCCGCCAAAAATTCCAAGCCTGAATTGACTGAAAGAACTAAAACCAGATAAGAAGAGTACGAAACAGAAGATGATTTTTCTCATTTAAGAGGAAATTTTATACCCTTTAACAAATTTGAGGCCGCTTTATTGCGTATAAAATTACAAAGAATCAAAAAAAGACTCT
>DASTMJ010000085.1:0-15152 GCA_035714205.1 Flavisolibacter sp. | reverse complement strand
GGCCCGCTCCTTACTGCGCAGAGCCTGACAAGCATGTACTGGTGGTACCTAAGTTGATTTATAAAAAATGCAATCGTACTACGATATTGGGTGTTATTAATCATAACCAAACAGCGAACCATTGGTTACGCAATAGGCGGTTGTTTTCACTGGCTACTGACGCCAGGAATACCATTTACATTTTGATCACGGAGAACAGGGTGCAGAGGCTGAAACTGGTGGTTCCTTGTCTTTACAGCAATTTGATGCACCTGTTTAAGCTTTGACTACATAAAGAACGTTTATGATTTATTTGCTTTTGTCGGGCATTTGTTTTAATACCTGCTCTGCTACACGTATCATGAATTCAATAATATTATCCTGACTTTTTAAATAGTCACTCCACTGTTCCTCCATTTTTGCTAACATTTCTCTTCTGAAGCCTTGTGGGTATGGATTATGAATACTATACGTTTTTTCTTCTGTACCGCAAGCTTTGGCTAACATAGCTTGAAGGAAGTGGCAGGTATTTTCTTCTATTTCATATAGGGATTCCCCTTTTTTCTCAGCTAGCTGACCCAACTTTTTGACGTTTTTACGGCTCATCCAATTAGCTCCCACGGGGCCGCTCAAAAGCAAATGTGTTCCTTCGTGACCAATTACCCACGGCAGGTTGGGTTTTCGAAATAAGCTGGTGTAAATTGCTGCTGGAGAATAATTAGCACTTCCTGCCATATGGTATGCCATTGCTGCTATTTCCAATCGATCGGTATGCAGGGTCAGCTTTGTAAGGTTATAAAAAGTTTCTAAAACATTTTGAGTAGCAAGTTGATGTTTCCATTCTTCAATTTGTTTTATTTCGAGAGGTTCGACGTGTTCTTTCCATTGCTGAAAAAATTTTGGATAAAAGGCTTGTCCTTTTTTAACAAGCGCAAGGATCGAATCATAGGGTGGGTATTCATCTGAAAACGAAAGGCGTTTTGGTTGTGGCTTTTCTATAAGTGTGGCTCTTGTATTATAGTAGTACTTTTTTAGAATTGGGTAGATATCTCTATAGTCATTAATCTGAGCGGAAGTCACTATTTCAGGCAAGGCGATAAGTGCGCCAAGTTTTGGGATTTCCTGTGTCCCAATCAGGCTATCCATTTGTGGAACAGTTTTATATTCTTTTCGATTGAAAAGAAAATATAAATAGTCACCTAATGGTGAATGTAAAAAACTCACTTCAGGAACTGTAGCCTTTTGCGCAAATAACAAAAGAGGGAAAAAAAATATGAAGCCTGTCATTTTGAACTTTCTTCCAACGTTCTTCATTGTTCATGGGTTTTAATCATGAAAATTATCATTATTTAGGCGTACAGTCATGCAATCAAAATGAGCTGGTATTTTTTCAAACCAAATAGACAAATAGACAGGTTCAAATGAATTTCCTATGGCATGCCATCCCGGAAAAAAAACTCCTTTATACCCTTAGCTTTATTTTCTTTGCTGAATGTCCCTGATAGAACAAACTGAAAATTTTGTAAAAGAATCCTTACAGGGTGCAGAGGCCGGCCACGACTGGTGGCATATTTATCGCGTATGGCAAACAGCAAGGCATATTGCTGCAGAAGAAAAAGCCAATACATTGATTGTGGAACTGGCTGCATTACTGCACGATATTGCTGATTCCAAATTTCATGAGGGCAATGAAGAAAAAGGCCCGCAAATAGCCGGTACATTTTTAAAAAGCATTTCAGTAAATGATGCTATAATTGAACATGTGCAACAGATCATCCGCAATATGTCTTTTAAAGCCAGCCTGGGAACGGTAAACTTTCATTCTAAAGAACTGGAGGTTGTTCAGGATGCAGACAGGCTGGATGCCCTTGGCGCCATTGGTATTGCAAGAGCT
This sequence comes from Flavisolibacter sp., assembly GCA_035714205.1. GTDB lineage: Bacteria > Bacteroidota > Bacteroidia > Chitinophagales > Chitinophagaceae > Flavisolibacter. Next base: position 13,279 of record DASTMJ010000085.1, on the reverse strand, counting down.
TTTAGTTATGGTGGGTACAAGCAGCGGGCATTTTATGATCCGGCCATACCGCCCAACCTGCACATAACCAAAGACGAATACAAAAACAGCACGGCACCTACCATTAATCATTTTTACGAAAAACTGTTACTGCTGAAAGATAAAATGCATACTGCCACCGGCAAGCGGATGGCCCAACAAAGACACCGGTTTATGGAACAATACCTGGAGCAGTTTTATGCAGAATGGAAGGGTGAAAGATAAACAGCTGATCATAGGGCAGGTGTGATTATCACGGGTATACAACAGGTGTAAAAACGGTTGCCGGCTTTTTTTAAAATGCACATTTTCGTAGAACCAGAAAGGAAAATGAATCTTATGAAAATCTGTGCTCCCCCCTTATATAGTTCTTCATTCCAAAACCTGATGCGGGATAATAGCGCGGTACTGGAAAATCTTTTTTACGAGTTCGGGCTTTTATTTTTTTCCATTATTGCCAAATACATACAGGAAACCTACAACGATTGTCATGTAGAATTTTATAAGGGAGGCTATGTAAAGATAACCCCGCCCAGCGGCCTGGCCCTGGAGGCCTACAAGGAAAATGGTTTGTGTTATTTCCAGTATTGCAATGGCCTGCAGCAGGGTAGTTATTTTATAAAGTATTCGGGCAGGTCAACTTACCTGCAGCGTAGCAATGAAGTAATTCCAATGGATCCCAACGGCATAATTTATTTTCATAAGCTGGAAGCTGCCAAAGAAGTTTTTGATGGTATGAAGCTGAATGCCATCTTGTATGAAGCGCATAGTACACCCAAAAAGATCTTTGCGAAAGTTATGGGTGACAAGTAATTCTGAAACAGGTTGGGAAATGGCTTTATTTGAAGGAACAAATCAATAAGCAGTCCACCCGCCATCCACAACCAATACTTCGCCGTTTACAAAACTTGCATCCTCGCTGGCAAGAAATAATGCCGCTTTTGCAATTTCCGAAGGATCACCTGTCCGGGGATTCAGCACCATTCCGGCCATGATCCTGTCTTCAATAAGGGGTGTTATTTTAGTCATATCGATGGTATCACCAATATTTGTTTGTACAGCTCCCGGCGCAATGGCATTACAACGGATGCCCGATTTGGAATACATATAGCCGGTATTTTTAGTAAGACCTATTAAACCATATTTACTGGTTGTGTACACAGCGCCGGCAACACCGCCTTTTAATCCACCAATGGAAGCTATATTGATGATGACTCCACTGCCTTTGGCCAGGAAGATCTTTAAAGCGCTGCGCATGGCCTTAAAAGGTCCCTCCAGGTTTATTTTCATTACTTTTTCCCACATGGCATTATCTACTTCTGCCACCGGTGCAAAATGATCCATTATACCTGCGTTGTTTACCAATATGTCCAGCGATCCATAGTTTGTAACAGCCAGTTGAATCATCTTTTCTATATCTTCTTCTATGGCCATGTTGGCCACAACCGTTGTTATTTGCCCGCCTGCCTGCGAGATTTCTTTTTCAAGTTCTGCAAGCCTGGCTTCGTTAATATCTGCGGCAATAACCCTGCTGTTTTCACTTGCAAATAATTTGGCAATGGCCTTGCCGATACCGGAGCCGGCTCCGGTTACGATGGATATTTTGTTTTCAAGCTTTTTCATACATCTATTCGGTTGTTATGGTGAGGATAAACAGGTGCACAATAACCGCAAGTTCATAATCCGGTCATTCCTGGTTCCATTCATAATACATTACTTGTCGGTAGTTGTTTATTATGCAACTGCAACACCAATCAGTTTGCCGATGCCGAACGTTATGGCTGCAGCTACCAAACCAAACAGAACCTGCCGCAAACCAGATGACCATACATTTTTTCCGGTGAACAATGTTATGGCTGCACCTATTACAAAAAGCCCGATTGTACTAAAGCCCACACTCATTACAATAGCTTTTGTTCCGCTGGAAAAAAGGAAAGGAGCCAGGGGAATAACAGCGCCGATGGAAAATAATATGAACGAATAAATGGCGGCTTCAATAGCAGAACCTTTTAATTCTTCAGCATTGATACCCAGTTCTTCCAGTACCAACAGGTCGTGTGCTTTTGAGGTATCACTCATGATAACTGAAGCCATCTGGTAGGCCTGGTCTTCCGGAATTCCTTTGGCCATATAGATCAGGGCGATCTCTTTCATTTCACCTTCGGGGTTTGTTTCCAGTTCTTCCATCTCTATCTGCATCTGGTTTTCATATAGTTCCTGTGAACTCTTTACCGAGATCCATTCACCCAAAGCCATTGAAAGTGCGCCGGCAAGCAAACCGGCAACACCGGCCAGTAACACGCCACTGCCACCCCCGGTTGCCCCGGCTACACCCATAACCAGGCTAAAGTTGGATACCAGTCCATCGTTGCCACCCAGCACTGCTGCCCTGATGGCATTTCCACCAACAGAGCGATGCCTGCTTTCAAATTTGGATAACTGGGTGCCGGTAACTTTTGATTGCGTTTCAAGAATAGAACGCAGGATGTTAACATGTGTATTTTCAGTACCGGTAAGATGTACCTTGTTTTTCTCTTTTTGTACAACTATGGCATTGGAAAGACTTTTTTCCGTATCCATCAGGGACCCCAAAACATAATCATACCCAAAGATCTTACCGATCGTATTCAGTGTTTTAGCCCTCCACGAGGGTTTCATCAGCTGTTGAAGATCCAGGTTTTCTTTTTTTGCAAAACCTTCAGCATGGCTCTTTTCGATTGCACTCATCTGCCGGTATACATGGGCAATGGTAGCATCTTCTTCATGATCGGCTAATTGCTGGTATAAGTAAGAGGCATCAATTTCGGTTTGTATTCCCTTCGTTTTTTTCATTGGTTCATCCATATGTTGAGGTCAATTGTTGAACAGTTGCATTCCGGAAAGATTGCACGTTTTTAAGAACAAGAAATACAGTATACTGCTCCTCATTGTAAAGGTTCAGATAAATGACGGAATATATAATGATACACATCAGGCGGATACATGATCGCCATTTGAAAGCAACCAACACTGCATGATGGAAAACCACACCAGCCTGGTTTATTTTTAATGCTATTCTGCCGGAAAATTATGAGGTATGGAAAAATCAAACCATTATGGTATCGATCATGGGTTCATTCTTTTACAGGCTTCCATACACCAGGTAAATTCATCAAAAAAAACTTTTGCCCTTTTATCGGTTATTTCTTTTTCAACAGGAAGGCCATTTTCATCATAGGCATCCTGCACTTTAGGAACCCGGAAAACAGCAGGAGTAACCAGCGCACCAATTTTCAAAAATAAAAATGCAAGTGAAGGGCCGACCTGCGAGCCGCCAAAGGCCCCTGCAGAGACGGTAGCAATCCCAATTGGTTTACGTTTCCATTCGGGATACAAAAGATCAATAACATTTTTTAGCGCCGCCGGGTAACCACCATTATACTCAGGGGTAACAACAAGCACCCCCGCTGCATTGGTTATTTTTTCTGCAAACTGCAACACGTTGGGCGGCGGATCGGGCATAAACTTTAATCGTTCATCAAATAGGGGAAACCTGTATTCGTTCAGGTCCAGCATGTCAACAGTGCCAAGCCTATTGTCATTGATATAACCAGACAGGTATAAAGCAACTCTATGACTTTTTCTACCTGTTCGAACGCTGGATGAAATGATGGCGATGTTATGCATAATATCTTTAGATTATCAGTAAGTAGGCCCGGATGATTTTTATTGATTCAATCATTCTTCTTCAAAACTTTTTAATTTGTTTTTCAACTGGCTGATCTCGTTTTGCATGGTTTCTACTTTCTGTAAAAGATGCTGAATGGCATCGATACCTTCCATATTAATTCCAAGATCGGTATATAAGTGAACAATTTTTTCAAGCTGGGGCAGTTGTTCTGCCGGGAAATAACTGGTTTCCTCTATAGTAGTGATCTCTATAAGATCATACTGCTGCAGGTTTTGTATAAACGAGATTTGCAGGTTATGACTCTGGCAGAACTGCCGGGCATCAATTAAATTTTCGTGTTGCATACCTATAATTTCTGTTTATAAAGTGGAAAGCTTTTTGAATAATTCTTTTTGTTCCGGGCTGAGATTTACAGGAATTTTCACATGGTAGGTAACAAAAAGATCACCAAACTCTCCTTCTTTTTTATATACCGGGAATCCTTTTCCTTTCAACCTGATCCTGGTGCCATTTTGGGTGCCGGGATTCACCTTTACTTTTAATTTTCCTTCCATGGTTTCTATGGTCACTTCACCACCCAGTACAGCGGTGTACAGATCAACTTCAGCAGTGGTGTGAAGGTCATTACCCACACGCCGGAACTTTGTATTATTTACAATTTGAAAAGTAATATACAGGTCTCCTGCAGGTCCGCCATTCACACCCGGCCCGCCGTGACCTTTGAGTTTAATTTTCTGACCATCTTCAACACCGGCAGGAATAGTGATCCGGATATTTTTCCCATTGATAGAAAATGTTTGCTGGTGGGTTTTGTAAATATCAGCAAGGTTTAGTTTTAATTCGGCCTGCACATCCTGCCCCCTGAACTTCGTTTGCCTGCTACCGGCGCGGGATCTGCCGCCAAAAAGTGATTCAAAGAAATCTGAAAAATGACCTTCATTGTAGTCGCCCTGGAATTCTTGTCCCCATCCACCTGGTTGTTGTTGTGATTGCCTTGCCTGTTCAAACTGTTCAGCATGTTTCCAGTCCTTTCCATATTGGTCATACTTCTTTCTTTTTTCAGGGTCGCTCAATACTTCATTGGCTTCATTCACCTGCTGAAATTTTTTATGCGCTTCCTTGTTGTCAGGATTAAGGTCTGGGTGATGTTGCCTTGCCAGTTTGCGGTAGGCTTTCTTAATATCATCTGTTGAAGCATTTTTTGAAACCCCTAATACCGCGTAATAGTCTATGAATTCCATAAATGTTTTTTAAGCCAGGAGGAAATAAACAGGGTATAAACAAGTTACCTCAATTTCACAATAATCGATTTTAATCTTAACGAATCTACCAATTTTGTCCTGCTCAATCATAGGACACGAAATTATGAACCGAGCTTGTCATTCCAGGTATACAATAACAGTTCATACTAAAAAACAAACAGTTGATCACCGGAAAAACTCAACCTGGACCGTTGGTGTAAATTTAATTTGGTGATGAAGTTCAAACGTTGTTAATTTTGCTAACGGTGTTAGGTAAATTGTCAAAATGGGAATAACTGATCGTAAAAAAAGACAGAAAGAAGAGGTTCGGTCACAGATACTGTCAACAGCCTGGGCTATTGTGAAAGAGGAGGGGTGGCAGTCTTTATCCATCCGCAGGATTGCTGAAGCAATAGAATATAGTGTGCCGATCATTTATGAGCATTTTGAGAATAAAGAAGCGATACTTAACCAGTTTGGAATGGAAGGTTACAGGATGTTGGCCAAGGTTTTAAAAACAGCAAAAGATAAAGATCCTGATCCTGCAAGGCAATTACAGTCAATGGCATTGGCTTACTGGAACTTTGCACAAAAGAATAAAGAACACTACCAGTTGATGTTTGGCGTGGGAATGGCTTGTTGCGAGGTTAAAATGTGCGGGTCAGAAAAAAAATTATATAAAGATCTAATGATGGAACCGATAATGGTCATCATTTCCAATAAAAAAAATACGGATACCAACCCGTGTTTAAAGTTCCATACATTCTGGTCGATCCTGCATGGTCTTGTATCCATCAGGTTGACCGGTAATTCTGAAGTATCCAATGATCTGAACAAAATGGTTTTGGAAGATGCCATATCCGGCTTTATAAAAAATCTGAACTAAGAAGACGTTTTCCTGCCTGCTATATAATAAACGATTGCCCTTTCTGAAACAGGGATGATTCGCCCTATGGGTATATAAACCAAATGGAAGCACAACTTCCCAAATAAATTGTTATGAAAAAGTTTAAACGATACCAACTCACTATTGCCCTGTTTAGTATAGGGATCAGTACAACTATTTTAATTACGGGTTGCAATTCTTCATCAGGTTCCATGGTGCAGGCACAAACTGCCCCCATATTGCCGGTATTAACCCTTACAACAACAGCCGCAACAACTTACCAGGAATATTCTGCATCGCTGGAAGGCGCAAAGGATATTGAGCTGCGTCCACAGGTTGACGGCACACTTGACCGCATCTATGTTGATGAAGGCGCCTACGTTCGCAGGGGACAGGCATTATTTCTCATCAATGACCGTATATACAGGGAACAATACAATAATGCAAAAGCAAGCCTGGTGGCTGCAAAGGCAAGTTTGGTAAATGCTGAAATTGCCGTAACAAAACTAACACCTCTTGTTCAAAACAATATTGTTTCTGACGTGCAGCTGAAAACGGCCAAAGCTAATTACGACGTAGCAGCCGCCCAGGTGGCGCAGGCACAATCGCTTGTACGCAATGCACAGATCAACATGGGATATACCCTCATTAAAGCTCCTGTTGATGGATATATAGGACGTATACCATACAAAACGGGAAGTCTTGTCGGGCTGAGTACACCGCAGCCATTAACGATACTGTCGGAAACAAAGGATATCCACGCTTACTTCTCACTTAGTGAAAAAGACTATTTGCAGTTTAGTAGCAAGTTCCCCGGTGCTACCATTAGTGAAAAAGTAAAGAACATGCCACCCGTGGAACTGGTACTGGCAGACCAGTCTGTTTATCCTGAGAAAGGAAAAGTGCAAACGGTTTCCGGCCAGTTTAACAGTGGTATGGGTTCCATCAGTTTCAGGGCCAGTTTCCCTAACAGGGCCGGGTTCCTGCGTTCGGGGAATACGGGTAAAATCCGGTTACCTGATCATGTCAGTAAGGCCATAGCCATTCCACAGGAAGCTACATTCGAATTACAGGATAAGGTTTTTGTTTTTGTTGTTGGCGACAGCAATAAGGTAACAAGTACGCCTTTGTCTATTAAAGCAAAATCGGGTAGCTACTACCTGGTTGAAGATGGTATACAGGAAGGTCAGAAGATCGTGTTCTCAGGTTTTGACCGTCTTAAAGAAGGAGCTGTAATTGTGCCAAAACCCATTTCATCTGATAGCTTATTTAAGGTAAAACCTCTTTAATCTTATTCATTTTATCCAGGCCATTATTCATTGAGCGGCTTATAAACTAACGTACATGTTTAAACGATTTATAGAACGGCCGGTTCTGTCCACCGTTATTTCCATATTACTTACTTTACTGGGGCTGTTATCACTCTATACCTTACCCATAACGCTATTCCCTGACATTGCACCACCCACCGTGCAGGTTACTGCAACCTATCCCGGTGCCAATGCCGAGGTGGTAGCCAGGGCCGTTGCTACACCTTTGGAAGAAGCCATTAACGGGGTTGAGAATATGACCTATATGACCTCAACCTCCAGTAATGATGGTACCATGGCCATTAATGTGTTTTTTAAAGTGGGAACCAACCCGGACCTGGCCGCGGTAAATGTGCAAAGCCGGGTATCAAGGGCAACCTCGCAAATACCACAGGAAGTGGTGCAGGCGGGTATTACCACCCAGAAACAACAGAACAGTATGATCATGGTACCGCTGATATACAGTACAGACAGTACCTACGATGAAACTTTTTTACAGAACTATGCAAAGATCAACATCATACCAGAGCTGCAGCGGGTGCCCGGCGTTGGACAGGCCATGGTGTTTGGTGCCCGTGATTATTCAATGCGTATCTGGTTAAAGCCCGATCGTCTTACTGCCAATGGATTATCTCCACAGGATGTGTTGAATGCCATTCATGATCAAAACCTGGAGGCTGCTCCCGGTCGGTTTGGCCAGAGTAGTTCGGCTTCTTTTGAATACGTATTAAAGTACAAGGGAAAATTATCAAAGAATGAAGATTATGAAAACATCATTTTAAAATCTGCACCCGATGGCTCTTCTATCCGCTTAAAAGATGTTGCAAGGGTTGAGTTTGGAGCTTTTGCCTACAGTGCCAATACGCAGGTGCTGGGTAAACCAGGTATTGGTTTGGCATTGTTTCAAACAGCGGGTTCCAATGCAAATGATATTCTAATTGAGGCGGAAAATGTAATGCAAAAAGCAGCAGGCAATTTTCCTAAAGGCATTGAATACTTTAGCATGTACAGTTCAAAAGAATTTTTGGATGAGTCCATAGCGCAGGTTGAAGAGACATTGATCATTGCATTTTTATTAGTATTCCTTGTAGTGTTTTTATTTCTGCAGGATTTGCGGTCCACCCTGATCCCTGCTATAGCTGTACATGTAGCCATTATCGGAACCTTCTTTTTTATGCAGTTGTTTGGTTTTACCATCAACCTGCTTACCCTCTTTGCACTGGTACTGGCTATTGGTATAGTGGTAGATGATGCCATTGTGGTTGTAGAAGCCGTTCATACAAAAATGGAACGTACCGGGCTGCCCGCCCGAAAGGCAACACTCCAGTCCATGAATGAAATTTCGGGTGCAATCATATCCATTACGCTTGTGATGGCGGCGGTTTTTATTCCCGTTGGATTTATGCAGGGACCCGCAGGTGTATTTTATAAACAGTTTGCCTTTACGCTGGCCATTGCCATTTTGATATCGGCGCTTAATGCCCTTACATTAAGTCCGGCTTTATGTGCACTCTTTCTGAAAAATGTGCACCAGCAACCCGGGCATGTTAAACAGGGATTTAAAGCCAGGTTTTTTAATGGTTTCAATGCAGGGTTTACAGCAACAACCAATAAATACATCCGGGCAGTTCGCTTTCTAATAAAAAGGAAATGGATAGCCTTAACCGGTCTTGCGTTGGTAACGGCTGTTACGTTCTGGATGATTCAAAAAGCTCCAACCGGTTTTATACCTACAGAGGACCAGGGATTTATTGTTTATTCTGTTAACCTACCGCCAGGTTCATCCCTCGATCGTACACAAAAAGTGATGGACAAGGTTGACCAATTGTTGAGTGAAGTGGAAGCCGTGGAAAGAAGGGCGGCAGTAGTGGGATTAAATATTGTGGCCAGTGCCAACAGTTCCAATTATGCAGTGGGTTTTATTCGTATGAAACCTTATGGCGACAGGGGAGAGGTAAAATCAGTTGACGGAGTGATGGGCATCATCAACCAGAAACTGAGTGTGATCACGGAGGCCAGCATTTTCCTTTTTCAATTCCCGACGGTACAGGGTTTTGGTAATACCAGCGGGTTTGAATTCATCTTGCAGGACCGCACTGGTGGCGCACTTGATAAGCTGGGGAATACGGCCTATGGACTGATAGGTGAGCTCATGCAACGCAAAGAAATCGCCTATGCGTTTTCTACTTTTAACACAGGTAATCCGCAATACCAGCTGAATGTGGATGAAACAAAGGCTGAGCAACTGGGCCTTTCCGTTAGTGATGTATTGCAAACCTTGCAGGTTTATTATGGAAGTTCTTTTGCTTCTGACTTTAACCGCTTTGGAAAATTTTACAGGGTGATTGTGCAGGCAGATATTCCATACCGGGCAGAGCCTTCTTCCCTGGATGATGTATTTGTAAAAAACAGGTCTGGCGAAATGGTGCCGGTGAATGCTCTTGTTTCCCTTCAAAAAGTTTATGGGCCGGAAACTGTTACCCGCAACAACCTGTTTAATGCCGTTACCATTAATGGAATGACCAAGCCCGGTTATAGTTCAGGTGATGCCATTAAGGCCATACAGGAAGTGGCACAAAATTATCTTCCACGGGGATTTGCTTACGAATTGTCAGGAATGACAAGGGAAGAGAACGCAGCAGGTTCACAACAAACACTTATTTTTATTTTGAGCCTCATTTTTGTGTATTTCCTCCTGGCTGCACAATATGAAAGTTACATTGTGCCTTTAGCTGTAATACTTACAGTACCTACCGGCGTGTTGGGCGTATTCTTATTTATTGATCTTTTTGGCATTGACAATAATATTTATGTGCAGGTAGGTCTTATCATGTTAATAGGTTTGCTTGCAAAAAATGCCATCCTTATTGTTGAATATGCATTACAACGCAGAAGGGCCGGTAAAACATTGGTGGATGCGGCGATTGAAGCGGCACAGTTACGTCTGCGGCCCATCCTGATGACCTCATTTGCTTTTATTGTTGGCCTGTTGCCATTAACATGGGCTAATGGAGGCTCGGCTTTGGGTAACCGTTCCATAGGTACGGGAGCCATGGGTGGTATGCTGGTAGGTGTGGTGCTGGGTGTTTTTTTAATTCCTGTGCTTTTTGTTGTGTTTCAATACCTGCAGGAAAAATTGAGAAAGAAAAAAGAAGAAACAGAATTTTCTTTAGGTGAGTGATCACCATTTTAACAGATGAATTTTTATGAAAAGAAACATATATCATTTTAGTTTTTTTATAGCTCTATTGGTTTTGATAAATGCCTGCAGTGTTCATAAAAAATATGAACAACCGCAACTGGATGTGCCGGCTACTTACCGGGGTGTAAGTTATAGCGATACCAGCACCATTGCCGATATTGAATGGAGAAGATTTTATACCGATACAGATTTGCAAAAATTGATTGAAACAGGCTTAGATAATAATCATGACCTGTTGGTTGCCATAAAACGGATGGAGATGTCCACCAAAAGGGTTCAGCAATCTAAATTGTTGAACCTGCCCGATCTGAATTTACAAATCACTGGACAATACAACCGTCCGTCAAACAACAGTCTTAACGGCATCAGTGTAAAAAATTTCCTGGGTAAAAGCCATGTAGAGAATTATATGGCTGTTGGCAATCTTTCGTGGGAAGTGGATGTATGGGGAAAAATAAAAGGACAAAAAGAACTTGCGCTTGCCCGTTACCTTCAAAGCCAGGAAGGTATTAAAGCAGTGCAAACAAGTTTGGTAGCTCAAATTGCACAGGGTTATTATAACCTGCTGATGCTGGATAAACAGCTTGAGATTGCCCGCAGCAACCTGGCATTAAATGATAGTTTTTTGGTGGCTACACGTTTGTTAAAGGATGCAGGTATTTCTAATGCCCTGGCAGTACAACAGGCAGAAGTGCAGAAAAGATCTACCGAACTTTTAATTCCTCAACTGGAAGAAGCCATTGAGCTGCAGGAGAATTCCATACAGGTACTAACAGGACAAATGCCCGGCCCCGTTAAAAGAAACAGCAAACTGGATGAGCTGAATTTGTTTACTGGTATAGAAGCCGGAACGCCTGTTGCTATTGTTAGTCGCAGGCCAGATGTGCGTACGGCTGAATTGGATCTTATTGCTGCTAATGCAGAAGCAGGAATTGCAAAGGCCAATTTATACCCGGCGCTTAATCTTACATTAGGTGGGGGACTGGAATCTTTCAGGGCCAGTAACTGGTTTAATCTTCCTAATTCTTTATTCGGACTGGTGGCAGGAACTATTGCCCAACCTGTTTTTCAAAGAGGACGTTTAAAAACAGAAGCTGACCTAGCCCTTTTGCAAAGAGAAGAAGCTGTGATCCGGTTCAGGCAATCTGTATTGCAAGCCACAACAGAAGTAACGGATGCTCTTTTACAGCTTAGGAAATTAAAGGAGCAGGAAGCGATTGCAGCGGCACAAACAGACACCTTGCATAAGGCCATTGAAACGGCACAATTATTATTTAGGAGCGATATGGCCACTTACCTGGAGATCATCACTGTTCAGGGAAATGCTTTACAGGCCGAACTGGAACTTGCCGCCATCCGGCGAAACCAGTTGACCTCAAAGGTAGAACTGTATCGTGCCCTTGGCGGGGGATGGAAGTGAGTTTGGGTTGATCACCTTTCAGGTGGTTATTTGTTATTCAATTCCCCTGGTATCATTTTTTTCAGTAGTGAGATTTGTCCTAAATGATAATAACTGTGTTCAATGATAGCTTCAATGTTCCGTAAGTAGGTCCCGTATTTTTCATCTACGAATATAGCATCCAGTTTTTCATCAGTCATCTGCGCCACATGGCTGGCAAACTTCTCTGAATTGGTTAAAAATGTATCAACCAGTTGCTTCCATTCCTGCTGCGATTTTATAACAGGGAGGTCAAAACTAAATTTGTCACGGATTTCAAGTGCCCCGCCGTTAAACACGTTTAAAACTCCTGCCAGATAGTAGTTAACGTGGTAAGTCAGCGCGGCTATGGTATTCAGGTTTAAAATTTGTTGTGTTGCCTGTTCCCAGGTTACACTTAATAATTGTTCTTTGTAATTAGTGTTTGCGATCCAGTGTCCGTTCAGCAACACTTCTCTTAACCGGTTTGCAAGGAATGCAGGTCTGTTCATATTCATCTTCAATTAGTGGTTTCTTTCTTTATAGTTGTAACACACTCTCACCTGATCTATTTCTTTTCACATGAAAACGAATATCGTTGTTATTACAGAGTCAGGCAAGTATTACATCATTGAACATGATTAGTGAAACGTTTTTTACTGCTAAACATTTGTTTTTTGTACCGGGTAACAGATCCGTTTGGAAAATAAATCACACCATAAGGCAAGGACTAAACGCCCATTGGAAACCGGCACTCTTTGCAACAAATGCACCTTATTAGATTTGCCACCTATTCGAAATAGAAACCTATTATTTAAAGACTAAATTTTTTAATGATGCAAAATTCAAAAAAACCTGACCTGGCGAAATCATTCACCTTTTTTTCTGTTGCTGTATTAACTTCCCTGGTATTTTTTTCATGCAGCAAAGAAGTAACTACTGTAAATGAAACTGAAACGGCACAGTTATCCGCAGTAAACCAAAAATCACCCTCTCAAACAACCAACAACTCGTCCGTTGGAACCTTTACAAAAACTGTTTTTGTTCCTTGTGCCAATGGTGGTGCGGGAGAAAATGTTACTATAACAGGGAAAATTAATTTTGTATACCAGATGACCTGGACCGACCAGGCATTTACATTGGTGTATCATGACAACCTGCAGGATGTAACGGCAGTAGGCCAGCAAACCGGTGAAAGTTTTGCGGCTTCCGGCGGCACACAGGGTACTGTTTTGGGACCATGGTATAGCAGCCAGTGGGTGGGATCCATGATTCGCCAGTTAAGGTTAACATCACCTGGTGTCCGCTTTGATATGAATTATAATATGAAACTCATTGTAACACCAGACGGTCTTGTAAAGGTAGATGTAGGTGAAACGAGGGTGGATTGTGATGTGAATTAAAACAAAGCATCTATTCAACTGCGTGAATCTTTGCCACTTTTCGGAGTTGCATAGAATAAGATTAAATCGGAACTAATACAAAGGCCTTGTAATTATTTACAAGGCTTTTTAAATTTTATTTGGTCTGCTCTT
>DASTMJ010000084.1:0-3396 GCA_035714205.1 Flavisolibacter sp. | reverse complement strand
TTCTTAATGATCTCAATATCATAAGCATATGAAGTTTCCAGGTGAATATCATGCCGGAGGGCTTCCTCAACCACAAATGAAAAATGGGAACTTTTAGTACAATAGCAGTAATAATACTTGCCATCATATTTATGCTTTTTAATGGCCTTGGCAAACATGTCCTTGGCCTTATTGATCTGCATGCCTATTTTGGGCAGGTAGGTCAGCTTCATCGGCGTACCATACTTATCAATAAGGGCTTTAAGGTCAAGACCATTAAATTGCAGGTATCCGTCTTTTACTTCTAAGCCTTCCTGTGGGAAGTTAAATGTTTGTTGTACTAGGTCGAAATAAGAGTTGTTCATTGATGGGTTTAATGGGTTAACCAGTGAACAAAAGTGGTTACAAATGTAATTGTTTGATTTATACAAAAAGAAAGCCGAATGCAAACATGCACCCGGCTTTCAAAAATGTGTTGACTTGTTTCATTATTTAACCTGGTCAATCAGTGCTTTGAAGCTCTCCGGATTGTTCATAGCTAAATCAGCCAATACCTTGCGGTCCAGGCCAATTTCTTTTTTACTCAACAAATTCATGAATTGAGAATAGGTCAGGCCCTCTGCACGAACAGCAGCGTTAATACGGGCAATCCACAAACGGCGGTATTCTCTTTTCTTTAATTTACGACCTACATAGCTATAGGTCATACCTTTTTCAACTACGTTTTTGGCTACGGTATAAACGTTTTTCCGCTTGCCATAAAAGCCCTTGGCTTGTTTTAAAATCTTTTTTCTGCGTGCTTTTGAAGCAACTGCATTTACGGAACGAGGCATATCTTAAGAAGTTTAAAGTTTTAAATTTGAAGTTTATTGTGTCAGGTTCAAATATCTTACTTGAGCCTTAACAAACGCATTACAAAATCCATGTTCGCTTTTGCAACAACGCCATCTTTAGCTAATGCACGTTTCCGTTTTTTTGATTTTTTGGTAAGAATGTGACGTTTAAAGGACTTTTGGTGAGTAATTTTACCGGTGCCGGTTACTTTAAAGCGCTTTTTGGCACTGGAGTTTGTTTTAACCTTTGGCATTTTTGAATGCTTTTTTATTACACCCTTGAGGCGCTCTCCACAGGGAGAAACTTAGGGAGCCTCTTCAGGTAATTTCCTTTTCGGGGCGCAAAGATAAGAAAACAGCCCAAACACCCCTTATTTTTTTCTTAAAAGAATAGTAAAGACAGCAATTTAAAGGGCATTCTTCTGGTTGACGAGAAAAATACTACTGTCTTTGAGCAAGGGGAATGACTGGCTAAAATATTTGTTTAGTATGACTCTAAAGCTATTTACAGGACTTATTCCCTCATACAGGTTGTTGTAATCACCATCTGAAAAGTAATAAGTATTCAAATTCATAAACTGTTTTTCCTTTGAAACACTTTCATCATAATCCCGGTATCCATGATCACCCTGGATTATGACAACCTTTTCTGTGTTTGACTTTTTTGAAATAAAAGGGATAATTTTTTTTAACAGGGTGTTGGAGTACTTTAACTGGGCAAGATATCCTTCTTTGAAGCTGAATTTTTGCGAAATAATGGCTGTATCAGAAGTCATATTCCCGGCCGAATCCAGGTAAAAAGGTTCATGCGGCAACATGATATGCGCATAAATAAATTTGGGGGTGTCTGAACGCGTATTCAGTTCGTTAATCAAGCCATCCAAATTAAAGGTATTCCGATAAAGATGGTAGTATTTGCTTTTGGTATAACTTTTCGGAACCCTGAATTTGCCTGTGAGAATATTTCGGGTTGTAAAATTCCAGCCAATATCCTTCCATATCCTGGAAGAGAATGTTTGATTATCAATTTGCCTGTATTCAAGACCATCAAAATAAGAAGTAGTCATTGTTGGAAAATTTTCAATGTCAAGGCAGCCATAGTTTTTAAATGCGTAGCCTTCCCTGTTCAGAAATTTTACCAGTTGATTTTTCTTAAATGTATTAATAGCCTGTAATAAACCTTTACTGGTTACTATTTTTTGCTCTAAACCACTACGCAGGTAGTTCAAATTCCAGGTGGAGCTCAAAGAAAACGCAGTAAGGTTATAATTACTTTTTGACGAACGGGAAAGAAAAAAATTGTGAGCAATTAACATCGAATCAATTTCACTATTATCATAATTGAATTCCTCTTTTAAACATTGTGAACTTGTGTAACCATCAAATACAATAAAATAAATGTCAGGTTTCCTTGTTTTCGTTACTCCATCTTTAAAACGTAGGTTAATATCTGACCCTAAAATATTGTTATCAAGCGCCTTATTTGTCACTCCATTATAAATCAGGGTTGCCAATTCCAACACCACGAAAGTTATAACCAGGTAGTAGAAATAACGCATGGACGAGGAACCATTGTTTTTACGTTTACGGATGGAAATAAATAACACACCTGTTGTTATGGCTATTAAAGGAATAAGAAAACTGTATGAAACAAAAAAACTATTATGCAGGGAAGATTTTAGGAAATCATGAAAAGCACCAAAAAGAAAAAAAACCGATAAAAAATAAAAAGAAAATACAACCGCTTTTGAAGATTTCCTGAGAAGCAAAAGGCTGATTACAACGACAAATACAGTTACACCGATGTATAACAATGATAATTTCAGGAGAGTTTTCCCAGGAATCAGGCCATAATTTTCATTTATACCATGCAGCAAGAAAAATAAGGGTAAAAGAAGTACATATAAAAGCTTTTTATCAAAATCAATCTTTTTCATTTCCATACGATCGTGTAATATTTAAGAGCATGCTGATTCCTGTCTCATCAGAACTTCCCAGTATTTTTTTACTTTATTTTCCGAAAACAAATTTTCCAGAATTTTTTTATTCCGGGAAGCTTCATCCGGCGAAAGTAGTTCCTCAAATTGATTTTTATTTAGGTCACTTGAAATAGAAAAAACGGTTAGTCCCCATATTTTAAATTGTTTGTAAACGCTGGATGCGTCATTCAAAAAAACTTTAGCCCCGTTCCAAACCAGGAACAGAATATTTCCCAATGCTTCCTGCCTGCGGAAATTAAAAACAGCAAATCCTATGTCAGAAAGCTTTTGGTAATATTCTGTCATACTTAACCTGTTTTCCAGGAATTCAACCTGATTGGGAAACAACCCGGATGCAATTTGTTTGATTTTGAGTCTGTATTGAGCTTCTCCATATTCAAGTGGAATAACGATGTTATTATTAATTCCGATACGGGAAAGTTGTTCAAATAATTCTGCATGATTTGCGGTTGGGGATGCCGCATGGCCTACCATGATTTTAAAACCAATGCTTGCCGGCTTCAAACCATTTGTGATTTTTTCAATGGATAGAAAGGAGATTGGGCTGTACGTGCAGTCACTTTTAACTTCCGAAAATACATTTT
>DASTMJ010000083.1:0-2335 GCA_035714205.1 Flavisolibacter sp. | reverse complement strand
TCGCCTGAAAAGCAACGCCTGATTTATAATGGTCGTTTTCGAGCTTGACCTGCCTATGCTCATCTTTGCAGCAGCCATTATCGGCTTGCTGATCTGTTTCCATGCCGCAGTTGCTGCACTGGTCTTTTTGGCTATGCCATAGATTTAGGTCAACTAGCTTATCCATGCAATAATGCATGTGTAACGTAGCTCCTGTGGTCGTAGCCAGGTAAAGAAAAGCTAATATGGTTGCTAAAAACTTTTTCACAGCTTATCCGCAAAGGTATAAATTAAAAATTTGAACCCTTTTACACAATTTTGGAAAGGTTACAAAATATTGGTTACCCGCTATTTCTGCTTTTTTAGCCAGGACTGCAACTCCTGAATTTCTTTTGGTTGTGAGGAAACGATGTTTTGGGCAATACGTTTTAGGTTCTCATTTTTCGCCGTTTGGAGGTACTCCTGTGCCATTTTTACAGCATCCTGGTGGTGCGGTATCATCATGCTTGCAAACATGGCATCGAGTGAACCACTTTCCATCTTAATATCGCTCATGGGTGTCATCATTCCCAGTGCTTTTTGCACATAATCTGAGTTACCTGTTGGTTGATTTCCTTTAATGAACTCGTTAAATTGGGAATTTTCTTTCTGCTGCTCATCAATCGTCTTCTGCGCTATTTGCTTCAATTGTGCGTCTGTACCTCCTGCAACTTCAATCTTTGCCATGTCTATAGCCCCCTGGTGGTGGTGCTTCATCATCATAGCAAAATCATAATCCGGATCGCCAGATGATTTCATACTATGCATTTGCTGCATATTGTTGTTCATAGCATCGTGCATAGCTTTCATGTGGTTCTGTCCACCTGCTGCATTATCGGCAGTGTTGTGATTAGCATGATTAGTTGTATCAGTTTGATTTTCGGATGTATTTGAGCCTGAGTTACAGGCACTTATTGAAAGCGCAATACTGAAAATAATAAAATACCGCATAGTTTATGTTTGAAGCGAAACAGTGATTCAAAAATTATTCCAGCACAGACAAAAGCCCACACATCATAAATAGTTATTGGAATATGGTTACAGTTCACAACCTCTTTGCTGTTACCATTTTTGGGTATTACGGGTAAACTCACCAGTAAAAAGTTCGATCTTTTTAGAGATCTATAGACTGAATGTAATTAATTCAGTTATCCTTATAATGGAACAGCATTAAAATAATCAATAATTTGAGCAGCAATAAACTGCTTAATGCATATTAATTTTTCACCAATTATTCAGCTATATAAGGCTGACAAAGAGTCGGTATATAATACCTGGTTTATTAATAATGAAGAAAGGCTTAAGGCATTCCGATCTATTCGACGAGGCGTAATGCAGGTTATTGAGGATATTAAATGCAAACATTTCCCAAATGATTTTAAAGGCTCTTCACTTGAATTTGTCCTTTCCTGTATTACGGAGCAAAAGCAGGTTTTTGAAGGAGCCTCCCACCCGTTTTATTGGAAACCCAAACTCCGAATCCCCGATATATATGAAAATGAAACCAATAAGAAGGCTTTTGGACAATTTTTAGAGAACTGCTTGAATGCCAAGTCTGAGGACCAACTAATTCGGGAAATAATCAAACTTGATAACCTGAAAATAAAGGGTTTAGGACCAGCTGTTGCAAGCATACTTTACTTCATGCACCCTACACTCATTCCTCCGTTTAACACAGCAATAATAAATGGCTTCAATTTTCTTTTTAAAGACAAAAAGAAATTAGGAAGTTGGAGCGAATATTTGAAACTCAGAGAAGTTTTAGTTAATACTAACCAGCAACATAGATCAGAATTCTCTTCAGATCTGGGGGCAATAGCAGGTTTATTATTTGAGATTGGCACACAGAAGTTAGTATTGGGAAGGGATGAATACCTGTCTCTTGCAGAAAGAACTAAACTTGAAAAACTTATAGAAAAGAGACATCATGATGTCAAGGCCGAAAAAGATGAAGAAAATCTTCACACTGAAATGCAATTTCATTTACTTAAGATAGGGAAAGCATTGGGCTATGATGTTATTGCCGCATCTAATGATAAATCAAAGTCTTACGACGGAAGCAGTTTCTCGTTTATGTGTCTTCAGCAATTTCCGGAATTCAAAATAGACAAGGAAACATTTAATACAGTAAAACTCATAGATGTGCTTTGGTTTGAAAAGGGGACAAATAATGTGATTGCGGCTTTTGAAGTTGAAAAAAGCACCAGTATATATTCAGGTATTTTAAGACTCACCGATCTTAGCTATACTATTGCAGACGGCGATGAGGTATTTTATCTAATTGTACCAGATAAGAGAGAAAAGGATGTGTTGCTTC
>DASTMJ010000082.1:0-8648 GCA_035714205.1 Flavisolibacter sp. | reverse complement strand
GTATAGGGTAATTCCAGTTCACCGATCAAAAATTCATCATCTCTTTCTCCGGGCCTGCCTTCAATTTTTTCGTAACGACCACCTTTATTTTTAGTCCACACTCTGAGTATATCTTCAATCTGAGCAGCTTTCATTTTGCGTGACAGGACCTTGCCCTGCACTTCATCAATATGATGTAACGCCGTTAAAACCAGTTGCACAGCATCATCCACAGTAAAGAAAAAACGTCTCATTTCAGGCCCGGTCGTTCCAATAACGCCTTTTTCTTTATGCATCTTTTTCCAGATGGGAAAAACAGATCCTGTTGACCAGGCAACATTTCCATAACGTACACAGGTGAATTTTGTTTTAGATTTTCCGTTCATAGAGCAAAACATCCTCTCCATCAAAGCCTTACTTAAACCATAGGTATTTCTAACTGGTGGCGCCGCTTTGTCGGTTGAAATCCCGATGACCACATCAGTGCCTGTTTCTATGGCTACCCGTGCAATGTTTTGAGAACCTAATACATTGACATCTACACATTCCATAGGGAATTTTTCTGCCAGGTCCACAAACTTAGTGGCAGCTGCGTGAATTACAATATTGGGTTTAAACTCGTGGAATGCATCTCTTACAGATTCAATGTTCGACACATCCATCGGCGCAATTTCGCAACCGGCAAATTTTTGCGCTGCCATGTTTTGTTTATTATTTCTGCCGGTTAAGATGACCCTATAGTTATCCTTAAGTTGTAAAGCCAGCCTTTTTCCCAAAAAACCTGTTCCGCCTGTAATTAGAATCGTTTCTTTCATAAAATTCAAATCATTTAATCACCCTGTAAATAAAATTGAAATATTGCTATTATTTAAACTTTGAAGGATTATTCTTTAAAACCTCATTGATTAGTTATTCACAATGATACAATTGGTATTACTAATTTTAAATGATGATGCACATTTAAAGGAGTAATATTTCTACCTTACTACAATTCACTCCTTAAAATTTACCGTCTACTCTGGTTCTTGTTTAAATTTTTTTTTAGAAAACTGATTTTTGAACAATTGAAATGCAACAACATGTTTAAACGTTTTTTTTCTCTTATAATTTCATTGGTTTTTATACATATATCAAATGCGCAGAACAAAAGCCTGGATTATCGCTTTAGTGTTGACACTACGGGAGAAAAGGCTTTGCTAAACGTAGAAATAAGTTTTACAGGCACTGATTCGGGATTTACAACTATAAAATTGCCCGATGCCTGGGCCAGCCAGCAGCAGCTATATAAAGCTGTAAAGCAGATTCAATCCATTACTCCACAAGTACGAATTGATAGTACAACCGATTCTACAAAAAAGATCATTTACCATAAACCCGGCCAATCCATCACGCTGCGTTACCAATTACAACAGGATTGGAAGGGTGAACTGAATTATCCAAAAAACTACAGGGCCATCATTCAAAAAAACTATATCCACCTTACCGGCTATGCATTGTTTATAAAACCTGTGTGGGAAAAAGAGCAAGCGGTGAGCGTTCATTTAGACTGGTCGGCAATGCCTGCTTCGTGGACAGTTGGTAACAGCTTTCATGCATCCGGCAAAAACTTTACCGGCAAAACCACGATGGGTGATCTTGAAAACAGTTTTTATGTAGCCGGCGATTTTCGTTTATATGAAAGGAAAATAAAAAATAAACCGGTTTGGGTTGCCATCAGGGGTACAGATTGGAAATTTAAAGACACGGCACTGGTTAATGCTGCCGAAAAGATCATTTATACAGAACGTAGCTTTTGGAACGACTTTGAAGAACCTTATTATTTCTTAAGTATGATCCCTTTCCAGGGTTCCGGAAATTATAATGGATCTGCATTGCATCAATCGTTTTTAATGGGAATGGCCACTGAATTCACTGTTGATGAACAACTATATTGGCTGCTGGCACACGAATATTTACATCGCTGGATTGGTATAGCCATCTTAATGAAAGGTGATGAGCAGGAAAATTCATGGTTTGGAGAAGGTTTTACAGACTACTATACGCATAAGCTTTTAAACAAAACAGGAATTATTTCTTTAGAAAATTATATCAGCAGAATTAATGGTGTTATAGCCGATTATTATTTATCTCCCGTTCGAAACAATGATATCAGCACTCTTGGAAAAAACTTTTGGATGAAAAGAGAATACCAGGTAATCCCTTATAAAAAGGGTTTTACGTATGCACTGCTTATTGATAATCTTATTCAATCTAAATCAAACCATACGTATTCATTGGATAATGTACTTTTTGATTTGTATGAAGCAGTAAAAAATAAAAAAGAGATCACAGAGGCTTTGTTTTTAGAACGCATACAGCATTATTCTGGCTATGATTTAAAACCAGAACATACCCGTTATATTCATAATGGTGAAACAATTCCGGTGCCTGCAAACATTCTTGGCAACTACACCTCTTATCAAAAAGAATTAGGTGCATTTGATATGGGTTTTGACGTGGAGACATCACAAAAATCTTTGATCATAACCGGTGTGCAACAAGATAGCGAAGCCTGGAAGGCAGGATTACGTGACGGGCAAAAATTGAAAGGGTGGAGTGTTCACTATGATAATATTTCGGTGCCATCAGAAATTACAATTCTTGATAAAGAAAATGCATTAAAAAAGATCAGCTATGTGCCCCTGAGCAGGAATAAGATCCGGGTTCCACAATTCCGGCTAAAACCATAGGTTTTTAAAAGCAGTTCATCACGTTTTTATTCCAATAAAACAGCCTGGGAAAGATCACCCGGCAACAATTTCATACGAATTGTTTTCCCTTCCAGTTTTAGGTATTGATGACGTGTTATGCAGCGTGTAGTAGTATGCAGCGTTATATCACCCGGCAGGTTTATGCACAGTTGTGTTTGCAAAAGAAATACGTCAGTATAAGATTGATATGGATGTACTCGTTCAATTTTGGCATAAATACAAATTCCATCCTGCACAATTCGTTTATGTTTATCCATCAAGATCAAAAACCGCTTTTTACGTCTTATATTCTTCCATCGATGCCAGGTATTGATATTAGGTATCAGCATTGCACAAAATTGGTTTTGCAGCATCTGCTAAGGAAATAATATTTATTAAAGTGCCTGTAATCTTTGTATGCTGTATGAAAGCCCGGATTAAGGACATACATGATCGAATAAACTTTCTGAGGGATCTATATCAAATACTATCCACATAGTAAATTTCCTATTGTATAAATGAAAAATGGAAGTTAGGTTTACATCAACTTTCTATTGTAATCCGCTCCATTTCCTACTGAAAAATTTAGTTGCTTTTTAATTTATTATCGTTCTTATATACGATACGCCAATTACCTAATTGAAAAATCATAGCGTCCACATTTCCTATGAGTATTATTAAACTCTTAACGTACCGCTATGAAACAAAAACAAATTCAAAAAGACCACGGTAAAGACCTTTACCAAACCGTTATTTTCCTGCTTGCTTTATTAAGCATGTTATGGTATTTAAATTTTTAAATTTCAACTCTCATAAAGTCCGGGCCCTTCTATTTAGTTGGGCCCTTTTCTATTTTATTCATAATTGATTCTTAAGCTATTCACATAGTTATTAACATGGCGCTATAATGTTGTGCATTCCAGTGGATAAGTTGTATATACTTGTATTTCAATTATTTGAAAGCAGTTCACAATAAGGTTATTACGTGGTGGCATTTGTTTTTTGTAATTATATGATATGAGCCACCCCAAAAACAAATTGCGGAAGATTACAAATCCAAAGGTTTTGAGTTCATCCCTGAAAAAACTGCCTGCTAAAAAAACAAAGCCTATCTCTAGGAAAGAAGACAATCTCCAAATAGATGTTCGTGGTAAAAAAGATTGGAGCAGTATTATTGAACTTACCAAACGTACACTTACCAATTCTTCTCCGTCTAAAATGCCATCTGATCTCAAACCCATGCTTGCTATCCTGGTAAATGAACCTTTTACCGATAAAGGATGGCAGTTTGAACTGAAACTTGATGGTTACAGGGCTCTTGCCTATCTTAAAAATGGCACGGTAGATCTTCGTTCGAGAAATAATAATTCATTCAACAGAAAATTTGAGCCCGTTCACGAGGCCTTACTTCAATGGAAAATCAATGCAATTGTTGACGGTGAAATTGTTGTAATTAACGAAGAAGGTCTTCCTGATTTTAATGGTATTCAGCAATGGGAAAAGAAAAAACAGGGACAATTGGTGTATTATGTTTTTGACCTGTTGTGGTTAGACGGGCTGAACATTATGCAGGAGCCATTGCATATACGCCAACAGATTTTAAAACAATTGATTCCAGATGATGGATGTATACGTTTCAGCGATCATATTGATGAAGTAGGAAAGGATTTTTTTGAACTCACTAAAAAAAATAACCTGGAAGGTATAATAGCAAAAAAGAAAAATGCCCCCTATGTTCCTGACTCAAGATCAAACACCTGGCTTAAAATAAAAGCAGAACAAAGGCACGAAGCCATCATTTGCGGCTACACCATTAAACACAACACAGACAGGTTGTTCAGCTCTCTTATTTTGGGTGTGTATGAAAACAACCGTTTAAAGTTTATTGGACAGGCGGGCACTGGCTTTTCTGTATCCACGCAACAGGAACTGTTTAAAAAAATGAAACCTCATCAAACAAAAACCTGCCCTTTTGATAAAGAACCATTATTAACAGATACGGCAATATGGCTAAAGCCTTTTTTAGTATGCGAAGTAAAATATACTGAACTTACCAAAGAAGGTGTTATGCGCCATGCATCCTTCCAGGGTTTAAGAGCCGACAAAGCTGCCTTTGAATTAAATGTAGAACCTGAACAGGAGACAGAAGAAATAATTGAAGAAAACAAACAGGAAGATCAACTTTTGATTTCAAAAAATGAAACAGAAGTTATTCGAATGATTGATGGCCATGAGTTAAAATTTACCAATCTCAAAAAAATATTCTGGCCTAAGGAAAAAATAACAAAAGGCGACCTGCTCAATTACTATTACCGCATTGCAGATTATATAATGCCATATATGAAAGACCGGCCGCAATCGTTAAACCGTTTTCCCAATGGCATTACCGGAGAAAGTTTTTATCATAAAAACATGGGAGGCAAGATTGATAAGTGGGTAAAAACGTTTGAACGTTTTAGTGAAAGCACAGGAGAACCTAAAGATTTTTTGATCTGCACTAACACAGCTTCTTTGTTATATATGGCCAACCTGGGTTGTATTGAAATGAATCCGTGGCATTCAAGGGTTCAAAATCCAACTGCGCCTGACTGGTCTGTCATTGATCTTGACCCAGGCGATATTTCTTTTAACAAAGTAATTGAAACGGCAAAGGTGGTGAAGCAGGTTTTAGATACGCTGCAAATTCCGTCATATCCAAAAACATCGGGTTCCACCGGCATTCATATTTACATTCCGCTGGGTGCAAAATATAATTACGAACAATCCAAACAACTGGCAGAATTGATTGCCAATCTTGTTCATGAAGAATTGCCAACTTTCACAAGCCTGGTTCGTAATCCCCAGAAAAGAAAAGACAAAATTTATATTGATTATTTGCAAAACAGGCCTATTCAAACCATTTGTGCTCCCTATTCTGTCCGCCCTAAACCAGGTGCCACAGTTTCTGCTCCTTTACATTGGGATGAAGTGGAAAAAGGATTAAGAATGGAACAATTCACTATTAAAACCATTTTTGAAAGAATAAAAGCCGAAGGTGACCTTTTTGATGGTGTACTTGGTAAAGGAATAGACCTGAATAAAATTTTAAAGGGGCTTTCAAATTTAATTTAAGCTGTTCCTACTCAAATTTTTTTTACAGCTTTCTTTATTTTATCAATTATACTTTTTTTAGATGTCGGTTCTTCCCCTAACAGGTAGCCGTAGGGTTTTAATGGTTCTACGTGATCGCAAATAATTTTTGTAATTCCCATTAGGGGAATCGCCAATATCATTCCCGATATACCCCAGATCAGTTCACCTGCAACAATACCAAGGATTGTAAAAACTGGATGGATGTTCACTTCCTTGCCAACCACAATTGGCTCCAGTATATAGGTTTGAAAAAACTGTACGCAGGCATAAACAATTAAAATCCCCAATACCATGTTCATACTTGCACCCTGCGAGAGTGACCATAAAATAGTAATGGCGTTACCGGTAAGGTTTCCAACAAAGGGAACAATTTCCAGTAAACCACAAAGTATTGCAAAAAAAACAGCGTTTTTAACTCCCAGTATTGAAAACCCAATACTGTACATGATCCATAATGAAATGATCATGAGAGCCAGGCCGGTGAGATATTTCTGAGTCACCTTCCTTGCATCATGCATAATGACTTTTGTGTTTTCCTGGTCTGATTTGGCAACAACTTTCAGAACAAAATTTTTCAAGTGCATTCTGAAATACATGAATACAAAAATGTAAACCAGTACAAGCACTATGTTGGTAAGTGCTTTACCTGCAGAGGCCATGATCCCCATTAAAATAGATGTGATCTTATTATCTGTTGATTGTTGTTGTTTCTTCAGTATTTCATTTTGTTTTTCCTGGGATATACCTAAAGAATTTGCAAAAAACTCCCTGACCTGGTGAATCTTTTCATTTACATTTTGTTCAATATTAGATGCGTTTTTTGAGAGGTCAGAAATCTGCATCACCAAAACATAAATAATGATAGCGGCAATGGCAAGCAATAATAAAATGGAAAGTATTACTGAAAGTGCCCTTGGTATTTTCCATTCTTCAAGCTTTGTAGCTACCGGGGTTAACAACATTGAGAAAAGAGCACCAAATACAACCGGAACAAGAAAGGGTTTTGCATGAAATAGAAAATAAGTCAGTAAAACGATCAGCGCTATGATTTTTACACTCCTGGTAAGTATATCCTGCCTCATACCCTTTTTCTAAAATTATTATACCAGTGAATATACTTTATTAAATCTGGTATATACTATGTTGTAATTTAGAAAAAAAAACATGGCAAGCTTTCAGGAAGTTATACAATCGGACAAGCCCGTCCTTGTTGATTTTTCAGCAGAATGGTGTGGACCATGTAAAATGATGGCGCCTATCTTAAAAGAAACCAAGGACATTGTTGGCGAAGATGCTACGATTATAAAAGTTGATGTTGACAAAAACCCCCAGGCGGCCGGGGAGTTCCAGATACAGGGTGTGCCAACTCTTATTCTTTTTAAAAACGGCCAGGTTAAATGGCGACAGTCCGGAGTAGTGCCTTCTAAAACACTGGTGCAAATAATCAGGCAGTATAGTTAAAAGATCTGTTGCAGGGCAGCTTTTGTAAATGGCCAGGTGGGCAGGGTAGAAATGATTTTTAATTCATCGGCAACGGAAGTTTCGTTATCCAGGAACCTAAGCACCTTTGAGGTTTGGTTTTTTTGAAACAGTCTAGTAAAAATCAATTTACCAGGCAGGGTATTTTTATATAAAATATTCAGCAATACACTATCATAAAACGAAAACCTCCTGGATCCTGTTTTTAAAGATGGATGTTTTCCGCGCATTAATTGCTGAACCAGTTCATTGCTGTGTTTTTGTATGAAATTAAAGGTATATCCACTTGAGCCTTTTGTCTGTCCGCCGGCAGTTCCAATATTGATAATATTATTCTGTCCCGCATCAAATTCAAAATTTGTCATGGGGATTACTCCAAATTCCTCATCAAGTATCTTATAAGAACCCAGTTGAAGTATCTGTTCCAGGTAATTTTTTAAGCCAACATCATACTGTTCTTTTGGAAGTACCTGGGGTGAGAAGACGGTGTATTCTACCAATGCCCTGTTTTTAGTAAATGGCAATACATAACAAAATGCCGTACCCCATTGCTGGTCAATTCTGAAATCCATTAATGTGGCTACTTCCGGCTCAAAAACATTGTTTTCAGTTTCTATGAGCCAACCCTTAAAATGCTGCAACAACCAATATTCGTTTTCTGATAACTGTGGTTTTTGAAATAAAATACTGTTGAAAATGTATTCGGCATGGATAGCATTTCCATTCAGCATGATCCCTGTAGTAATATCACTGCTGAATACATGCTCCACTTTATCAAACCTTACCGTAAAATTGGGTTGCCTGTTTATTTCTTCAAGACAAAAATCATAAAAGTCAATTCCCCGTATCATTTTGTATTTATACGGTTCAATATTCAATTGTTTTGAAAAAGCTTCTCCATAAAAGAAAAGCTTTTGCCATTGTTTATAAACAATGGGCTCAAATAAACTTTTCCCGGTTTGCCAGAAACACCAGGTCCTGTCATTTGATTGTTTTGGATGTTGGTCAACCAATAAAATATTTTTATCCCGAAACTTTCCTGAATGGATAAGGTGCATGGCTAAACTGAGCCCTGCACAGCCTGCACCTGCAATGATATAATCATATTGAAGCGTAACACTCAAAGGCGGAAATTAAAAATGAATTGATAGAACAACGTAAATTAAAAAAGAAAACTGTAGCCGGGTAGCCTGTCAATTTTCCGGAGCATAGTTTACTTTTTTAGCAGCCATAAGATGTTTATCACGCCGAACCTTTTCCCAGTATTTTTTATGGACCATCAGCATTCCAAAACTTTCTCCTTCATTTTTATCTAAATGCTTATGGTGC
>DASTMJ010000081.1:0-5200 GCA_035714205.1 Flavisolibacter sp. | reverse complement strand
TTATGGTCTAGCCACCATATCAAAAAATTTGTTGTACGGTTAATCGGGAAGCCAAACTAATAACTGGGTTAACTATTTGCAAGCCTGTGGAAAAAAGATTCCGCACAGTTTATTCACATTTAGTTTTTTGGAAATTGACCTGTGGGGGAAGACAACATTTAAATTCATCCGGTTACTATTTTGTTTTTATGACCATTTATTTAGAGGATGGCCTGGGCGGTGCCTTTAGCGATCCTCAATGGTTGGGTCTGTTAATCAAAAATTTGGAGAAACGTCAGGGTTATTTAATCAAAAACAAGAGTTAGGGAATGATATGAAAGATTTACTTACTGAAGTCCTTTTAGCATTTTATAGAAAGCATCGGCGTAGGTGTCGCTGATGGGGATGGCCTGGTTTGCAATACGAATCCTGTTTTTCTCGATATGGTCAATTTTGTCGATCGCAACAAGAAAAGAGCGATGCACCCTGGCAAAATCCTTTGAGGGCAGCAGTTCTTCCAGCTTCGCAAAATTCAGCAGCGTCATGATCTTCTCTTCTTTTGTATGAATTTGCAGGTAGTCTTTCATTCCCTCCACGTAAAGAATATCACTGGTAGCCACTTTCCGGATGCGGTGACCCACTTTGATGAAAATAAATTCCTGCCTGGTTTTTGACCCGGTTTTTCTTTCCTCATTTTCCGGTGGTGATCCGGGCTTTTGCTCCTGGTAAAGTCGCAGCACGGATTTATAAAACCGTTCAAAAGAAAAGGGCTTTAACAGGTAATCCTTCACCTCCAGGTCAAAAGCCTGCAGTGCATACTGGTCATAGGCCGTAGTGAGGATGATCATGGGTTTGGGATCCAGCATTGGAATGAAACTGAGCCCGTCAAGATCCGGCATGTTGATATCGAGGAACAATAAACCGGGTTTTTCTTTTTGCAGGGAGGTTGTTGCTTCAAGCGGGTTCGAAAAACTGCCTTTTAGCTCCAGGAAGGAAACCTTGGCAATGTAGGTTTCCAGTATCTCCTGGGCCAAAGGTTCATCGTCAATGATATAACAGGTTAGCTTTCCGTTCATGGAGTTGTAAATGAAGGTCGTAAATTTTGAGAACCACGGCAAAGCTTTCACCTGCGTTGTAAATATCAAGCTCATGCCGGTCGGGGTATAGTAAAGCCAGTCTTTTCCTGGCATTCGACAGGCCGATACCACCGGGTTCATCAAGTTTATTGGATATTCGTTTACCAACCGGGTTTTTCACACTGAAGCTTAGCGTATCATCCTTCACTTCCACCAACACCTCTATATCGCCGGGGCTAAGCGTTGAAGGACTGTGTTTATAGGCGTTTTCAATAAGGTGGATGAACAGCAGCGGGGCGATGTTGCATGCCCCCGTATCTCCAACAATTTTTAGATCCACTACCGGGCTTTGTTTATACCGCAATTGTTGCAAACCCACATAATCCTGCAGGTATTCCATTTCTCTTGACAGGGGTACCGTTGGAGCGTTGGACTCATAGATCATGTATCGCATCAGGGAAGCCAGCTGCATCACAGCGTCAGGGGCTGCTGGTGCCTGTTTGTACACCAGTGTGTGGATATTATTCAGGGTATTGAACAGGAAGTGAGGGTTGATCTGGGATTTTAAATAATAGAGTTCATTTTCAACAGCCTGTTTCTCCAGCTGCTCTTTTTGAAATGAATTGATTACAAGATTCTCAGTAATCCTTGCAAGCCAGGCAAGGAAAGCAAAGGGCAGTACAAACGAGACCAGGTGGATCATGTATTGGTCAAAGAAACTGTTAGGATTACCCGGCCTGTTATCATAAAAGATCAAATAAATAAAAGGGGCGGTCAATATCATTGCTGCCAGGCCGGTAAAATAACCGGTCTTCTTTTTTTTACCGGGATAGCGGGCCATTAGAAAGAAATGACCGTAAAAAACATACAAACAGTTAAGCAGGAACGCGGCGGTCAATACCGGCCAATTGGAATTATCCTTAAGTTGAAGTGAAACCAGCAGCCCAAACAAAATCCAGGCAAAGATGTGGACCCATTGAAAAACCTTTTTGATCCGGTTCATAAAGCGAAGGTATTTTTTCCCTTCATAAGCTCTTTCCCTTCTCTACCAATGCTTTCAATTGATCTATGAAAGGCAGGATACAAACTGCAGTTGCTTTGGCAGGATCAAACCCTGTGTTGGCAGATTGCTTTGCATTACCGGCATATTCCTTTTCGCTGCACGGCCCGGGATGGCTTGTTTTGTACCGGCAAACAAAATTTCCGGACATGAAACATCTATTTACGACCGCGGTATTGCTCCTTACCGTCACCTGCTTTTCACAGCCCAATAATAACATCACTATCGGGAAGATAGACACCGTGCATTCAAAAATTTTAAACGAAACCAGGCGCATCTGGGTTTATGTTCCCGCCTCGGCCAACAACAAGATGTTTACCCAACAGGAATATCCTGTTGTTTACTTATTGGATGGCCCCTCCCATTTTCATTCGGTAACAGGTTTGATCCAGCAACTGAGTTTTGTAGGAGGCAATACCGTACTTCCTGAAATGATTGTGGTGGGTATCCAGAATACAGACCGTACAAGGGACCTGACACCCACACACAGTACTTCCTCGGTATATGGCCAGACGCCCGGGATGCTCAAAAACTCCGGCGGTGCCGACAATTTTCTTGCTTTTATAGAAAAAGAGTTGATGCCTTATATGGATACAACCTATCCTGTTGCACCGTACAAAATGCTGGTTGGACATTCCTTTGGCGGCTTATTTGCCATGCATACTTTATTGACCAAACCTCAATTGTTCAATTCCTATGTGGCTCTTGATCCCAGCCTGTGGTGGGACAACCAGGCACTGGCAGAGAAAGCCATGACTGCTTTGCAGCAAAAAACTTTTCCTGCCAGGCCGTTTTACCTGGCCATTGCCAATGTACTGGACACAAAAAATGAGATCAAAGAAATAGAAAAGGACACGGCTGAAACAAGTATTGGTATGAGGACCGCCTTCCGGTTGGTAAAAATGATGGATCGATATAAGAAAGCCGGCCAGCCCTGGCACTGGAAATACTATCCAGGCGATGGTCATAGTTCTGTTCCATTGATAGCCCAATATGATGCCTTCCGAATATTTTTCGAAGGCCATCAACTAAGAATGCCTGTTGACCCTGCAGACATGGATGTAAGTCTTTACGAAAAACACTACCAGAAAGTTTCCGGGATCCTGGGTTATAAAGTTCTCCCACCCGAGATACGCATCAACCGTATGGCTTATACATTGATGGAAATGGGAAGGCCGGACCAGGCCTATGGATTTTTCAAGTTCAATATAGAAAACTATCCAGGAAGTTTTAATGCTTACGACAGCATGGGCGACTACTACCTGGCAAAAGGTGAAAAAGAAAAAGCCATTGAACTTTTTCAAAAAGCACTTAGGATAAAAGATTTCCCTGGAACAAGGCAGAAGCTGGAGAAATTAACCAGGTCTTAATGAGAATATTATGGCAGGCAAAAAGGCCTGGAACAGATAGTCTCCTTTTATTCCAAGGTGGTTACAGCATGGGATTGTAGCTTAGAGAAGACAAAATAAAAATATTCAAAAACTCATCTTTGATACCTGAATTACCTATGATGAGAAAAATGAAGCATTTTAACCCGAAAATGTTAATGTTCTTTTTACTTTAATGCAAGCTGGCAAACCTTTCAGAAGAGGAAATAAAGGACTTTTTGTAAAAACAAAGAGTTTATCGGACTTTCTTGATAAACCATATTATCCGTTCCAACATACAGGGCTGTATTCCTCTCAACGGGAAGTCCGATTAATTTAAAATATCCTGGATAGTTTGGTTTTTGTGGCTAGCTATACAATAATCAAAATGCATTAGTTATGACCGGATACCATTCCTACAAATCGTGTATTAATGCTTGTTTTCGGTGCACTGCCATTTGTAACCATTGTGCCAGTTTCTGCACAAGGAAAAGGATGCAGTTCGCGTTCCAGTCCTAGCTTAATAAAGACCCTGTCATTTGCGTTTTCGCCTGGAGGCCTATAAAGCAAAAAAACCCTTTCAATCGGCAAATAGTCGCTCAGCGAGTTCCCGGTCGTGTCCATAAATATCATCGCGAAAATTCAACTTTCCGGACCGATCAACCCATGCGGTAAAGTAAGTAATGGCAACCGCCACCGGCTGTTCCAACGCAACCCACTTTTCAATTCCGGCATTCATAGCAGCAGTAATGCGGCTCTCTGTCCACCCGGGTTGATCTTGCAGCAGGTAGGCCGCCAGTTTCTTCGGCTCCTGGAGCCGTATGCAACCGTGACTGAACGCCCTTTTCGCCTGGTCGAAAAGGGACTTCGCAGGCGTGTCATGGAAATAAATGTTATAGCTGTTGGGAAAGATGAATTTCACCTTGCCTAACGCATTCCCACTACCAGGCTTCTGACGGATGACTGGCAGTCCGCCACTCGTGCCTGTCTGCTCCATGTTATTCCGCGACAAATAGCCAGGATTTTTATTCATAGCAGGCAATATCTCGTTGCGTACGATGCTACGTGGCACATTCCAGTAAGGACTAAACACTACATGCTTCAATTGGTCATTAAATACAACTGTTCGATTGGCTGCCTTACCAACAACAATTCGCATGGTAAACATCTCTTTGCCATCTTCGTAAACATGCAGTTTAAATTCCGGAATATTTGCCACCAGACGTTTTCCTTCCCGGTGTTGCGGCATCCACCGCATACGCTCCATGTTGACCAGCAATTGCTCAATTCTTTTTTCAATGGAAATGTTCAAGTGTTTTACCGTTTGAGAACCGACTATGCCATCGGCTTTCAATCCAAACCTTTGCTGTGCTCTTTTTACTGCTTCTTCCAGAGCAGGAGTGAATACGGGTGATATCTCCGTCGACTGGTAATCGCCAGCCATATGAAGCCGCTTTTGCAATTGTTGAATTGCCATGGAAGAATCGCCAAGGCGGTAAGATTTTTTAGATGCTTCTAACGTTTGCCAACCACCCTGTTTTTGCAAATCGTACAACCGTAAGAGTTCTTTACGCACCTGTTTGTATTGCTGGTTCAGCGGCTCCCAATCATCCAGGTTTTTTCCATTGCGACTGATCAGGGTATCCAACAATGCGATTGCGTTGATCTTTTTACGAGGTATGTGCCATTTGATTTCATCCGGGTCAATCTTACCTGCA
>DASTMJ010000080.1:0-4256 GCA_035714205.1 Flavisolibacter sp. | reverse complement strand
AATTATTTTGCCGGCCAGGCTTTCCGGTTCTATGTTTTGTAATACATCCAATGCATAGGCACCATTCAGGCAAACAAATACCAATTCTCCAAAAGCTGCAGCATCTTCAAAATTCCCAATGCTTGCATGATCGTTTGATTTTTTTAACCATGTTTCAGCTTTTTCATTATTCATATTTCTGCTGCCCATTCTAACATTATATCCTTTTTGTGTAAGTGCAGTAGCTATGGCCTCACCAACAGTTCCTGTTCCTAATACTCCAATATTCATCCTGTAAAAATTTGGATCAAATGTAGACAACCTTTATAGAAACTGCTACCAGCCGCTTTGCTAAAAGCCTTAGCTTTACAGCTAATAAAGGAAGCTGGAAAAGGAAAGTCTTTTTAAATTCCACACCAATTCAGCATGTACATCAACTATGTCAAATCCAAATTTAAATGCGCAGAGCGAAAGCCTGAGTTCAGCCGACAAGGAATTTGAAAATGGAATCCGGCCCAAAGAGATCAATGATTTTTCAGGCCAGGCGCAGGTAATAGAAAATCTTGTCATTTTTATTAAAGCAGCCAAAATTAGAGGCGAGGCGCTGGATCATGTATTATTTCATGGCCCACCGGGACTGGGTAAAACAACATTGTCCCGTATCGTAGCTAATGAATTAGGAGTAAACATAAAAGAAACGTCCGGGCCTGTAATTGAAAAACCTGGAGACCTGGCAGGTTTACTCACTAACCTGGAACCTAATGATGTGCTTTTCATTGATGAAATACACCGGTTAAGTACCGTAGTAGAAGAATACTTGTATTCTGCTATGGAAGATTACAAGATTGATATTATGATCGACAGTGGTCCCAATGCCCGCAGCATACAAATCAACCTGAATCCGTTCACATTGATTGGAGCTACTACACGAAGCGGCTTGTTGACTGCGCCATTGCTTTCACGTTTTGCCATTAAATCAAGACTGGAGTATTATACTGCAGATGTTTTAAAAAAGATTATTCTACGTGCTGCAGGAATTTTGAATACACCCATCACTTCTGATGCCGCTGCTGAAATATCACGGCGCAGTAGGGGCACACCGCGTATTGCAAACGGTCTGTTGAGAAGAGTAAGAGATTTTGCGCAGGTATTAAACGATGGCCAGATCGATATTGGCATAACACAACATGCTTTAAAAGCTTTGAATGTTGATGAACATGGGCTGGATGATATGGACAACCGGATTCTTTCTTCTATCATCGATAAATTCAAAGGTGGGCCGGTAGGTATAACAACCATTGCCACTTCTGTTGGAGAAGAAGCCGGAACATTGGAAGAAGTGTATGAACCTTTTTTGATACAGGAAGGTTTTATAAAACGTACACCACGCGGAAGAGAAGCTACCCCAAAAGCTTATGCGCATTTGGGCAAGAACCATCCTGGTTCTTTTGAAGGTCCTTCACTTTTTAATATATGATAACTTAACGTTAGTATCCTGTATTTATTTAAGGTGCATCCAAAATATAGTTTCACATTGATTAGGGAAGGTGGGCATAACCATTCCTCATCTTCCAAAGAAAATATTTTTCCAGCAACACCTTTCCAAAATCATAGATCACATTGGGAAGCATTAATGCAAAAGTTCTCGGTC
Organism: Flavisolibacter sp.; assembly: GCA_035714205.1. Lineage (GTDB taxonomy): Bacteria > Bacteroidota > Bacteroidia > Chitinophagales > Chitinophagaceae > Flavisolibacter. Next base: position 2,626 of record DASTMJ010000080.1, on the reverse strand, counting down.
TGAATAAATGGTTGGAGATAAGCAGTACTTCTTTTTTACCAGCATCCATTATACACAGGGCTGGAATTTTGCCCCAGGGTTTTTCTTTCAGTGTGGTTTCTCCATTTACAGTCCGCACAATATTTTCAGCAACGACCTTTCCTGTTTCATCACTCGGGTAACCGGTTTTTGGAACACCAAATGCTACCTTACCCTGTTCAAATGGCGCCGGAACATCAACACTTAGACCAGCCACCCATATAGTTTCAAATTTCCTGTGCCGGTAGGTTGGCAACACATTAATAAATCCATTTTCTTCTGGTTCCAGTTCAGGTGAATTACGTATCAGGTCAACTCCAATAAACGGAGGCATAAGCATAGTGAACTTTGAAGGTATTTTTTCACCGTTGCTTAAAATCACTTCATTAGGCTTTACTTCTTCAATACCCACCCCGGTTCTGTAATGAATGTGAAACATCTTCATAAATGCCTTTAGCATGGATTCACCCAACGGCATACCATCAATGCCAAAATGACCCAGGTAGCTTTCAGGCGTTACCCAATACAAGTCTACTTTCTTACGAATGTTTTGTTCCCTTAACCACTTTTCTATGTTAAATAAAAATTCATAAGCAGCTCCCATACAACCTGCTTTTTGCGTGGCGCCGATCACTATGGGGCCCGGTTCTTTCTTAAATGCTTCAAGTTTTTCTCTTGTTTCCATGGCGCCTGTTGGCGTACCTATGTAGCAGGCATTTTCCCTTACGCCTGGTGCAACATCAAAATTTACTTTAGGGCCTGTGGCAATCACCAGGTGGTCATAATTATAATTACCGGCATTAGTGTAAACGACCTTTTGGTGTGGATCGATTTTTTCAGCAACAGCCTGAACAAAACGTACTCCCCTATTTTCCAGCACTTGCCTGCGTGGAATGCTGATGTCTTTTATTTCCCGGCGTTTGGTGGGCACCCAAATCAGGGACGGAATAAAAAGAAAGTTTTCATTGCGGTCTATCAGTATAACTTCAGCTTTATTTTTTAATTTTCGTTTTACCTGGAGGGCGGCAGTAAATCCTGCAAAGTTGCCTCCAATCACTACTATTTTCATAATCCAGAGTTTTGTATTTTCATTTGATATCACAAAGGTCAATTTCAACCAAACAGTACTGCGTGACAAAAGTTACGTTGAAGTGTAAGCCTTTACGGTAAAGGGTTTCAGCAGATATGATTTTGGTCAGCTCTGCTTTTTTAAACAAATACTCATGACTTATAAGAGAAATGTTGCTGTGAAATGTAGCTTATCAATCCTTATTTTTATTTCTGTTCTCTTAATTTCCTGCGCAGAAAAAAAGGATCCCCTGGCAAAGGTGTGGTTGTATAATGAAGATCAAACAAAAGAACAGGTTATAGAAAATGCACAATCTTATGGAGCTACAAAAGACCATAATTTAACTGCAGCCAATTTTATTGACCTGCAGGAAGATGGAACGTTTACCAGCTATTTGGGAACATTTGAAAAAGGGAAATGGTTTTTTAAAAATAATAACCTCATACTTGTAAATGAACAAAGGGAAAGAGTAGAATTCCTTGTTAATAAAATAACCGGTAAAGAACTGGTGTGCAGCAATAAAATGAAAAAAACAGTTTACCGCTTTAATGGTGAGCCAAACACATTCAGCACTCCTTCACAAAACCCTTTTTCGGCACAAAACAATCAATGGCGTATTAAACCCATGCATAAAGAGAGCGATGCAGAACTCAGGGCTCGAATGAAAAATCATTTTGGTTTTTGGGAAAAATACTTCGCCTGGGGATTAAGTGAAAAAGTTGACTACCTGGATGTACGCAGCACGGCAACCCCGTTAAAAATTTATGGAAACGGTTTTGAATTACAATATTATGAATACCTCTTCCCTGAATGGAAAAACAATTTTTATGACACAGCTGATTGCAGATTAGCTTACGAGAACCTCTATTATAAAATGTATGAAAAAAGTATTCAGTGGCCGGATACCAAAAATCGCTATGAACGATTTGTTTCCGCCTTTAACCAGTTGCAGGGATGGATGGATGAACAGACTTCTCCTTATGTGAAACATTCAAATAAGTCCGATCCAAAATAGCATTGTGCAATATTTAAGTTGTAATGAAATAATTCCAGCCTGGATAAAATAAAAAAAGGATTGAGAAGCTCAATCCTTTTATCTTGACAAATCTTGTTAGTTACTCCTGTACAACCAGCCTGAAGCCGTTTCCATGTATGTTCACGATCTCGATCTTAGGATCATCCTTCAGGTATTTGCGCAACTTGGCAATGTACACATCCATACTGCGGCCGTTAAAATAGGTATCGCTACCCCAAATGCGTTTTAAAGCCTGTTCCCTTGGTAAAAGATCATTTAAATGCTCGCACAACATTTTAAGCAATTCATTTTCTTTTGGTGAAAGGGTTTGGGTTTTGCCATCGTGTGAAAGCTCACGCAATTTTGGATTGAAGTGATAGGTGGAAAGGTCAAATTCCTTGTTCTCCGATTCGCGGTTCAGCTCTTCATTGCGTTTAAGAATAGCTTTTATTTTGTGCAACAGCACTTCACTGTCAAACGGTTTGGTTATATAATCATCTGCACCCAGTTTATAACCCTGGATA
>DASTMJ010000079.1:0-11480 GCA_035714205.1 Flavisolibacter sp. | reverse complement strand
ATTGCCAATTATTCTAGTAAATTAAATTTATTTTATTAATTGAATATCAGTTTATTATAAAGAATGTCAAGTAATTTAATGTGTATATTATGTATCCAATAACATGAATATTTGCTAATTTAGTCCATCGCTTAAACAATGTTATAAGTAAATTAGTTAAATACAACAAATTCAATTCAATATGTATTTTAACTCCCTATAAAATTCAAACAACACTATGAATTAAGTTATAAATTAATAGAAAGGATATTCACAAACTGTTGGGGTAGTTAATTTTGGAAAAACCAGACGGTGTATTGCAGTTATTGAGATGATTCTAACTAACTTTTATCAGGTTTAACATCAGGGAAAGTGGGATTTCAAGAGCTGACTTAATAGTTTTCGAAAAGAGAGTTATTGACTAAATAAACGGTTTGTCAGGAAAAATTGGTTTACCATTTTTGGCAGTTAATTCCAGCAGCCGGGAAATCATATTAAAAGCATATTTCGAATTTGAATTGATCTCCCATTATGAATATAGTTTAAATGTTCTGTTTATTTGAAATCCTGATTCAATTACAAACTCAACATTTGCCAAGGCTTAATACAATTTTTAATTAAGTAACATCTGAGTCCTGGCACTAAATGGGCAGGAAAATAGCCCGGGCTCAGAAAAATTAAATTCCAGGTTGAGACTGAGTATTCTAGGGACTGGGTGATTTGTTTGCCAGTTTCCCGACCAGATAAGAAAGCAATTTGGAGGTTTGATCTTCCAGGGCAAAATAGGGTGTAACCCTAAAAGGTTAACTGATATGAAATATGGAGAAATTTAGCTATTTGATATTTAGCGGGTTATCAACTCAATTTCAATATACATGACATAAAAAAAGGCTTCCAACGGAAGCCTTCAAATCAGATGAGTACCTGATGATTATAGTTTAATAACTTTCTTATTAGAGCGTAGTGCTTTGATTACCTGTATCCTGTTCTTCATTTCTTCTTTTGCCTTCCTTATCTGTTCTACAGAACCATCCGGGATAGGAGAACAGGATGATTTTGCTTTTTCTATTTCAGTTTCCGATTTTTCCAGCTGTGTTAAAATCAGGCTATACTGTGTGCTCAGACTATCCAGTTGAATGAGGTTCAGGGCATGATTCAGGTTCAGGTTGATCTTTTGCCAATCTACCTTTTCGTATTGTGCTTTAAGGTTCTTTTCAATGTTCTCCCAATTGATCTTTTCAACTTCCTGTTGATATTCCTGTTGGGCCATCGCTTTTTCCTGGCGGTCCATGGCATCTGCAATTTCAGTCTCAATTTCCTTCCATTGCAATTCGACCATCACTTTTTTCGTCGCATCTACAGTAGTGGTAACCTGTTCTTTTTGCTCCTTGGTAAGGCTGGCATCTACATCATCCTGTGCAACCTGCAAAAATTCAGGCGAGGTTGGCGTTGCCAGGCCAGCTTCCTGCACATCGAAATCAGTTACAACTTCATATTGTACTGTATTCTTTGAAGGTTCAAGAGCAATATGGTTCTGCTTTGCCACCGGCACAGGGCTTACTGAATGAACCGGTGAAGCAGGCTCAATTTCTGAACTGAATAGTGCAAATGGATTGGCCATGTTTGCATATTCAAACGAAAAATTCCGATTATATTTCTTTTCCTTTATGATGAGAATGGAATTGCAAGCAATAATAACCAGTAATGCTGCTATTACGCCGGCGAACTGTTTTATCTGGAAGCCTTTTTTCTTTTCCATACCTACAATTTTTTCGATCCTGTTTAACAAATAGTTTTTTCCCGTAGCCGCAATTGCCAGCACCTGGGCCTGTCCGGAAATTTTTTCCAGCGTTAAAAGAGCAGACGCATAACCCACCTTGTCATAACCAAATTGTAATACCAGCTGATCACAACAATTCTCTCTTTCTGTTTCTATTGATTTTATAAATTGTTTTACAAATGGGTTGAAATACAATACGGTATGAATGATGCTGATTATAAAATTTACAAGATAGTCGTACCTTTTAATATGTGAAAGCTCATGAAGAAGCACGGCTTCAACCTGTTGGGTGGTTAAATTATTAAAGGCTGCAACAGGTAATAAAATAATGGGTTTTAAGTAACCAACGGTAACAGGCGAGGTTACAATATCCGAAACATATACCAGTACTTTTTTGCCAATTCCCAGGTGGCCTGAGATCTTTTGAACAAAAAGCCGGTAGTTCAGGTCAGCTTTCCTTAAACCTTCTTTTTTAATAAGTTGAACAAATTGCCAGTTTTTAAAGAGTTTATAGGAGGGAAAGATCAGGAGGCTCAGGTAAGCCACCGATGCTGATATAAGAAAAACATTTAAAATGTTGTTTGATTCACTTATAGTTTGGTCAAAAATGGAAAGTGTTGCAACCGGGCTGCTTTTATAATAAAAAATAAAACTCAGCATGAACCAGGAAAACCCGGTTATAATGGCAATAACAGAAAACTGGTATTTTTTGTGTGCATTTAGCCGGAATAGATGACTGGCTGCTAAAAAGAGACACCAAAGCAGCGCCATTTGCCAAAAACTATTAAGTGTGGCCCATCCCAGCGACTGCAGGAAATGGGACTGGCTCCAGTTGGCCATGGGTTATTGTTTTTTCAGATTGTCAATAAGAGTTTGAATCTTTTCTAACTCCTCAGCGGAAACTTTTTGTTCACCGCTACCCAATGCCTGCAAAACTAACTGAGTTGATGATCCCCCGAAAAGAGAATCGATCATTTTATTTAAAAGGTGTTTTTGTGTCTTTTCCCTGTTTACAGCAGGCTGATAAACGTGGGTTCTCATAGACTCGTCACGCTTTACCAAGCCTTTCTCATGCATGATCTGCATAAGTTTCAGAGTTGTAGTATATCCTACATCTTTGGATTTAGCCAGTTCTTCATGCACTTCACGAACTGTGGCCACATCTTTGTGCCAAAGAATGTTCAGGATCTCTAATTCGCTTTCCGTAGGTTTTATATATTTCGCAGCCATAACTAGATTTTCCTTACGAATATACGACCATTTTCGTATAGCCAAAATCATTCAGCTATATTTAATTTTTATTAACAGTATTTAACTATGGGCGGTGGTACAGCTGGTTGAATGAAGTATGTATTGTATATACGGAGCATGGATTTGTCGGCTACGAAAAGCCTTTTAAGATTATGAGATTTTTTTCCGCGTTTCTCTTACAGTTCTGGTGCTTCCATCATGACTCCAGCCGGGAGGTTGTACAAAATAATTAATCGCATTTTTTAAGGAGCCTGACCTGGCTGCAGACCTGATCAAAGCTCTCCATGTTTTTAATGCAATGATTACCGGGTTAAATGAATCAATGTTTTTTGTAAGTCCATAAGTAGGTCGTTCTTCTTCCGGTTGAAAGGTTTTAAAAAGCCTGTCCCAGATGATCAGGATACCTCCATGATTTTTGTCCAGGTATTTTAAGTCGCTGCCATGATGTACCCGGTGGTGCGAAGGTGTATTGAACACTAACTCAAATGGCTTTGGAAGTTTTTGAATAGTTTCTGTATGGATCCAGAATTGGTAGATCAAACTGATTTGTTGCATGAACAAGATCCATATAGGATGAAAGCCCAGTAATGGCAACCATGCCCAGAATAAAAAGGCACCGGTTGCATTACCTGTCCATGTTTGCCGTAACGCAGCCGCCAGGTTGTATTTACGGGAAGAATGATGTACTACATGCGAGGCCCAAAACCAGTTTACATTATGGGCTGTGCGATGAAAAAAATAATAGGAGAGATCATCGGCTAAAAAAAGAAAGATCCAATACCACCATGTGGTTGCCGACAATTCAAAAAAACGGAACTGGTATAAAAAACTAAACAATCCAAAAATGATTGCTTTAGTGGCGAACCCAATTATTACATTTCCTATTCCTAATCCCAGGCTGCTCCAGGTATCTTTTATTTCAAATAACTGTTTGTTTTCTTTATACGATAGCCAGGCTTCCAGTGCAAGCAATATTAAAAAACCAGGAATGGCATAATATAAAATTGCAGGAGGCATATCCAAAATTAAGAATGGTTTTCAAAAATCTACTGCGTTAAACTTTCAATAGCTTTGATCATGGCAAAAATTATAACTGTAACATTTAACCCAACAATTGATAAAAGCACAAGTATTGATGCTTTGATGCCGGAAAAAAAATTACGGTGTTCAAGTCCCACTTTCGAGCCGGGCGGCGGTGGAATTAATGTTGCGAGGGCCATCAAAAAATTAGGAGGCGAAGCAACTGCTATTTATCCATCAGGTGGTTATTCGGGCAAATTTTTAAATGAGTTGATGAACCTGGAAAACGTTCCGGTTATTCCTGTTGAAACCAAAAGTCATACAAGAGAAAATCTTATAGTATTTGATAAATCCACAAGCCTGCAGTACAGGTTTGGCATGCCTGGTTCAGAAGTTAGAGAAGAAGAATGGCAACAGGTTCTAAGTTTAATAGAAAACTGCGGTGCCGAGTTCATTATTGCCAGTGGCAGCCTGCCGCCCGGAATGCCTGTTGATATTTTTGCCAGGATCGCAAAAATCGCGCAACATATAAATGCAAAGCTGATTGTTGATACATCGGGTGAGGCTTTGAAAAAAGCAGTGGAAGCCGGTGTTTATTTATTAAAGCCAAACCTGGCTGAATTAAGCTCACTGGTTGGTATTGACGAGGTGAACCATGAACGGGTATATGATATTGCAAAGGATATAATTGCAAGAAAATGCTGCCAGGTGGTAATGGTTTCCTTAGGTCCAGCAGGCGCCATGCTTATCACCAAAGATGAAGTTTTCCAGGCTATTCCACCGGTGGTAAAGCGATTAAGTACTGTAGGTGCCGGTGACAGTATGCTGGCTGGTGTTGTTTTAAGCCTTGCCAATGAAAAATCGTTAAAAGAAGCCTTACAATATGGTGTGGCATGTGGAACTGCCGCCACTTTAAACCCGGGAACAGAATTGTGTAAACCAGAAGATGTGGAAAGGCTTTATAAGATCATTAGTATGCCCGGCCCTGAAAAAAGAGGAAACTCCCTTTAAAAATAGCAGGTGAAAAAAATGAAACCCAAAACAACCTGGGAATTAGATTTGAAAGCCGGCAGGCTTAAAATAAAAGTCCCCCGAAGCAGACGGGGGAACTTTTTTTGTCTCTCACAAAGCAGAACTATCTTAAATAAATTGAATTTGTTGTATTGACTTTTGATGCAGTCAGTTTAATAGACTGCTCAGTCTTCGGTTTCGCTGCACCGGTTTCAGAAATATTTTTTGTGCCGTACATGGCCGCCAGTGTTGGAGCTATAACCAGCGACACGATCGACATCAATTTAATCAGGATGTTCATAGATGGGCCCGAAGTATCTTTAAATGGATCACCTACAGTATCCCCGGTTACGGAAGCTTTATGTGGGTCAGATCCTTTATAATATTTCTCGCCATTGATATCAACACCTTTTTCAAAACTCTTTTTGGCATTATCCCAGGCACCACCAGCATTGTTCTGGAACATTCCCATCAATACACCGCTAACGGTAGCACCGGCCAAAAATCCACCTAATGCTTCAGGGCCTAATAAAAACCCTATAATTAATGGGGAGATAATAGCAATTGCACCCGGCAACATCATTTTTTTAATAGATGCTTCGGTTGAGATAGCCACACATTTATCGTATTCCGGTTTTCCTTTTCCTTCCATAATTCCGGGAATTTCACGGAACTGGCGACGAACTTCTTCCACCATGCTCATAGCTGCTTGTCCAACAGCACGAATAGCTAAAGATGAGAAAATGAAAGGGATCATTCCACCCACAAATAAAGAAGCCAGAACATCGGCTTTATAAATATCAATTCCATCAATTCCAACAACACCTACAAATGCTGCAAACAAGGCCAATGCAGTCAGAGCAGCAGAAGCGATTGCAAAACCTTTACCTGTAGCCGCAGTTGTATTACCCACAGCATCAAGAGTGTCTGTTTTTTCCCGCACATCCTTCGGCAGTTCGCTCATTTCAGCTATACCGCCCGCATTGTCAGCAATCGGTCCAAATGCATCAATTGCCAGTTGCATCGCTGTTGTTGCCATCATACCGGCGGCGGCAATAGCCACACCATATAAACCGGCAAATGCATACGAACCATAAATACCACCAGCCAATACTAATATAGGTAGGAAGGTAGATTCCATACCAACAGCCAACCCACCAATAACATTGGTTGCATGACCGGTTCCGGATTGACGAACGATGCTCATAACAGGACGTTTGCCCATGGCTGTATAATATTCGGTAATGATGCTCATTAACGTACCAACTACTAACCCAACCACTATAGCAGCAAATACATCCAGCTTATCAAAGGCAAAACCTCTGAGGTACATATCACCCGCAGGTAAAATAAAATCAACAAGAAAATAAGATGCTATGGCAGTTAATATAATAGAACCCCAGTTACCCATGTTCAGGGCATTCTGTACTACACTTGTATTAATACCTGCTTTATCTGATATCTTGACGAACCATGTTCCCACAATAGAAAATAAAATACCTACGCCGGCAATCAGCATGGGTAATAATATAGGAGAGAAGCCATCATAGCCATCAGTTAAAGAGGCCAGGCTATCTGCGTTGGCGCTTACTTCATGACCTAATACAATGGTTGCTAAAACGGTGGCTACATAAGAACCAAAAAGGTCAGCACCCATACCAGCAACGTCACCAACATTATCACCAACATTATCAGCAATGGTTGCAGGATTACGCGGATCATCTTCAGGAATGCCAGCTTCTACTTTACCTACAAGGTCCGCACCCACATCTGCTGCTTTTGTATAAATACCGCCACCAACACGGGCAAACAACGCAATACTTTCAGCACCAAGAGAAAAACCGGTTAATACTTCAATGGCACGGGTAACTTCATGGCCTGTTGATAAGGCTCCCGGAGCCAACCATTTAATTAATACAATAAATAAACCGCCTAATCCTAATACAGCCAATCCTGCCACACCCATTCCCATAACAGCTCCACCGGTAAAAGACACGTTCAGGGCCTTTGAAAGGGAAGTACGGGCTGCATGTGCTGTACGAACATTGGCCTTGGTAGCGGCACGCATACCAATATAACCGGCAAGGGCACTAAAAAAAGCACCTATTAAAAAAGCAACGGCAATAAACCAATGTGATTCTTCGCTGCGGCTGCCCATAAAACCTAATAACAGGGCTACAATGATCCCGAAATAAGTGAGGATCTTCCATTCTGCTCTTAAAAATGCCATGGCACCTTCAGCAATATAATTTGCTATTTCTTTCATGCGGTCAGTGCCAGCATCCTGCTTACTTACCCAGGCAAATTTCCAAAGCGTATACAATAACCCAATTAATCCCATGGCGGGAACCAGATAAACGTAAGAATTCATATTGCAGTCTTAAGTATTATTTAACCCGAATTTTTCGGGAGGCAAAGATAGGGGTTGGGGTTCATTTCGTGCAACAGGAATAATAGTTCATGTTCCAGCAATTTGATAGCTACCTGCAGACAGGTCAGGCTGTAGGTAATAAGATTCAGATTGAATGCTTAAAATGCCAGGTGAGTGATGGATAGCTATTCGTGACAATTACCAAATAGCGGGTACCGGTCTTAGAGTTCTATCATCTGAACGGGCTGACCCAGTTTTTCAAGTTGCTGCTGAAGCCTGTTACAATTGGTATCTGTAATAAAGATCTGGGTTTCTTCATCGCTGCACACCCGAAGCAGCAGATTGGATATGCGCTCCTCATCCAGTTTTTCAAACACATCATCTAACAACAATAAGGGAGAGAGATGTTTTTCTTCTTTGATGATCTCCATTTCCGCAAGTTTTAAAGCAAACAATAAACTTTTGCGTTGCCCCTGGGAAGCTATGGTTTTAAAAGCCTGTTCACCCAGCCGGAAGAAAAGGTCGTCTTTATGAATTCCACCTGATGACCGTTGCACCATGAGGTCTTTTTGCCTGTTGTGTTTTAATAGTTCTCCAACACTAACGTGATGCATTTCACTTTCATAAAAAAGATTGATGTCTTCGTACCGCTGGCATATATCGTTGTATAACTGTTTCACCATGGGCAAAAACCTCAGTAAAAATTCGCGTCGTTTTTCAAAAAGCTGGTCACCCTCTTTTGCCAATTGCTCATCCAGTACATCCAGTACCGACAGGTCCCGGGCATAACTATCGTTAAATGACCTGAGAAATGAATTGCGCTGCTGAAGGATCTTTGTGTAATTAATAAGGCTTTGCAGGTAATCATGATCCAGCTGGGATAATAAGGTGTCTATGAATTTTCTTCTTTCATCACTGGCACCAATGATCAATTGTATATCATCAGGCGCAATGATTACACAGGGATAATGACCGATGTGTTTCGAGAATTTCGTATATAGTTCATCGTTAACTGAAAATTCCTTTTTCCCGGTTTCCCTGAGTATACAAACAGCTTTTTCCTGTTTCCCGTTCAGGTGAAAATGTCCTTCCAGCCTGAAGCCTTCATGTCCCTGCAGAATATTCATTCCATCCTGCCGGGTAAAATAACTTTTGGTAAAACAGAGATAATGGATTGCATCCAACAGGTTGGTTTTACCTAAACCATTGCGACCGCAAATTCCAACAATGCGTTCAGTAAAGTGGAACTGTTGTTGAAAGTAGTTTTTAAATTGATAAAGTGATATAGAATGGAGGTATAGGCTCAACTAATAGGTAACCGATTTGGTTTGAAATCAGGCGTTCAAATATCATACATATCCCTATACAGAAGAGAAGTTGTTTGAAAAAGTTTTTAATGGTAAAATGGTCCTGTAAAAACTTTCCTGTTATTAGAACCGTTTCAATGTATCAATAAAATCAGGTCTTTTTTGATGCCGGAACTACCGACGTACAAGTGTGCGACGCAACAAAAGCCGATGGTACTACCGGTGTTCGGCGCCAAAATATCCCCAAAAATCCATCCTTTAAACAGGCTCACCCTAGCTTAAACCCAAAACAGTAAACCTAAAACCAAAAATTAAAGAACGATTCCCTTATTTTTGCGACTCAAAATTGCAGCCTTGGCTACTAAATTTTCAAGAGAGACCTACCTGTACTGGTACGAATTAATGCAGCTTATCAGGCAGTTTGAACTGATGGCAGAAGAGAAATACAAGATGGAAGGCAAGATCCGTGGCTTTTTTCATGCCTATATCGGGCAGGAGGCTATTGCCGCGGGTTGTATGACCGCTACCCGCCCCGAAGATTTATTTATTACTGCCTACCGTGATCATGGCCTTGCCATTGCCAAGGGCATTTCAGTTAACTCGTGCATGGCCGAATTATATGGAAAAGCTACAGGTTGTGCTAAAGGAAAAGGCGGAAGTATGCACTTTTTTGGCAAAAAAGAAAATTTTTATGGCGGTCATGGTATTGTGGGTGCACAGATAGGTACGGGAGCCGGATTAGCTTTTGCTGAACAATACCGAGGTACAGACAATGTGGTACTGACGTTTTTTGGAGACGGTGCTGCCCGCCAGGGTATGTTACATGAAACCTTTAACCTGGCCATGTTGTGGAAGTTGCCGGTGATCTTTATTTGCGAAAACAACAATTACGCAATGGGAACTTCGGTTGGCCGTACATCAAACATCACCGATATATATAAACTGGCCGATGCTTACGAAATGCCCGCTGATGTTATTGATGGCATGAGTGCAGAAGCTGTACATGAAGGAATGGCAAGGGCAGTAAAAAGAGCCCGTGAAAAAGGCGGACCTACTTTACTGGAGATAAAGACCTATCGCTATAAAGGCCATTCTATTTCTGACCCGCAGAAATACAGGACCAAGGAAGAAGTTGAAGAATATAAGGGTAAAGATCCCATCAATACATTGCTTTCAACTATTTTGGATAATAAACTGGCAACGGAAGAAGAAATAAAACAAATTAACGAAAGAGTTGATGCCGCTGTGGCTGAAAGCGTGAAATTTGCTGAAGAATCTCCATGGCCTTCTGATGATGAAGTATTAAAGGATGTATATGTTGACCAGAACTACCCGTTTATAACTGATTAAAAATTCCACCAAATTAAATTTTGATATTCATGGCTGAAGTAAAACAACCACGCCACAGTGCTGAAAGTGATGTTGTGGTAGATCGTGCCAAAGATTTCTGGAGCCGGTATAACCGTCCGGTAATGATTGCCGCCGCTGCTATTATAATATTGGGCGGAGGATACCTGGCTTATAAATACCTGATTGTAGCTCCCAAAGAAAAAAAGGCTGCCGAAGCTATTTTTAAAGCAGAGGAATATTACCGTATGGATTCGCTTGATAAAGCACTGAAGGGTGATCTGCAATTTCCTGGTTTTGAAAAAGTGATCAGCCAATATGGTGGTACCAAAGCCGGTAATCTGGCAAAATTTTATGCAGGTAGTATTTATTTAAAAACCGGCGACCTGGCTAAAGCCACCAAATACCTGAATGATTTTGACACCGATGCAGACCAGGTAAAAGCCCGTGCTTATAAATTGCTGGCTGATGCATATGCTGACCAGGGAAAGAATGGGGATGCCTTGAGCAACTATAAAAAAGCAGCTCATGAATTTGAAGCCGATGAGCAGGCCTCTTCTGAATATTTGTTTCTGGCTGCCTATTTTGCTGACCGGGTAATGAACGATAAAAAAGAAGCTATTGAACTATACACGGAGCTGAAGAAAAAATATCCCCAAAGCCAGTACTCAATGGAAGCAGATAAATACCTGGCACAGGCAGGTGTATACGATGTAAAAGACTAATTGGTCTTGCTATGAACCATCAATTATGAACTTGTTTTTATGGCCGATATAGCAAATAGTAAACTTCTTGAAAAAATTGAGGGCATCCAACACGTAAAGGATGCCCTTGTTGTTTTAGTAAAAACAGAATGGAACAACGCCATTGTTGATGAATTGGAAAATGGTTGCATCCGTATTTTAGACGAGCATGGAATAAGGTATAAAACCGTGGTGGTTCCTGGTGCTGTAGAAATTCCCTTTGCCATCAATCAATGTTGGGCCGGTTCCAATGCACCCACAGCTTTTATTGCACTGGCTTGTGTTATTCGTGGCGATACCCCGCATTTTGATTATGTATGCCAGTCCATTACCCAAGGTATTACATCATTAAACCTGTCACTGCCAGTGCCAACAATATTTGGTGTGCTTACAGTGAATACAGCGGAGCAGGCGCAGGAAAGAATTGGAGGTAAGCATGGTCACAAAGGTGAAGAAGCTGCTGTAACGGCAATGAAAATGATGGTGCTAACAGAGCAACTGCAACGAAAATTCTGAAATGAACGTTCAATTATTTATTCCCTGTTTTGTAGACCAGCTGTATCCGCAAACTGCATTTAATATGATTGCTGTATTGGAAAAAGCAGGTTGTACGGTTAATTACAATCCTTCACAAACCTGTTGTGGCCAGCCTGCTTTTAATGCTGGCTTTT
>DASTMJ010000078.1:0-17133 GCA_035714205.1 Flavisolibacter sp. | reverse complement strand
AAAGGAGAATTGTAATCCTTGCCCGTTTTGTTTTACAGTAAGAGGTTGGTTATAAAGTAGCTTCAGGCGTTTTGATATATTTCGCAATCCTATACCATTGTCAAATATCCTCTCAAGATCTGCTTTATATCCCACCCCTGTATCACATACGGCAATGAAAGCAAATTTATCTTCTTGCCTACATTCTATAGTTACCGTTCCTCCTTCTATTTTAGGGCTGATGCCATGATTTAACGCATTTTCAACAATAGGTTGCAGCAACATGGGCGGAACTTTTGCAGCCAGGCAACTATTCTCTATCCTGTAATCGACCTGTAATCGATCTTGAAAACGATGTTTTTCTAACGATAGCCATGTTTTAATAAAATCAATTTCTTCTTTTAGAGGCACCATGTTTTTTTCACTTACATGCAAAGCATGCCGGAATGTATCGGCCAATTGTGCAATCATCACCCTGGTTTTCTCCATTGATGGGGGAATGGATGCACTGATGGAGTTAAGTGTGTTGAACAAAAAATGGGGTTCTATTTGAGCTTTTAATGCCCTGATCTCACTATGATAAGCCAGCTCCCGAAGCTGTTGTTCTCTTTTTTGCTGCCTGATAGTGGAGAGGTAAAAATTGTAAGCATGTAATACAGAAAAATCAAATGCATAATAAATCAGCGTGTCGTACATTTTAGATAGCACGGCCGGTTTAAGAAAGTTATAGCTTAAAAGTCCCGTGCGCAGGTAATGCAATGAATAACTCATTAGCATGGCATATACAAGTCCTGTAAATACATGCAATATAATTTTTGTTGGCAAAGCAGCATGCTGAAGCTTTTTAAAATAAAGCCACCATAAAGGCAATACCAGTATGTTTTTAACAATTAGAAAACTAAGGTTTGCATGAATAAAATTAGACGGTGTTACCAGAGTTCCTTTTTGAAACGACCCGCCAACTACGTAAAATCCTGCTAATATTACGATCCACGCAACATCAAAAACCAGCCATAACAGGGCTTCTCCAATTTGAAAGCCGGGGAAAATTCTTTTTCTAAGAATGTGCATAGTGGTAAATAAAAATATAATTAGTTATTAACTAACAGGGCTTTTGAATGATGTATGGTTTGAATCATGGATATAACTGATTATGGGTGCATAAATATTGAAAATGCTGGTTCCCTGGTAATCATTCGACAAACTGCATTATACCTCGACGAGTGACGTTACTGCCTTTTCTTCATGGATTATGTTTGTTCATTCAAAACTTAATTAAGGCAATGAACCAGGTAAAGAAGGTGTGTGCAAGCAATCGACATCTATTGTTCAAATGGATATTAACAGGATTATTGCCTGTTTTGAACTTATGTGTTCAGGCACAACAAGTAAAACAAAAGCCGGCAGAAACTTCTTTGGATTCTTTGTCGGAAGAGTTTACGGAACCAACTTTCTTAAAAAACTGGCAGTTACTTCATACCATTGAAAATTTTCCGGATAAAATCCGTTCTGTTGGGATTGACAAAGGTTTGCTTAGTCTTCAACCATATGCATCCGGCTGGTATGGCGATTACCAGGCACCTTTTCTTTTTAAAAACATCAGCGGCAATTTTGACGTACGTACAAAAATCAAAGTAAGCGGCTTAAGCCAATCGTTGCCTCAAAACGAATGGTCATTGGCTGGCTTAATGGTAAGGCAGGCCAGCCCACGCACAAGTGATAATTGGGAGCCCAGGCAGGAAAACTGGCTGTTCTTCACCACCGGTATTGCAGAACCTAAAAGCAGCGCTGTATTTGAAGTTAAAACCACCAGCAACTCTGTAAGTAATTTAAAACTAAGACCCGCCAAGGACGGCTGGGTAGAATTGCGGATTGTTAGAATACAGGCAAGTTTCATTTTATTATATCGTTATCCCGGTGAAGAATGGACTATTATAGAACGTTTTTACCGGCCACTGATGCCACATCATTTGCAGGTAGGCATCAACGCTTACAGCGGTTGGAATGAAATACCAGATAATGTAAAACGAGATCCATTGGTGTTTAATAAAACATTACAAAAAGAAGTACCAACTGATATGTTGCTGCAGGTAGACTATATACGTTTCTCAAGACCGGTGATTGACCAGGATAAGTTAAAGTCATTTGCTGTACCTGGCTTTCGTGCGCCTTATTATACGTTGGGCAATTTGTTGACCGATTATTCAATAACCAATGAACAACTCCTGCAGCTTTTGAATTAATGTGAAGCGATCAATGGTAGTTGAAATCAGTTTGAGCATATAGTTGATCATTTCAGTATAAAATTTCAACAGTTCAGTTTGAAACATGGCGTACCGGGTTTAATAAAGGATTAAACTTGAGTGAGCCGCCTGTTATAATCAACCATAATTAATTAAATATGCTCAACTCTTTTCGGTTTTATTTCACAGTACTGTTTGTTGTGACAGCCTCAGTGGGCATTGCTCAAAAGCCTGCGCAATCGTTTGGAATAAAGGCTGGTTTAAATGTTCCCGGCGTCAATTATGTTCCTGTAATAAACCCTACCAGCTTGCCAGGATTTCATGCGGGTCTCCTGTTTACTCCGCCACGTGCCGGTATATTTGGATATCATACAGAACTGGTTTTTTCAAGAGAAGGATATCACTTTAGAACATCTACTTCAAAAGGTAAAGTGCAAACCGATTACCTGTTGCTGCCCCAGTTGATGACCATTAATCTTGGACCTTTAATACAATTGCAGGTTGGTGGACAACTTGCCTTTTTAATTGGCGGTAATGCCGATAGTACTTCCTCCAATCCCTCATCAGTTCCTGATCCAACTGGTTACGGAAAGGTTTCAGACTATTTCAACCGGATAAAGTATGGCTTTGTTGGTGGGTTAGAGATCAACCCGGTTGGTGGTTACATATTAGGTGGCCGCTACAATTTTAATATGGGCTCTATTAATAAGCAACAACCTTCGGGTCCTCTACCTCCCTACTTTCCTAAGAGTGGTGAGGAAATGAAAATGCATTTGATACAACTATACATTGGTTATTTTTTTTAATACTATGCCGCTTTCATCATTTTAGAATAAACGTATGTTCATCAGGGAAAAAACAGTGAGAATTACCGGTTACGTTGTAGTGACTGCTATTTTCTTTTTGTTTTTTATGATGGAAATGTTTTTTTCATGGAAAGACGACTTTCTTGTAGAAAAGGTTTTTTTTATAACGTTACTGCATACCTGGTTTTTGTGGGAGCCTACCCGGTTTATACTACTTACGTTACGAAAAAATTATTCGGGCCTGGCCCATGTAAAAAAAAGGTTGGGGCTTGCAACACTCATCCTGGTGCCTTATGCTTTTCTTGTGGGTTTTTTACGTATCTATCTTGAAGATGCCACCTATATATGGAACTTTCCTGTAGCGCATATTACCAGCTATTCGTATACCATTGGAATCAGCCTACTTTTTATATTACTTGAATTAGCTGTATATGAAAGTCTTTATTTTTTTGATCAATGGAACCAGGCTCAAACAGAAGCTGAAGAATTACGCAGGTTGAATTTCCAGGTTCAGATTGATAGCCTGAAAGTACAAATACAACCTCATTTTTTGTTCAACACACTTAACACATTGATTGGGCTGATTGAGGTTGACGGGAACAGGGCCATAAAATTTACCGAGAACCTTGCCTATGTGTACCGATACCTGCTTCATGCCAATGACCTGATGACTGTAAGCCTGCAGGAAGAACTGCATTTTACCCGCACCTATTTTTCATTACTGAAAACACGATACCCGGATGGACTTTTCCTGGCAGAATCGGTGAATCTTAAGGATGCATTTTTTATTCCGCCACTTAGTTTGCACATACTGATTGAAAATGCTGTTAAGCATAACAATTTTTCAAGCACAAAGCCTTTAAATATTGAAATCAGATCGTTGGATGCGGATCATGCCATCCTGGTCTCTAATAACCTTCAACCAAAAACTGCTGATGATAAGTCGGGTAAAGGACTGGCTTACCTGAAAAAGCGTTTTGAGTTGTTGAACATGCCTTCTATTAAAGTAAAAAAAGAAAAAGACATGTTTTCAGTTTTACTCCCCTTAATTAAAACTTACCGTTATGAACATATTAATAATTGAAGATGAAAAAATAGCTGCGCAACGTTTGTGCGATATGCTTTGCCAGGTGGTTCCGCAGGCAAATATCCTGGCTGTTCTGGATAGCGTGGAAAGTTGTTTTAATTATTTTGATCAGCCGCAAAAAAAAGCTGACCTGATTTTTATGGACATACAATTAAGTGATGGAAAAAGTTTTGATGTACTGGATAAAGTAACAATTGAATCACCTGTGATTTTTATAACGGCTTACCAGGAACATGCGCTGCATGCTTTTAAAATGAACAGTGTTGATTACCTGTTGAAACCTTTAAAAAAAGATGATCTGAAAAATGCGGTGCAGAAATATGAAAAATATCATGGTGGGGCTATGCCGGGTATTACCGCAAAAATTGCCACTGCATTACATGAACTGAAACAGCAACATAATAATCTGCAACGAAGATTTCTAGCCAAATGTGGTACCAGGCTGATGTCGATACCTTGCGACCAGGTTGCATTTTTTTATACTAAAGAAAAATTTCAGTTCATCAAAACCGTAAACAATGAGGATTTTATCATTGATAAACGGCTTGACGAATTGGAAACAGAATTAAGTGGTAAAGATTTTTTCAGGGCTAACCGGCAATTTATCATCAGTTATGGAAGCATTGAAAAAGTGCATGCCTGGTTTAGTGGTAAATTAAAAGTACAGGTTCGGCCTTCTTCTTACGAAGAGATCATTGTAAGCCGTTTACGGTCAGCAGATTTTAAAAAATGGCTGGGTGATTAGTGATTCACATTTTTATTTACGAACACAAATTATACTATTCCAGTTTGCATCTTCATTAAGAAGGTAACTCCTTATTTATTTTACAGCGTCTTTTTCAATTTCTTTAAACTTTCTGATTACCTGATTTTGTTGATTATCTACCGCTGCTTTTTGCTTTTTGTTTTAATGGTTCATTTCATCACTTCAACTGTAGAATCGATCATTCGGTTAGCGTTCACTTGATAAGGTTGTAATAACTGCTGTCTTTTATTGATTATTTCTAACAAAACGTAGTTATGAGAAAATTTTTAAGTATGATTTTCCTGTTGGCGACTGTAATGGTCTTACATGCCCAGCAGCGTACAGTTACGGGCACTGTGCGGGATGAAAACGGCGAGCCCGTTGGTTTTGTAACGGTAACAGAAACAGGTACTAAAAATGCTGTCCAGGCAAATGAAAAAGGAGAGTTCAGCATAAACATCGCTGCAGGTTCAGCAATTACCTTTTCTGCTACCGGGTTTGATCCGCAAACCACAATCGCTACCGGTAACAGTATAAGCATAACCTTGCAGAAAGCCGACCAGCAAATGCAACAGGTGGTTGTAACAGCACTGGGGCAATCCCGGCAGGCAAAACAGTTGGGGTATGCAACGGCCAGGGTAAAGAGTTCCGAACTAACACAGGGTGCCCCGGTAAACCTTCAGAACGGTTTAACGGCTAAAGTTTCGGGCTTAAATATCAATACCACTAACAATGGTGTGTTTGCACAAACCCGCATAACGTTAAGGGGTATTCGTTCTTTAACGGGTAATAACCAGCCGATGCTCATATTGGATGGAGTTCCTATTGCCTTAAGTTTTTTAAATTCCATCAATCCAAATGATGTTGCAGATGTCAACATTTTGAAATCCTCATCTGCAACAACTGTTTACGGCCCCGATGGTGTGAATGGCGCCATTGTAGTGACTACTAAAAGAGGCATAAAGGGAAAACCGCAGGTTACATTGAGCCATAATACCCAACTTGAAAGCATTTCCTATATGCCCGAGTTTCAGACCATGTTCGGTTCAGGATATACCCAGGACATAAACACTGGATATGGCACTTTCGACTCCATTGAACAACAAAGCTGGGGTGCACCCTTTGATGGTGTTGTACGGCAAATGGGACAGGACGGACCCAATGGCGAAAAACTAATGCTTCCTTATTCATATGTAAAAAACGGCAGAAGAAACTTCTTCAACACAGGAGTTACTCATCAAACCAACCTGTCTTATTCTACAGGTGATTTTTACATCAGTGCGCAGAATGTAAATATAAAGGGTGTTATGCCTGGTGATGAAAACAATCGCAGAACCTTTACCCTTCGGGCCGATAAGGAATACGGTCGTTTTAAAGCAGGTTTCAACCTGCGCTATACAAACAGTCAATACGACGTAACTTATAATAACGCCACCGTTTATTACGGCATTACCGGTTCTCCCGGGCAGTATGATCTTGCACGATTCCGCGACTGGAAAAATGATTATTTCTCCAGCCCCGACGGGTACTATACACCTTATCTTGATAATAATGGCAAGACTCCTTATTTCGCCAAAGACAACTGGAGGGATAAAGGAAGCGGAAATGATATTTTTGGTAACGGAGAACTGAACCTCCGGGCAACAGATTGGCTGAACTTTACCTACCGGGTAGGGGTTTCGCTATCCAATGCCGCTTCCAGGCGAACAAGAGGTGCTTTTGATTACTCTGCCTATCACAGAACGCTAAGGGATGCCGGTAGCAATAATATTACTGCAGCTGTAAATGATGCTACTACGTATAATGGTCGCATTACGTCGGAGTTTTTTGTAAACCTGAATAAGAAATTCAAAGATTTTGGAATCAGTGCATTGTTAGGCCAATCTTACCGTGAGATCACATCCCGTTTTTTAAGTGCCGGAAGTGATAACCTGGGTAGTGCTACCATATTTACACCCCAACTTCGCAAGGGAGAAGCTGCTATTGACAGGGATAATTCCCAATCCAGGTTGGAACGTTATTTTGGAAAGATCAGTTTTGATTATAACAACTGGGCCTTTATTGAAGCAACCGGGAGTTATGATATTGATAGCCGCCTTGTAAAACCAGGCACAGATTTTAAAAAATCAGATATTGCTTTTTTCTACCCCGGCATCAGTACCTCCCTGGTTTTGAGTGATGCGATTCCGGCGCTGAACCAACTTGATTTTCTCAGTTATTTAAAGTTGAGAGGCTCCCTGTCAAAAACCGGGAATGTGAACTTAAGCCCCTACGCTTTCCAGAATATATTTTATAATGGGGTCTTTTTCCCTTACGGCAACAACCTTGGTTTCCAGGTTGAGGACCCGGCAACCGGCACCGCTGTTATTGCATCGGATTCATACAAACCCGAGTTTGTGATCAACAAGGAAGTAGGTATAGAGATGGGATTCTTTAACAACCGGGTGAACATTGAAGCCACTTATTACAACCAGAATAATACAGACCAGATCATTAATGTAGAACAATCTATCACCACAGGTGCTACTACTTCCCGCCAGAATGCGGCCTCTTTTATCAACAAAGGACTGGAACTGGATTTACGTTTAACCCCATTAGTGAGGTTGGGTAAGGTTGACATTGATTTTAAAGTTAATTATACGCACCAGACCAACAAGGTTACCAAAATTGTTGACGGGGTAAATGAACTGGGTATTGGCAATTTCAATTATGCCATTGTGGGCCAGCCTGCCTTTGTATTTAAATTAACGGATTATGTACGCGACGACCAGGGACGTGTAATTGTAGACCGGGTTACCGGTATGCCTTCGCAAAATCCCAACCTTACACAGTTTGGCCGTACCATGCCCGAGCATATACTTGGATTGAACCTGAACGTAAACTGGAAAGGCCTGAGCTTTAGTGCAGTGGTAGATTACCGGGGAGGCAACCAGATTGTAGCTGACCAGCTGGGCGCATTCCTGGATGATAACGGCATCTCTAAAAGAACTGAACAACACGGGCGCCGTGCCTTTGTATGGCCAAATTCGGTTTATAATGACGGTACAGGGAAGCTTGTCCCCAACACAGATGTGTATACGCAAACGTATGGGCGTCTTTTGTGGAACAGTGATCTTGTTACTGAGGTTAAATCCAATTACCTGGCCAACGGTGCTTTCTGGAAGTTAAGGGAACTGGCCCTGAACTATGACCTGCCGGCGCACCTGTTCAATGGACGTTTTGGTTCAGTGATTAAAGGTATTGCAGTAGGTATCAACGGAAGAAACCTGTTGATGTTCCTGCCAAAATCAAACCAATGGACAGATCCTGAATTCTCTGCCAGTGGCAACAATGCCTATACCGGCAATGCCGTGGGCAGAAGTACTGCTTTTAATATGCCGCCTACACGAATTTTTGGTGCCAACGTAGCTGTACGTTTTTAAAAGAACAAACTAATCAATCATGAATTATAAAGCTTTATTATACAGTACAAGCCTTGGTGTGCTACTTTGTGCAACCGGGTGTAAAAAAGACAAGTTTAATATTAACGAAAACCAGGATGATATAACAGAATCCTCGGTTACCACTTCGGCCTTATTACCAGCTGCCCTGCAGGCCACCAGCGATATTGTTTCTACCAATTGGACCTTCATGCAGATGTGGATGGGTTATTGGGCCAGGTCGGGTTCTTATCAATCGCAGACCGATATAGAAACCTACCGGTTCACCAATAATTTCCAGCAATCTGTATGGAATGACCTTTATGCCAATGCCAAGAATTACGACCTGATGCAAAAAAAAGCTGAGGCTTTAGACCAGGGTTTTTATGATGCGGTAGGCCGTATCATGCGTTCCCATAACTTCCAGATTTTGGTAGACGTTTATAATAACGTACCCTATTTTAATGCCTTTAAAGGAACTGCTGTGCCTACACCTGCCTATGACAACGGCATTGATATTTACAGGGATCTTTTTAAGCAGTTGGATACGGCTGTTAGTTTATTACAGGGTCCTACCGGCGGAGAGGTAGGTAACCCCGATAGCGAAACAGCAGATTTTGTATATGAGGGTGATAGTGAGAGCTGGATCCGGTTTGCCAATACACTGCGCCTGCGCATGATACTGCACCTGCATAACGGGATGAATGGCAACCAGGTTGTTCCCGGTATTGATATAGCAGAACAATTAGGTAAGATTACAGGAGAGGGCTTTATAAACGCCGGACAGTCGGCGCATTTAAACCCGGGTTTTTCAGCTTCCAAACCACAGCCTTTTTTCCGGGTTTATAATACCGACGAAAGTGGTACCTCCAGCCGTAGCGATGATGTAAGAGCCAACGCCTATGCTATCAATTATTACGATCATCTTGGAGATCCAAGGCTGGACATGTTTTACACTGAAGGATCGGCCGGGCACCTGGGCATTCCTTTTGGCACACCTGCAGGTGATCCTGATTATGAAGGATCAGATCTATCTACAGTAAGAGGCCCAGGGTTATCACCCGATGGCGCAGCATCCCGGGCCTGGATCATTACTTCGGTAGAGAGTTTGTTTTTGCAGGCAGAAGCAAGGCAACGTGGCCTGCTTACAACGGGTCCATCTGCAGCGGAACTGCTTACGGCTGCCGTACAGGAATCCTTTGAATGGTTAGGTTTAACTGCAGAAGATGCCAATGATTATCTGAATGGAAATGTTGGCAGCCCCGATGTGGATTATACTGCTACAGGGGGAGGATTGTTTACCATCCTGTCACAAAA
Source organism: Flavisolibacter sp. (assembly GCA_035714205.1). Classification (GTDB taxonomy): domain Bacteria; phylum Bacteroidota; class Bacteroidia; order Chitinophagales; family Chitinophagaceae; genus Flavisolibacter. Next base: position 7,537 of record DASTMJ010000078.1, on the reverse strand, counting down.
ATGGTTTGCACTAAATGCAATTGCTCCCTTCGAGATCTGGACCGATTACCGTAGAACCAATATTGTGTATGGTGCGCCGGCCGGTTTTGATGCGGGGCCGCCTATATCAATCGATCCTGGTAATACGGCCACTTCCATTCCTGTGCGTTTGTTTTACCCGCAGAGTGAATATAACTACAACGCTGAAAATGTGGCGGCACAAGGAACCATTGATGTATTTACCAGTAAGATCTTCTGGGATTTAAACTAAACTTCTAATAACGAACGAATATGAAAAAATTTTCGGTTTTCCTGGCAACAATTACCTGGTTGGCTATAACACTTACCGGTTGTTTAAAGGACAAGGATTTTGAGAACGAAAAATATGGCATCCAGGTACAGGAGCTCAAGGCGGTGGCCTTCCCCCTGGCCGCCCGCAGCCCGATCATGAATGCTATAACGGGTCAGCCAGACGCTTTAACGGTGAACGGGCCTGTCATTGCCATAGAACACCACCTGCCCACACCCTCCGATCTTCATATGACACTGGAATTTGACGATGCATTGGTAACCGCTGCAGATCTTGAACCCCTGCCTGCCGGAACGTACAGCATCAATAATATGGAGCCGGTGATTAAAGCAGGCGACAGCACCTACAGGCTGATGCAGGTAACAGTAACAGGAACAGATGTCCTGGATCCGAATAAAGCCTATGGTATCGGTATTCGTATTACCAGCGCAGATGGTGGTTACCAGTTAGCCCGTAATCAAAAAGAGATCGTGGTTGGATTTACCATCAAAAACAAATACGATGGCATTTACAGGCTCCAGGGTTTTCATAACCGCAGCCCATATAATTTTCCATATGATGTGGAGATGCACCTGGTTACAACCGGGCCCAATGAAGTAGAGTTTTTCTGGCCCGAGGCCAATTCCATCGGCCACCCTATTGGTGACGGCCCCGGTTCAACCAGTTGGTATGGACCTGCAGTTGCACCACGTATTGTTTTTGACCCGGTTACCAACGAGGTGACCAATGTGTATAATTCTGATCCCACCGGTCCAGTCATTACGCTGTTTACCGGTGCCGGAAGCAGGTTAAGTAAATTTGATCCGGTTACCCGTGCCATTACGGTTGACTGGAACTATAATAACAATCCTTTGAGAGCCTTCTTTGATGACCTGACATTTATATCGCCGAGGCCATAAGGCTTTGTTTTGTAGCGTGAAGGTTGCCGTTTTGGCAACCTTTTTTTATAAAATTAAACTGTAATTATTGTTGGGTTTACTACTATAAAATCTTTCTTCCGCTATAAAACCTGGTAGTTGCCAGGTAAAGAAAACAGCTTTTTAAATGGTCGATAAAATGCTTTTGTCTACCAAATGTTAAGCATTTTGTTCATTCGTAGTTCTATATGTTTATTGGTCGAAAAGGTGGGACTGCCAGAAATTTTACCTGTTAGATTCGTACTATGAAAATGAGCTACCTGAGACACCTTTTTTATTCATTTTTTATTTTTTTAATTACCGGCTGCAAACAAAATGCATTGCCGCTTCATTCGGCTTATATTCCCAAATTGGTAAAAAAAGGAACCGGCATTTCGAATATGCACCTAAAAAAAGATATGCGGGTGCGGTTTTTTGTAAAAGAATGCCACGATATCAATTGAAGAATGCGCTGTGGCCATAAACCCGGGTTATTCTAAGTGGTTCACCAGGGGTTTTTTATTTCCTTTGTTGTATCACCTCCAGATGGTGTTGGTGTTTTAAGAATGAATTCAGATGCCATACCGGAATACATCTTTTACCTTCAACAGGAACTGTTCTTTTTTACGGCGGCTCACCTCTATTTCTGCTCCGTCACTCATAATAACCTGGCCACCTTCACCGCGGTGGTATTCTTTTACATGCTGAAGATTTACAAGAAAGGATTTATGAATGCGAAGAAAAGAAGTATCCTTTAATAGCTGGTCATACTCCAGCAGGGGTTTTGAAACTGTTACAATACGGTTTCCTTCCAGGTGAAATACAGAATAACTACGTTCGGCTTCGGCATAAATAATTTCGTCCAGCCTTAACACCATAAATCCTTTTATAGTTGGCAGGCACAAACGCATCTCGGCCGGGTTGCCGGTCTTGCCCAGGTTGTGAACCAGGGCCTTAGCCTGCTCATTAGGTTTGCCGGCCTCTGCTCTTTTTTCAACCCGCTGTACGGCCTCTATCAGCCTGTCCTCATCAACCGGTTTTAACAGGTAATCGGCTGCGCTGTACTGAAGTGCCTGTAGCAGGTATTCATTATATGCCGTAACAAATACCACCTCGAACCGTTTTTCCTCGATCTCGGATAGCAGTTCCAGTCCTGTTTTACCGGGCATCTGTATATCAAGAAAAACAACGTCGGGATCCAGTTTGTTGATCTGTTGAATAGCCAGGTCAGCCCCGGCACAGGCAGCTACTACCTCCACCTGAGGGCAATAACGTTCCAGCATTTTTTTTAATGCCCGCAGGCCATCAGGTTCGTCATCAACAAGAATAGCTTTTAACATAAGCAATAATTATTTCAAGGTTTCTATAAGCGTTTAACCGATCATCCCCAACCCATCCTTCAACCCAGGGTTTATAAAGAATCATTATTCACCAATTCTTTAATTGGTGCCGGCATTTACCAGGTCAAATTGTACTACCACCCTGGTTCCGTTTTTATCTTCATTCTCTTCTTTCAGATCTGTGATAAATAAGCGGCAATCCATATTATACTTTTCGTTCAGTACCCTGATACGGTGACGCAGGTTATCCAGCCCCAGGGATTGGTGGGCCGTTTTATGCTGTTCCTTCAATTGTTGCGATTTGCGGATACCGATGCCATTGTCTTCCACCGTGCAGATAATGGTGTTGTCTTTTTGAGCGAATGCAACTACAATCTTTTTTTCGGTAGTGGCGTGCATTAATCCATGCCAGATGGCGTTTTCCACCAGGGGTTGTATCATCATGGACGGAACCGCGGTCTCTGAAAGATCGATGGTATCATCCACTTCAATACTCCAGCAAAATGAATCATCAAAGCGCAGTTGTTCCATTTGAAGGTAAGCTTCGAGGTAGCGGATATTTTCGTCAAGGGTTACAAATATTTCACGGGAATGATTCAATGTCATGCGAATCATAAGCGCAAATTTGCTGAGGTAACGGGAAGCTTTTTCATTATCCTCATCCAGAATCATACGTTTAATGCTGTTCAGGGCATTAAAAACAAAATGGGGGTTCATTTGTGCCTGCAATGCAGAAAGGCGGGCTTCGGCCAACTGTTCATTTATACTTGCCAGCTCTTTGCGGCTGTGTTCCAGGGTTTGTTCCGATTCTATTTGTTTTAATTTATTGGCAACAAGCGTGGCGATTGTGGTGAGTATTTTAATATCCCTTTCACTGTAATAAGATGGTAAGGAATGTTCTGAATCAATAATACCCAGCAATTCGCCATTTGCAATAATGGGTACACAAATTTCGCTACGGCGCACCTGGTCGTCTACGCGATAACGTTGGTCGGTTTTTGTATCATGCACCAGTTCCGGCTGGAGGGTGTTCATTACATGACCTACAATTCCCTGCCCGGGCAAAACATCAAAGAATTGCTCGGTGATCACACCCGGTTTTCCTTTGGGGCCCCAGGCAGCTTTCTGGATCATCTTTGTTTTTTCTGCATTCCACACATAAATAATGCAATCTTCATAATTCATCCTGCCAATAAGGTTTTGGGCTACATCCCAAAGCACTTCATCTTTTGTTTTTTTACCCGCCAGGGAGGTTGAAAAATAATGGCTGATCTGTTCCAGCTCGTAACGGTTTTTATAATCATCGGCTTTCAATTTTTCGATATGGGTTTTTACCATTTCCTTTTTTCTTGCCGTTTCTGTTCTCCAGCGGATCAGCAGCCATATCAATACAATGGCAAGAACTGCTTCCATAATAATAAACCAGGCTTTTTTCCAGATGGGCGGTAATACCTGTATAGTTATTTCTTTAACCTGCTCCGGCCACCGGTTGCTGGTAGAAAACACTTTCACCTGTATCTTATGAATGCCGGGTGAGAGTCCTGAAATACTGAATGTAGGCTGGTTGCCCAGTTGCGTCCAGGAAGTAAATCCTTCACCAGGTATCCTGTAAGCAAAACGTTGGTTGATGCCATCTGAAAAATTGATGGTGCCAATTGTAATGCGCATTTCCTTATCCTTCCATGATGTTGTGATGCCGTTGCCAGGAAGAAAATGTTTTTTGGAGCCATCTATCACCAGGCTTTCAATAAATAAGCTGGGTGTTGTTTTTCGCCTGGGCATTTCTATAGGGTCAAACCGGCCTACAAGATTGCCGGCACTCAGGTAGATCATCCGGGAGGTTGAGTCGTAAAACAGCCGCGCACCCCTTTGCATATTCATTTCCGGGAAACCGTCTGCTTTACCAAAACTTACTATCTGCATGGAACGCAGGTCCATACAGGCCAGGCCGGAAACGCAGGCGATCCACAATTTGTTCCCGTTCACAATCATGGAGGCAATATTGTCGTCGGGCAATCCATCCTTTCGTGTAAAATGGCGGAAGGTTCGTTTAGTAATATCGTATGCTACCAGGCCATTATTATTGCTGTTAAACCACACCACGTTCCTGCTATCGATTACCATGGCATTTACCTGCTTATCGGGCATCTTTATATGCGGAAAAGAATCCAGCAGTATATCTATCATGCCGGCTTTTGTATTATAACGCATTAAACCGTGACCAGCTATCCATATATGCCCCGAAGTGTCTTCAGCAATAACGGAAGGCATGTTAAGGATACGTTCATGCGTTGGAATTATCTTAAATGTTCCTGCCACCGGGTTGTACCGGTAAATACGGTAGGCACCGATCCATATATTTCCCTTCTTATCCCTGTAAAGATCGTTTGCCCAATCTTCGGTTGTCCATAGGGGTGGTATCAACTGGCTGGTTTTACCGGAGCTAAAATTATACAGGAGCAGCGGGCGGTGGGTAGCAATTAAGATCGTGGAATCCTGCACGGGTGTCATCGCCAGCAGATGGTTGGTTCGGCCTTCTATGTTTTTAAAAAGTAGCTGTTTTTTGAAGGCAAGGGTGTTTTTATCGAACAGGAATAAACCTGCATCGCCGCGGGCAGCTGCATAGAATGTATTTCCCGTTGCATACACATCATCCAGCCGCAGGTCGGGGTAGGTATCTTCTGTGCCTGGAGGCAGATAGGCAAATTGCACCAGTGATTTTTTGGGGTTTTGCCGGAAGATCCCTTTATTGGTAGCTATCCAAAGATCCTGGTCCTGGTCTTTTAAAATAGAGGAGCAGAAATGGAGGGGAAAATATTTTTCAGGGTAAACACTAACCTTCCCGCTTGCCCGTTCAAAATGCATTTTCCAAAAACCTGAAATATGCCCAGTCAGGTAAAAGGTACTGTCATTCATGGGTATTAACCTTGAACGATAATGGATATCAATGGTTGACGGCTTAAAGGGGAGTAATGAAACAACTTTTTTATTGGTCCGTGTATTCATATAAATAAGACTGTCCGTGCCCGCTTTATGAAGAAAAAAGTTGCCGGGTTTGTCCTGGAAAAATGAATAATACGGTTCGGGGTAATTTAAAAGATCAGCCATCACGGGGCAGTCGGCCGCCGTCATTTTGGTTACCTGCCGGTTCTTTTTGTTGTAGATATAGAGGCCCGCGATGGATACAATGAGCAGGCGTTGATTGTCGATTGAAAAAAGTTCCCTGCCAAAAAAGAAATGGGTAACCGGTACATCTTTTTCGGCATAATAATCAAAACGGTAAACCAGGTTGTACTGTTTATCGTAATGGTAAAAACCGGAACGGGTAAGTAAAAACAGGTCACCATTGTCGCATCCCATCACCCGTTCTATCATGTTGAATTTGTACTGGAATTGTTTGTCGTGGTAGGGAACAAAGAGGTTGTGTTTTTCACCGGTTCTTGTATCTATAATATGCAGGCCTGTTGTAAATACGGCAAGGCGGTGTTTATCAAGCCATGTAGTACCAGTCAGTTCTTCTGCAGCCAGTGAACCGCTGTCGTTATTGCTGTGGAATTGTACAAAGCGGCTCCCATCAAACCGGTTCAGTCCGGAGGCTGTTGTAATCCAGATATAACCGGTAGCATCCTGGCTGATGCCACTTACCTTATTGTGTGATAATCCTTCCGCCGTGGTGTAATGATCAAACTGGTTTTCAGCCAGCTGCTGAGCGGCCAGGCTGGCTGGAACCAGGAAGTATACAAAGAACCAAAAGGATCGTGTTTTCATTGAATTTGCAGTAGCAGCGATTTGTTTTTTAAAGTTAGACAGATGTACCGGTATATTTTCGTGAACAAGCCACCTGGCAAGGACTTAGAGCCGTTGGGACCCGAATTACCACTCATTGTGCGTACCGGCCAGCCGATTGGAAAGCGGGATTTTCATATATTTTTTTTTCTTATTCCCGAAAGGGAAAAAAAGACTACCGTTTGGTAAACTGCATGCTGAATGGTTCTGCAGAGGGTTGAATTTTGACATCTTAAATCAATGATTTAATAGTGCCACCGTTGCAACCTTAACCAAAAAAAATGAACCATGCCAGCTAAAGAAGTTTAAGATCAACCCAGGGGCCATACATAAAGAAACCCTTAAGCCCAGGAAGCTTTAAGGTTCCAAGCAAATGAAAGTATGGCCTCATCCTGCTGCGAAACATCGCAGAGACCCCGGGAAACAATCACTGAAACCTTATTAGCACAAAAGCCATTATCAGGGCCGTGTTACCGTGTAACTACAACTATATCCCTGTATGGGATTGTTGAGCCCTTTGTAAATAACAGTATTCACCATTCAAAAAAAATATATGAAACAAAACCATTTCAAATCAACATTCATCATGTCGGCACTGATCCTTACAGTGGCTATGGCCTGTAACAAAGAAGCAGAAACGCTGATTCAGCCCGGGGACCAAGTGCATTCAACAAGTACTATGGTTGTTCCCAATGTATTTGGAATACCCATTGAAGCAGCTCCACCTGCCTGGCATATACAGGAGAGTGAGAAGCTGGAAATACCGGAGGTTATTGATCTCCCCGCCAATTTACCCTCCGGTAATTCGAGGGTAGCCACCTATTATGCAGAAGGTGTTCAGAAATACAAGGCGGTGCAGACAGGTATTGATCCTGCCACCTTTGCCTGGGTTTTTGTAGCACCACAGGCCGACCTGTATGACATCACCAATAAAAAGCGGGGTACACATGGTGCAGGTCCGCACTGGCAGTTATCAGCCGCGGATTCCATTTTTGCGCAGGCATATAGTCCGCCCAAAACTGCTGCCAGCCCCGATGCCGGCAGTGTTGACTGGCTGTTGCTGATGCCAAAAACAGGCAAAACCCCCACAGGTATTTTTGCCGATGTGTCCTATATCCAGCGTATTGCCACCAATGGCGGAAAGGCACCTTCAACCCCACCTGTAAGTGCCAGCCAAACGGTTGATGTTCCGTACACGGCTATTTACAGGTTCACCAAGATCAATC
>DASTMJ010000077.1:0-9471 GCA_035714205.1 Flavisolibacter sp. | reverse complement strand
CCGGGTTGGGATATAAAGTGGCAGACGATTTTGTTCTTATTGGCGGATTCACAACAATCGTAACTGTATCTGAACCAGTTCCCCCTCTGTCGTCCGTAACTGTCAGCATGAACCGGTAAGTTCCCTGCGTCAAATTGCTGATTGTTGTTTTACCTGTAAATGGTGATGAAATTTTATAATTGGATGGTCCATCAACAGCCAACCATTGAAATCCTGTAATAGATCCATCACTGTCTGTACCAATTCCATTAAGCTGAACCCTGTTTACCGGCAGTGTGATTGTAATATCGTTTCCGGCGTTCGCTACAGGTGGTATATTCGGTGCCTGGTTAACAATGACAGTTACGTCGTCATAAGAAGTTGCCCCATCATTATCTGTTGCAGTTAAACGGAACACATAATTACCCTCCCCAAGCTCATTTATAGTGGTAGAAGCAGATAGAGGTGAAGCAATGTTTGCACTTCCTCCGGAAACTTTACTCCAGCTATAGGAAGTTATTGCACCGTCTGGGTCAGATGCACTACCGATTAATGTAAGACTGTTTACAGGGAGTGTTATGCTTTGATTATTGCCTGCAGATACGTCCGGGGCCTGATTTGCCGGTTCAGCATTTACAGTAATTGTAACATCATCTGAATCTATAGCGCCTTCGTTATCGGTAACAGTTAAGCGGAATATATAATTGCCTTCAACAAGGCCATTAATTCCTGTACTAGCAGTTGAAGGCGAGGTTATTGTAAATTCATCAGGTCCGCTGATTTTGGTCCATTCAAATTTTACTACAATCCCATCTGTATCCGTTCCTGATCCTGTTAGATTAACAGTATTTGTGGGTAATTGTAAACTTTCATCATTACCCGCATTGGCAACCGGTAATTTGTTTACTGCAGCATTTACATTAATAACAACTGTGTCTTTTGCAGTCGATCCTTTATCATCTGTTACAGTTAATGCAAGTTGATACGTACCTTCTTTAAGATCATTTACCTCTGTATTTGCAGTAGATACAGAACTAATAGTAGCATCGGCAGGCCCGGTTAACTGGGTCCATAAATAGCTTGCTATCGTACCATCAGCATCTGAACCAGATCCAACTAACGTTACAGAATTTACTGGTAAGGTAATTGTTTGGTCTGCACCGGCATTAGCTTTTGGCGCCTGGTTTGTTGGTGGCACAGAGGCAGAGATTACATAAAAAGCTGGTGTACCATTCAATTCTATTACATTGTTTCCAATTATTGAGCTATCATTTGTTTGTGAAAAATTCCATTCTTTTTTTGTGATGCTACCGCCAGGAAATAGTTCCGCAGGGAAGCTATAGGTGGCAGAGGCATTTTCTGAAAGATCTGTCATTGTTTTTGCCCAGAGTACATACACATAACTTCCATCTTGTGCTTTAAAGGCGGCACCTTCTATAGAGGCCGGAAGATTTAATGAAGCTGTTCTTGTTGCATCAAAGGTTTTTCCATAAATAAGATCCGATGTTGTTTTTAAAGCTATGCCCTGGTCTGTAGCAGTGGCGTTGTAAGGTTGCTTATCACCAAAATAAGTATAGCATCCAAACATATCCCAATGAAAATTTGCGTCAGGGCCGTCACCTGTAGTGAACCAATAGGTTTGTTTTACCTGGCCGTCTTTTTGAGTAAGTACATGCGCTTTTATCATGTAATTCTTTTGTACTTCATTACCACCAAATTCATTGATAGTGGTATGCCTGCTCATTCCTGTTTCGGTGCAAATAAATTGTTTCGCGGGGTATTTGTTCCCATTGTAGCCAGCTTGAACCAATAAGCTATCCATCCAGTTCTTAACCTTCAGATGGCTGTTAATAGCGGCATCACTGTGCCTGTAATAAACAAATCCATCTGGTGCAGGTGTTACGTTAGGGTCAAAGTTCCAATGCCTTAATAAAAATTCCGGGTAAGTGTGAAAACTCAAAACATCAAAATATGCTCCTGTAGTCAATGGATATTCAGGTGTCACTTTGCCTCCATCCGGATTATCTGTATTTCTTAATAAAGCAGCTAAAAAAGCCCTGCTTCCAATTCCGCCGGTGCATACATAATCATTTGGCTGAAGCTTTTTTATCACTTCCCACGAAATTCTTATCATTCTTATATAATACTGTAGAGGTGCTTTTAGGTTTACTAGTTCGTCCGGACGAGGATCCCTGTAGAACCAACTGTTAGGAGATGGAGGATCACTGTCCCCAGACCAACCCCCATCACTGTATGTAAAATCAGGTTCATTTACAATTTCCCAGAAAGTAACATAATCACCATAAACCTTTACAACATTAAAAAGGTACTGGGCATAGGTATTTGCAGGATTAATTTGTGTTTTTGCATCATCCAGCCAGATGGGTTCATACATGCCCTTAAATACCTGGCTTTTTGGTCTTACTGTATCACCGTTACTATCTACATAAAAATAGAAAGAAGAGTCTAGCCTGTTTGTAGAATGCGGACTCCCTACAAATGCTGTAATCTCATTAGTACCCAGGTTTTTTAAATGCTCATAATCAGGTATCAGGAAATTTGTTCCGTACTGAGTCAGAAAATCATCATACAGCTGCATCCGGAATGACTTAGCACCAATACCTTTTATTCCGTTGGTAGTATTACCGGCACCCAGATCAAGAATTTGTTTCGTACTCCAATTAGGTCCATACCAACCTGGGTTAAGTCCGTAACTATACTGACCGGAATAAGGCACATAAGATGATGGATCATTTGCTGTAACCGTAGTTGTTGTTTGTTGTGTTTGAACGGTGACGGTGACATTACTTGTTGCTGTTGCTCCATTATTATCAGTAACAGTAAATTTAAATTCGAAATCTCCTTCGGTGAGGTTTTTTATCTCAGTGGAAGCGCTAAATGGTGAGATGATGTTAGCTGCATTTCCAGCTATTTGAGTCCAGTTATAACTTATTATTGTTCCATCTGGGTCGGTAGCAGATCCTGATAAGATCACACTATTTTCAGGCAATATAATAGTTTGATTATTGCCTGCAAAGGCAACGGGTTGTTGGTTTGCTGCAGCTTTAACAATGATGGAAACATCATTTTTGCCAGTAAGTCCATTATTATCAGTAACTGTTAGTTGAAAAACATAAGTGCCTTCAGCCAGGTTGGTAACTGTTGTTGTAGCGGTAGACGGTGAGGTAATACTTCCGGAAGTTGGCCCAGATAATTTACTCCAGGAATATGATACAATGCTTCCATCGCTATCTGCGCCGCTACCAGTTAATGTTACAGAACTAACCGGTAAAGTTATAGTCTGATCAGTGCCGGCATTAGCTGTTGGCGCCTGGTTGGTAACGTTGCTGCTTTTTTGATATTGCAACATCCACTCATAAACATTAAGGTTGTTTTCTTTAAAATTAGGATCATATGTTTTTGTCCACGAGTCGTGAGAGCTGCTGGGCCAGATTGTTTTTTTTGCAATGCCACCATTTTGAGAAATATTATTCACCCAGTCTTTGGTATAAGATGAGGAAACAGTACCGTCAAAATCATTATGTGTTGCCCAAACCGGAAGTTTGGCATGCGCAATCGTTTTTGCCTTGTTTAAATCCGGCCAGGATGCACCACAAGTTGGCACTATCGCAGTTGCTTTAGTCGGAAAGGCAGCTGCAAAATCCCAGGTAGCTCCGCCACCCATACTTAAACCGGTGACATAGATACGTGTGGTATCGACCTTGTAGTTTTTAATTGCATAATTAATAACATCATTTACATCCGAGCCCGATGGCCACGCTTTAAATTGTGGCGATATAACTATGAAGCTGAATGTTTGACCGTTGGATGAAAATGTTTGCGGAAATTGACCCTGGTTAATAAGTCTTGGCAGCGCAACCCAACAATTAAGCAATTTCGGCAAATCTGTAGAAGACCCTGAACCTAATTCTCCAAGTCCATGAACAAATAAGATCAGCGGATAACTTTTGTTACTTGTGGAATATCCTGAAGGTAAATATTCAAAATAACCTCCTGAATTTGCTGTACTACTTACATACTTTGGTGTTTGAACTTGTGCAAAAATATTTGTGCAAATAACAACACATAATACCATTAAGAGAAAGACTCTTTGGTTTTTCATAGCTACTGGATTTTGGATTTACACTACCTTAAAAACTCTGTTTGGTTTAATAGATAACCAAAACATTTTCAATGGCTAAAGTAAAGGAAAGGAAATAGGAAAACTATAGTAGAATTTCGAAATTTTTAGATTGCCGGATAGTAGAAACTGTCCTCATTGAATAGGGATTGTACGAGACTAAGAATATTTACTTAGACTTTTGTTAGTAGCTATTTTTACTAGGCTTTTGCTGGATTTTTTTAGGAAAATTATAAGTGCGATTTAATTTGTTTTTACATCTCCTCTTTATCTTATTAATTGAATATATAATTTATGGCAGATCAATACTGAAATAAATAAAACAAAACGTTCATTTTTATGTATGTTTGAGCCTCCCGTAAAATCATACAACACCCTTGAAAAAATATCTTTCATCATACTGGATTCGATCCGCATTTTTCACTTTTCTTCAAAGGTTTTCGCTAACACTATTTGGATTAGTCAATTTTATTATTCTTATCAGAACGCTTTCAAAACCAGAAATGGGAATTTGGGCTTTCTTTCTTGTAGTGACTTCCCTACTGGAATCAGTGAAGACCAATTTGTTAAAAAATGCACATATCAAATTCGTAGGCAATTACAGCAATGAAAAGACTGCAATTGCATCTTCTTCCTTTCTGATCAATGTTTTTGTAAGCATAATATTCATATTGTTTCTTCTTTTGTTATCCGGCATTTTAAGTACATGGCTGGAAGCGGGAGAGGATTTGATGAGAATGCTGCAATGGTATAGTATCGGTATGGCCGGGCTTATCTTCTTTTCTCACCTGGAAGCTGTATCACAATCACATCTTGATTTCAAGTCTGTATTTGCCGGATATTTTTCAAGACAGGTATTGTTTTTTGCTATAATCCTGGGTCTACAGGTTTTTAAAATAAAATTTACTTTGGTTGAATTAGCCATCTATCAATCAATCAGTATCGTTTTTGGTGCCACGGTAATGTATTTATTTAGTCGAAAACATTTATCGTACATATTTAATCCCTCTATTGTATGGATAAAAAAGATACTGGGCTTTGGCGGATATATCTTTGGGATAGGCATTGCGTCTAACATTTTTACAAACCTTGACCAGCTAATGATAGCTAAGTTTACTTCCAGCAAAAGCATGGTAGCTACTTATAACGCAGCAACAAGAATCAGTGGTCTTGTAGAAATTCCATCTTATGCGGCTGCAGAGATTTTGTTGCCGAAGGTCTCGCAGGTGGATTTAAATGAAGGGCCAGACAGAGTGAAGTATATGTACGAAAGGATGGTAGGAATTTTAATGAGTTTTACTACACCACTGGCCTTATTTATCATTTGTTTTCCAAATTTTGTGATCACTCTCATTGCCGGTGCACAATATGCTGATTCTGCCTTTATTCTCCAGATGTACATGATCTCCGGATTGATACGACCTATTCAGAATCAGGCTGCCAACCTATTGCTCTATATTGGTAAAGCCAGGCTATGTTTTTTATTGAATGTACTTTTCCTGGGCATAAATTTTTCACTAAATTATCTATGCTTTTTGCAGTTTGGAGTATATGGTGCAGCCATAGGAAATGTGATCGGATGCTTTTTAGGTACCATTGTCTGGTATTCTATATTGCAAAAAAGTATAGGTGTCAGGTTTGGTAATATCTGGATTTATATAATTGATACCTATAAAACAATTTTCTCAAGAATAAACCTGGTTCTGAAAGCAAAACAGGTGCAGGTTTAACCAGGAATAATATTTTATATTATCAGTAATTAACAATGTCTTCGATCAAAGAAAAAATAAAAGGCAATAAAAAACTTAAAAAGCTGGTTCATTGGATGATGATTCCTCCTTACCAGGCTCGACCCAGGCGATGGGTAAGCTGGTTTGTAAATCCATTTTATCATAAAAAGGGCAAAGGATCGGTTATTAGAAGAAGTACCCGGATGGATGTTTTACCATTTAATAGATTTGAATTGGGTGATTATTCCACAATTGAAGATTTCTGTACAATAAATAATGGAGTTGGCGATGTTATAATAGGTAATGAAACAAGAATAGGAATGGGCAATGTAGTTATAGGGCCGGTAACAATTGGTAACTCAGTAATATTTGCGCAGAACATTGTCATGAGTGGGCTTAATCATTCCTACGAGGATATAACGGTGCCGATTCATAAACAAAAAGTAACAACAGCGCCAATAATTGTAGAAGACGAATGCTGGATAGGAGCTAATGCCGTATTAACAGCTGGTGTAACAATTGGAAAACATAGTGTTATTGCAGCAGGTGCAATTGTCACGAAAGACATTCCTCCTTATTCGGTAGCAGTAGGAAACCCGGCAAGGGTCATCAAGCAATTTAATTTTGAACAAAAAAAATGGGTCAAACTCTGAATTATAACAAGGGAAAATGAATACGATTTTGTATTATATGTGGATAGTGATCGGAATTATTATAGGATATAACCTGGTGTTGCCCATCATTTTATTTCTGGCATACAAGATAACCCCACAAAAAAAAGAGAAATTAAAGCCTGAGCCAGAGCCTGATTATGCAATTATAGTTACAGCATATGAACAAACTCACACATTAAAGCCCGCTGTTAATTCATTACTGAAACTTAACTATTCAAATTACCTGATTTATGTTGTGGCTGATAAATGCGACATAACCAACATAAAGTTTGAAGATGAACGAGTTGTTTTGTTGCGTCCTGAAGAAACTCTTCAAAGTAATACGCGGTCACATTTTTACGCAATAAATCGATTCAAAAGAGATCATAAATTTCTTACCATTATCGACAGTGATAATCTTACTCATACTGAATACCTCAATGAGCTGAATGTATTTTTCAACCAGGGATTTATTGCAGTACAGGGAGTACGTAAAGCTAAAAACCTGGATACGATGTATGCCTGCATAGATGCAGTGCAGGATATTTATTATCATTTTTACGACAGGGAGATCCTGTTTGCTATTGGTTCTTCGGCAACACTTGCCGGTTCTGGTATGGCATTTACAACCCAATTGTATAAAAATTGTCTTGAGCATCTTGATATTACGGGGGCTGGCTTTGATAAGGTTTTACAAATCGAAATCATTAAAAGCGGGCAACGTATAGCTTTTGCTAAAAACGCAATTGTGTATGATGAAAAAACTTCAAAATCAGATCAGTTGGTAAAGCAACGAGCAAGGTGGTTTAATACATGGTTTAAATATGCAGGCTTAGGTGTTGGAGTAACCGTTAAGAGCCTGTTACGTTTAGACTGGAACGGATTTTTATTTGGTTTAATGTTTTTGAGACCTCCTTTATTCTTAATTGTACTTAGCTCATTTCTAATTATGGTATCCAATATATTTATCAATATAAATCTTGTTTATTGGTGGCTTATTGCTTTTGGATTATTTTTTCTAGCGCTAGTCATTGCACTTATTCATTCAAAAGCCGAAGCAAAAATTTATAAATCTCTGGCAGGAATACCCTTATTTATTTTTTACCAGGTGTTGTCTTTATTAAAAGTTCGTAAAGCAAATAAGGTTTCTGTTGCTACTCAACACTATCATAGTCATACCATAGAAGAAATTAAATAGTAAAGTAAGCCACTCGTAAGCTATTATAAATACATTATGAAAATCGGCATAGAAGCGCAAAGAATATTCAGGCCTAAAAAACATGGGA
Source organism: Flavisolibacter sp. (assembly GCA_035714205.1). Lineage (GTDB taxonomy): Bacteria > Bacteroidota > Bacteroidia > Chitinophagales > Chitinophagaceae > Flavisolibacter. The sequence continues at coordinate 1,682 of DASTMJ010000077.1, read as the reverse complement.
TGGATGTTGTTGCCATTGAGCTAATTAAAAACCTACAGCAAATTGATAAAATTAACCAGTATGTAATATTTGCCAGGGACGGAGTAAATGATGGTACGTTATCTGAAACATTCAATTTTAGTTTGAATAGATTTGGGTCTTTTACCTATGCGGATTGGGAGCAAATTGGATTGCCAAAAGCGGTCAGAAAAGAGAAGATCAACCTCCTTCATTGTACAGCTAATACCGCACCTCTTTCGACATCAGTTCCTTTGATTGTAACCCTTCATGATATTATTTATCTTGAAAATGTTGATTTTAAAGGAACTGCATATCAAAACCTGGGTAACTTATATCGTAGATTTATAGTACCTAAAATTGTTAAAAAAGCAGGTTTAATTCTTACAGTATCTCATTTCGAAAGAGAGAACATAATTGAACGTCTACATTTACCGGCTGATAAAGTACAGGTGCTTTACAATGGAGTGAGTTCAAAATTCAATAGGCAATATACAAAGGAGGATGTTGAGACATTTCGCAAGCAGTTCCATTTACCTGAGAAATTTATTATGTTCCTTGGAAATACTGCACCAAAAAAAAATACCAGAAACGTTATTAAGGCTTTTGCAGAATATTGTTTGGAGGAAAAAAATATAATCCCGCTCGTACTTTTGGATTACAAAAAGGAGTTTGTATCAGAAATTTTAGCAACATTACATCGGCAAGACCTGATCGATCATTTTATTTTTCCCGGTTATATACCACATCAGCAAATTGCTTTAATGTATAATGCAGCTACACTTTTTTTATATCCTTCACTTAGGGAAAGTTTTGGATTACCAATTTTAGAAGCAATGGCATGTGGAGTGCCAGTCATCACTTCAACAACTTCTTCCATGCCTGAAATTGCGGGTGATGCGGCTCGGCTGGTAGATCCTTATAATTATAAGGAATTATCTTTTGCGATATCTACTATACTTGGAGATGAATCATTACAAAAATTATATACAGAAAAAGGATTGGAAAGAGTAAAACAATTTACCTGGAAAGCTTCTGCCGAAAAATTAGTTTCCCTATACGAATCTCTCCGATAGAAAATGCATCTAACTGGTGGCATTGACCAACCCTTTTTTTTCAGTTAAAAACAGGTGCTCGATATTCTGTTTTAACTCAAGATCGGTTTTTGCATGAATAATATGGGTACCAGAAAGCTTCGGATATAATTTTTCATAGCACTTAAAATAATGTTCAGGACCTTTTTTAGATAATATGAGATTTACACCTTTAAAATAACTCGCCAAAGCGGCGGTTCCGCCATGTGTAGATATAAAATTCTCACTATTGGCATATACCATTAACTGTAAATGATTGAAAGTTTTGGCATTTGCTTTATTCTCTTGGTAAAGGTCCTCCATTAATATTATATCCGGATAATTTTCGCGGATCCAATCATATTCATTCAAATCATAAATATCACTGTTATCCATAGTAATATTCTGAGGACGCGGTCTGTTGTAAATGATTTGATAGGTTGATTGAAGTTTATTAAAAATATATGCTAGTGTGTCAATACTAAAAAAGCTGATAGGCGGACCATCCCATTCCATGTTATACCTGTTTGCTACAATCAGGATAGGTTTATCAAAAACATAAACATCATTACGATAATTTTCCTTTAAGGGAACAGGCAACCATTTTTTCAT
>DASTMJ010000076.1:0-6773 GCA_035714205.1 Flavisolibacter sp. | reverse complement strand
GGACCTTGGCCTGTTAAAGAACCGGCTTTATATTTCTGCTGATTATTTCCGGAAAACCACTTCAGACATTTTATTACCTATTTCTTTACCAGCAGTAGTGGGCAGTGTATCACCAACTATTGTAAATGCAGGTACGGTATCGAATAAAGGATTTGAGCTGGGCATCAGTTTCAGAAATAATGACCGTGCATTTACCTATGCTATTGATGCCAACCTGGCCTCTGTAAAAAATAATGTTGAAAAACTACATCCCAATTTACCCAGCCTTGTGGGTAACGTTACCAGGACGCAGGTAGGTCAGCCGTTGAATGCATTTTATGGTTACGAGATGGTTGGTATTTACCAGAACCAGACGGAAATCAATACGTATTTAAAAGGAACCTTAAATCCTTCAGAGAAACCTGGAGATATCAAATTCAGGGATGTGAATGGTGATGGAATGATCAACGATAATGATCGTGTGTTCATTGGTAATCCCAATCCAAGATTAACCTATGGTTTGAATTTATCAGCAGGTTTTAAAGGTTTTGATTTTTCGGCCTTATGGCAGGGTGTAGAAGGAATTGAAAAATACAATGATTTGAAAAAGATCATTGATTATGATACACGTCCGTTTAACCATTCTGTTGCCACACTTGATGCATGGCATGGTGAAGGTACCAGCAATACGGTGCCACGTTCAACATTTAATGACAATGGCAGCAGCAGGGTATCCAGCATTTTTGTAGAAGATGCATCTTACCTGCGGTTAAAGAACATTGAACTGGGTTATAGTTTAAATTCCCTTTTCGGCAACAAATATTTCCAGAATATACGCTTATACATATCAGCACAAAATCTTATCACCATCACAGATTATACAGGGCTGGATCCTGAATCTGTCGACCTGTTTGACCAGGGTACCTACCCGCAGTCAAAAGCATTTTTGTTTGGTATAAATATTAAGCTATAATGAAACCATTTAAAATACATACAATGAAAGCACTTTATAATATTTTAGCCGGGGTTATCCTGCTAAGCGGTTTTGGTTGTAAAAAAGAGCTTTACAAAGATCCTATTGGTTTATTAACTCCAGACCAGGTGAATACGGATCCAAAACTTGGAACGGTAAAGAGTTCGGTCACTTCATCCTATCAATTACTTTCAAGCACATTAAATATTATAGGCGAATGGGGCTGGGATGATGGCACCGTATTGCGCAATGATTTTATTGTGCAGGATATTGCTTCCAACGACATGCAGAAAAAGTGGAACCCCGATGGTGACCAGGCATGGATGGACCAGTTCAGTGATTTTAGTTTTACAGCCGCTAACGGCGGTTTTAACGGCCAGTGGAGTTATGATTTTGAAGGTATATCAAGAGCCAATGTTGCCATCAGCTATCTTACAGATGATGCATTGGTGGCCAAGATAGGTCTTGATGATGCCACAAGGAAAAATCTTTTGGGACAGGCTTATTTCTTACGTGCCTTTTATTATTTCGACCTGGTGAATTTGTTTGGCGATGTTCCTTTATTATTAAAACCATTAAAGGATTTTAATGAAGCCTACGAGGTTGCCAAACGTGAAACAAAGGCTAACGTGTATGCACAAATAGAAAAGGATCTGCAGGAAGCAAAAACCTTATTGCCGGCAGGTAAATATTCTGATGCAACCGAAAAATGGCGTGTTTCCAAAGGTGCTGTAATGGCTTTGCAGGCCAAGGTGGCATTGTATAATGAAAGATGGACGGATGTGATCAGCATCATTAATGAACTGGAGGGACTGAATTATTACAGCCTGAATGATAATTATTTTGACAACTTTAGTGTGGCCAAGGAGTTTGCAGAGAATGAAGTGATCTTTGCCTACGATCACCAGCAGGGCAAAACACCCCGCAACGGTAACGGTCTTTGTGCACTGGCGGGCTGGGGATTTATAGCACCTACGGCCAATTTCGTTAGCGAGTTTGAAGCAAATGATCCGCGGTTGAAATATACAGCCGATGTGGCCACTCAAAACGTGTACAAGATCTTTGGTGAATTAAATGATAACAATAAGGGAAATGATGATGCACCCAGTAACAAGGTCTATATACGCTGGGCCGATGTTTTGTTATGGAAGGCAGAAGCCTACCTGGAAACGGGAGCCTATGCTGATGCCATTGCACTGATCAATGAAGTAAGGGAGCGGGCAAGAACCACCATTACATTTGATGGCACCTATCCACCTGCCGGAACCTTACCAGATCGTGATGTTACTTCTACCAATAAAGACCAGATCATGGATTGGCTGATACATGAAAGAAGGGTTGAACTTGGTTTTGAATCGCACCGTTTTAATGATCTGAAACGCTGGGGTCTTGCCAAAAGTTTCTTAACAGGACTTGGAAAGAATTTCCAGGATAAAAATTATGTGTATCCGATCCCACAGGGTGAAATTGATAAATCGGGTGGAACCATCACACAAAACCCGGGTTATTAAGCAGGCTTACGAAATTCCAGAAGCAGAACAATAAGAAGTAGCACCGGCCTTCCATCATGAAGGCCTGGTGCTACCCTTTAAACAAAACAACCAGTTTTGCAGGGTTGGTGTAAGCACAATACATTTTCCAATGGTAAAAATTAATTCATGAGTGATATTGCAAAACGTTTCGAGGAGAATCCCCTGTTGTCGCCTGGAGACCTGAAAGCCAGCAGTGATGATTTGGAAATTACCTGCCTGTTAAACCCCGGTGTGTTTCAATACCAGGGTAAAACATGGTTGATTGTAAGAGTGGCGGAACGGCCGGAACAAAAAGAAGGAACCATCTCTTTCCCCATTCTTTCAGAAACCGGTTCTACAACCATTATGAACATTTCCAAAGATGACCCGGAACTAAATGCAACCGATGCAAGGGTGATCAATTACAAGGGTTCCGATTATCTTACCACGCTTTCTCACCTCAGGCTTCTTTGCAGCGATGATGGAAAAAAGTTTTATGAACCCGGTGGTTATCCTTATTTAACAGGAGAGGGTTCTTTACAAACATTTGGCATTGAAGATTGCCGTGTAAGTTTTGTGGAGGGTCTTTATTATTTAACGTTCACAGCTGTTTCTGATAAAGGTGTGGGGGTTGGTCTTCGTACCACGGCTGACTGGAAAAGGTTTGAATCACATGGTATGATACTGCCACCGCATAATAAAGATTGTGCTGTGTTTGAAGAAAAGATCAATGGATTGTTCTATGCCCTGCACAGGCCCAGCAGCGTGGATATTGGTGGTAATTATATCTGGCTGGCCTCTTCACCCGATGGTATTCACTGGGGTAATCACAAATGTCTTATACAAACAAGAAAAGGTAAGTGGGATAGTGCAAGAGTGGGAGCAGGTGCAGCACCGATCAAAACAGAAAAAGGCTGGCTTGAGATCTATCATGGCGCCAATCAGAAACACCAGTATTGCCTTGGCGCCATCCTGCTTGATCTTAACGATCCGTCCATTGTACTTGCACGTACGGAAGAACCCATCATGATCCCAACAGCTTCTTATGAGCTGACGGGTTTTTTTGGAAATGTTGTGTTTACCAATGGTCATATCCTGCAGCCGGATGGGGATACCATTACCGTGTATTATGGAGCATCGGATGAATTTGTTTGTGGTGCCCATTTCTCGTTGCGGGAGATTTTGTCATTCTTAAATTATTAAAATGCTCACCAAACTAAAGTCTGAAATAAAACACTTTAACACGCAGCCGCATAATTTCAGGATACTGGTGTTAACCAATCTTGTATATGCGCTGGTGTTACCTGTAATAGATATTTTTGTTGCAGCCTACGTGATGCGCAATTCGAACGACCCTACCAAGGTGGTTATTTACCAGCTCACTATTTACACCGGTATACCACTAACATTCTTATTAAACGGATTTTTATTAAAGCATTTTAATATCCGCAAATTATATTCTGCAGGCATGATGTTGAGTGGTATTTCCATGATCATTATGATGTCTTTAAAAACCCTTGATCTTGTGGGTATTGGTATTGCAGGCATTACAATGGGTTTGTCCTTTGGTTTTTACTGGGCCAACCGGGATTACCTGGCATTAGCTATAACCAATGATGGCAACCGTAATTATTATTATGGCCTGGAGACATTCTTCTATACCATCATAGCAGTGGTCATTCCCATCACTATCGGTTGGTTTATAGAATCAAAAGGCGGTGATGCGCAGGTTCATACTGCCTATCTTACCATAACGGGTGCTGTCATTCTTATTACCATTCTTGCATCCATTGTTTGTTTTAAAGGAACCTTTACCAACCCGGAGCAAAAAAAATATGTATTCTTTAAATTTCACCCGCTGTGGTACCGTTTATTGTTCCTTGCCTTATTAAAAGGACTGGCGCAGGGTTTTTTAGTTACAGCCCCGGCTATGCTGATCATGCTGCTGGTAGGTAAAGAAGGTGCATTGGGTACTGCTCAATCTATTGGAGCTATTATTGCAGCCGTGATCATGTATGTCATGGGAAGACTATCAAAACCATCGGATCGCATAAAGATCTTTGCCGTAGCCCTGAGTTTGTTTGCACTGGGAGCTATAATCAATGGTGTATTGTTTAACGAGATGGGTGTTATACTTTTTATGCTTTTGTTGCTGATTGCAAAACCCATGATGGACCTTGCTTATTTTCCCATACAGTTCCGTGTAATAGATATTGTTTCTAAAATTGAAAAAAGAGGTGAGTTTGCCTATATATTGAATCATGAAGCCGGTTTGTATGCAGGCCGCTTTTTAGGAGCAGGAACGTTTTTGTTACTGGCCTATGTTTTTTCAACCGAGGTTGCCTTGCGCTATGCTATCATCATCATTGCCATGTTCCAGCTGGGTTCCATCTTTGTTGCAAAAAACATTATAAAGCAGGGTAAAATATTAATGCCTGGTGAAGAAATAGAAGAAGAGAAGCTGAATGAAAAAGTAGCGGAAGCCCTGGTTTGATAATTGTGGGCTACCTGTACGATTGACTAATGATTGTTTTGAATTTTATAAGAGACATACATAACTGTTCACTTAATTATTTCCCAATGAAAAAATATTGCTATTGTGTTCTTTGTTTGCTGCTGCTGGTATTGAGTGCACCCATTGCTTTTGCACAGGTAAAGCAAAACCGGATACCCCGTGTTGACCAGATGGCCACCATACCCCAGCCTTTAAAGATCATTGATTATAAAAAGCTGGCGTTGCGGTTTGACAGTACGGTTTATGATTTTAATGCCAAAGGTGCGTTCTGGCCCCTGGTATGGGTGGACAGCAGCCAGAAAAATTACCCGCAGAATGTAGTAGGCGTTTATACGGCCATTGGTGATGTGCGCCAGGGACCGGCCAACAACAAGGGCATGTTTCATGAAGCACTGGCAACCATGGGTGCGGTATTGGGAGCTTCTCTTGTTGGTATTGACAAATCGGAACAAGATGGCTACAATTATGTTTCCATGCTGAAAAACTATTTTAATAAAGAAACCGGCTGGAACATCATGATGAATAATACCTGCCCTGAAGTAGCCTTACTGGGTGGAGGGTATGGACGTGACTGGTGGTATGATGTGTACCCCAATGTTTTGTTTTATGCTATTTATGAAAAATATCCCGATGAACCGGGCTTTGATGAAATAGCAAGAACCATTGCAGAAAAATTTTACAGTGCTGATTCCATTTTAAATGGAAACTATGAGTGGTCGTATTTTGATTACGGCCAAATGAAACCCATGAAAACGCAGATCTGCGCACAACCCGATGCGGCTGCCGGTCATGCCTACGTGTTATATGCAGCGTATAAAAAGTTTGGCGATCCCAGGTATCTGAAAGGTGCACTCAGTGCCATGACGGCACTGGAAGCGCAACCACGCAACCCTACCTACGAGTTGCTGATGCCCTTTGGTGCTTACCTCTCGGCCAGGATCAATGCGGAGAAGGGGAAGGACTATGATCTTAAAAAAATGCTGGACTGGAGTTTTGACGGAACGGCTATTTGTCGCGAGGGTTGGGGTGTACTGGTAGGTAAATGGCATGGACTGGATATTTCCGGAATTGTAGGAAGTACGGTAGATCACGGGGGATATGGATTCTTAATGAACACTTACGATGCTGCATGGCCGTTAGTACCCATGGTGCGGTATAACCAATCGTATGCAGCAGCTATTGGCAAATGGATGTTGAATGCCGCTAATGCTGCCAAATTATTTTACCCGCAGTATATGCCTGATGAACATGAAACCATTCCGCAGCATGCCGCCGTTACCAAGGGTGTGATTGGGTATGAAGGGATCATCAAAAAATCTTCTTACCCGGCGCATGCAAAACTGGTAGGCCCGGTGGCGCAGGGGGATGGCCCGTTATGGGTTCCGGGCAAAAATCCACAGGAGAGCCAGTTCAGTGTATATGGCAGCGGGCATGTGGGCATTTTTGGAAGCATGATCAAAACAACGGGGGTTCCGGGCATATTGCAGCTTGACCTGCTGGCTACGGATTTTTTCCGTGATTCGGCTTATCCTTCGTTTTTGTATTATAACCCTCATGGTGCGACTAAAACCGTAACCGTTACTCTGCATAAAGGAAAAAAGTTTGACCTGTACAATACCGTAACCGGCAGGTTCATTGCCCGCAACGTGGGTACTTCAACCAAATTAAAACTGGCGCCGAGGGAAGCGGCGGTACTGGTGTTAGTGCCCGCCGGCGGCAAAGTGAGTTATGAAGAAAATAAGATGCTGGTGAATGATGTGGTGGTAGATTATATGAGGCGGAAATGATAGTTTCA
>DASTMJ010000075.1:0-20683 GCA_035714205.1 Flavisolibacter sp. | reverse complement strand
GTGCAAAATATCATGGCAACAATCATCATGTTGAACTTTTTCGCAGATAAACATCTTCAGTTTTGTATGATACTTTTCCCATAACTCTTCTGTCATTGTAATTGCATTCTTAGGTTTAAACTTATCACCTTGCACTCCACTCCCATATAATCGCAATATTACGATTATAAAACCATTGATAAAAGCAGGAACTTAAACAATTCTTTGGAGGAAGAAAACCATGTGTCAACTTCTTTTACGATAACTGAATACAGCCCATACGTTTAATACTACTGCATAAATAGATACTACACCGATATGCGGGGCAATATCAGACAAACTACTGCCCTTTAATACCACCAGCCGCATAACTTCAATAAAATAAGTTACCGGGTTAACACGTGTAAACCACTGTGCCCATAAAGGCATACTTTCAATAGGAGTATACAAACCGCCTAACAAAACGAAGATCATAAATAGAAAAAACGTAGCCAGCATGGCTTGTTGTTGTGAAGAGGCAAAGGTGGATATCAGCAAACCATAACCTAAAATGGCCAATAGGTACACCGCAGCAAAAAGATAGATAGTAAATAAACTGCCCACCGGTACAATGCCATATAAGATCCACGCAATGATCATCCCAATGGTTAGAATCAGTAGCCCCATGATCCAGAATGGAATCAGTTTACCGAGAATAAAATGGTGTTTTTTTACAGGTGTTACATTGATCTGTTCAATGGTGCCAATTTCTTTTTCCTTTACTATGTTCATCGAGGTAAGAAATGAACCCACAATAGTAACCAGCATTACCAGTATACCCGGCACCATAAAAAATTTATAATTCATCAATGGATTATACCAGTTAGCCGTGCGAACATCGATCAGGATCTCGGGGTTTAAACGGGGTGTTTGTATCCATTCATCCCTGATTTCTTTATTAAAATCACGAACTATATTCTGCAGGTAAGATGTGCCCAGTCCGGCCTTTACGCCATTAATGGCATTGGCAGCAAAAAATAAAGTTGCCTCGTTGTCGCGAACCAGGTCTCTTTCAAAATGATTGGGAATTTCTACAATGATATCGGCGTTGTTTTTTTCAATTTCCCTGAAAGCTTTATCATATGAGTTGCCGTATAGTTGTAATTGAAAATATCCCGATGAGGTAATCCTGGCAATCAACTGGCGGGCATAAGTAGAACGGTCCTTATCAACAATGGCCAATTTTACATTTCGCACTTCATAATCGGCAGTCCATGGAAGCAAAAGCAGTTGTATCAATGGCACAACAAAAATCACACGCAAAATGGCCGGATCCCGAAAGATCTGCCGAAACTCCTTTTGTAATAAAAACTTTAATGTTCTCATGCCAGCCTGATTTTAAAGTTCTTTAGGGCCGCACCTAGTAAAATCACTGTCATACCACCTAAGATCAGAGTTTCCTTCCATACTGCGGTAAACGGTAATCCCTGGATCATTACAGCCCTCACGATCTGGTAAAACCAACGTGCAGGCACAATATGGGAGATCACCTGCAAAATGGTTGGCATATTCTCTATGGGAAATAAAAAGCCACTAAGCATCAACGTGGGTAAAAACAAACCGATCAATGAAAAGAACATTGCCATTTGCTGAGAATTAGTTGTAGTAGAAATCAAAAGTCCAAACGACAAACAGGTAAGTGTAAATAAGATGCTTTCAGCTAACAGTAAGGCAAGACTTCCTTGTATGGGCACATCCAGAACAAATACACTCAGCAAAAGAATACTGATGATATTGACAAAAGAGATCAAAGCGTAGGGAACCGCTTTGGCAATAATGAGTTTTATCGGAGGCACAGGTGATACCAATAATACTTCCATGGTGCCTGTTTCTTTTTCACGAACAACTGTAATTGCAGTCATCATAGTACATACCAGCATTAACACCATTGAAATGACACCCGGAACAAAATTGTAAGTGCCTTTCAATTGAGGATTGTACAGCATTCGTACCTGTGTTTTTATTGTATAAGGCAATTTTCTCCCCTCCTTATACCTGTCCAGGTAATCCATAATAATGGTTGTGGCATAACCGGCAAGAGTTGTAGCCACATTGGGATCAGAGGCATCAGCAATGATCTGTACAGTTGCTTTATTTACATGCTGAAGATCACTGGCAAAAGATGAGGAAAAAACCACCACCACCTTGGCCTTCCCGGTATGAAACACCTTTTCCACATCCCTGTGCGTATGAAGTTCTGCTACCTGGTCGAAGTAACGGCTGGCCTCCAATTCATTTACAATAGCACGGGTAGAAACATCTTTTGAAAAATCAAGAACCGCGAATTTTGAATTTTTTACCTCTGTTGTTAATGCAAAACCAAAGATCATTATAAGCGCAACGGGCATACCCAGTAAAATGAGCAGTGTTTGCCTGTCCCGCATAATATGCCTGAATTCTTTTTGTACACAAGAGAAAAACTGTTTCATCTTCAGTTTGGTTTTAATGCCAGCTGGGATCCACTATCCTTCATTAGCATTCCTGTTTGCCTTACGGGCAAGGTGTAAAAACACATCGTTCATGGAAGCTGCCTTATACCTTTTCTTTAATTCAGGCGGTGTATCCAGTGCTTCAATTCTTCCATCAACCATTATAGATACCCTGTTACAATACTCTGCTTCATCCATGTAATGGGTTGTTACAAATACGGTGATACCCGTTGCAGCTGCTTCGTATATCATGTTCCAGAATTCCCTGCGGGCCACAGGATCCACTCCTCCGGTGGGTTCGTCCAGGAAAACAATTTGTGGCTCATGAAAAATGGCTACGGAAAAAGCCAGCTTTTGTTTCCATCCTAGCGGAAGCGAACGAACCAGTTTGTCTGCTTCGGTTTCTAAGTGTAATTGTTTTAACAAACGTGCTGTTTTCGCTTTGATAAAGGCATCGGTTTTTCCATAGATGCCCGCATAAAAACCTATGTTTTCCCTGATGGTAAGATCTTCATACAATGAAAATTTCTGGCTCATGTAGCCTATGTTCTTCTTGATCTTTTCAGTTTGCCGGTATACATCAAACCCGGCAACGGTTGCATTGCCCGATGTGGGTTTGGACAATCCACAGAGCATTCTCATGGCAGTGGTTTTTCCTGCGCCATTAGCTCCCAAAAAACCAAATATCTCACCCTTTTGCACCGCAAAGGAAATATGATCAACGGCAGTGAAATCACCAAAGCGTTTGGTTAGCAGCTGTGTGTTTATAATTGCATTCTCAATCATGACTTGTTTGCATTAATTGCATAAAACAATCTTCTATGGTTGGCTCTACCCTATGCATTACGATCTCTTTATGATCATTTTTTTCCAGGTTCTGTTGCAATTCATCATTATGGTCCGCCGCTTTCATAATTACATGATGATATTCACCAAACGCGTATGCCTGCTGAACAAGATTACTATCAACCAGGTCTTTTAAAAGCCTGAACATGTCTCTTCCTTTAACAGCAAATAGCGGCAGGCTAAACATCTGCACGATATCAGCAGGCGTACCTGTTGTCATCAGCTCACCGGTCTGCATCAATGCAATACGGTCACAGAGTGTAGCTTCATCCATATAAGGAGTAGAAACAAGAATGGTAATGCCCTGTTGCTTCAGGTTTTTTAGCATATCCCAAAACTCTTTTCGTGAAACAGCATCTACCCCTGTTGTTGGTTCATCTAAAAACAAAACAACTGGTTTATGAATGAGAGCACAGGATAAGGCCAGCTTTTGTTTCATACCGCCTGACAATTTCCCCGCCTTTCGGTTTTTAAAAGGTTCTATTTGTATATAAATGTCATGGATAAGATCATAATTCTCTTGTATGGTTGTATTGAAAATGGTAGCAAAAAATTGCAGGTTTTCTTCTACGGTCAAATCCTGGTATAAAGAAAAACGGCCGGGCATATAACCTACTTTTTTGCGTATAGATTTATAGTCTTTAACAACGTCCGAACCGTCAACCATTGCATTGCCATCATCCGGAAGTAATAAGGTGGTAAGCATTCTAAATAGGGATGTTTTACCGGCTCCATCCGGGCCAATGATACCAAACAACTCACCTTTTTCTACCCGCAGCGACACACCCCGCACGGCACTAATGATTTCCTTACCGGATTTATAATGTTTTACCAGGTTATTTGCAATGATAGCACTCATGGTTCCCTGTTTTGAAGTTGTACTTCGCCATACATTCCCATTTTCAGGTAACCATCGTTTTGCACCCGAATTTTTATAGCATACACCAGGTTGGCTCTTTCTTCTTTTGTTTGAATGGTCTTTGGAGTGAATTCTGCTTTGTCGGAAATCCATGTAATGGTACCATTGTAGCTGCGGTAGTCGTCCTGACCCTTGTCCACAAACACTTTTACAGGCTGGTTTAATTTTATTTCCGGCAACTGTGTACCTGTCACATAAGCCCGCAGGGTCATAACGGAAAGATCAGCAATCTTATACAACGCTTTACCCGGTGCTGTTACCTCACCCTGCTCAACATATTTTGTTGTAACAATTCCATTGACGGTGTTTACGATATTAGCTTTGGATAATTGCTCTTCCAATTGTGCCTTTTGTTTTTGCAGGGGAGCTTTCTCACTAAGGATGCTACGGTTTTGAGTAGCCGTGCTTGTGCGTTGCACATCTATCTGTTGCCGTGTAACTTTTATTTGTTCTTTTACCAGATCAATCTGATAATTAATATCGTCCAGTTGTTTTCCTGTGGCTGCATCTGCTTTCACCAACCGTTCCGTACGTTCTTTTTCGTGCACAAGATTTTTGAGTTGTTCTTCCTGCACGGCAATCTGGTTCCGCAATAGCTGCACCTGGGGTGCCACAGTAGCTGTTTTTTCAGATAAGGATTGAATAGCCGCCTGCACTTGTTCCGTTTGCAGCGAAAGGGTCTCTGCATCAATGGTACCTATCACCTGGTCCTTTTTTAAGAAGTCACCCTCTTCAACGGTAAAGCTTATTAACTGGCCTGCCAGTTGTGAAGACACCACCACTTCATCAGCTTCAAAAGAACCCGATGCATCAAACCGGTTGCCATTTGAATTGCAGGCCAGGAGGCTGGTCAGAACAAAAATTGAAACAATGATCTGCTTCATAAAATATTTTATAGTTTACCTGATGTTATTGCATATGTTGTTTGCGCCTGCAGCAATTGCAGCCGGTGCAAAATCATTGCCTGCCTGGCTGCATCTTCTGCGTTTACCTGTAGTAGGTAGTCATTTGCCGTTATAACAGCATTTTCCAACTGCGCTTTTGCAGCGGTGGTTATGTCGTTACGTAACTGTATGATCTGCTGGTCGGTAGCCAATAATGCTTCGTATTTGTCAATATCAGCTTTTTGCTGGCGTAATTGTGAACGTGTGTTAAGCAGGAATATTTCTTTTTGAAGTTCCACTGATTGCCTTCCTATATCAATAAGTTTTTTATCGCGGCCAGCATTATAAAAACCGTTCAATGGCCATGTGAACCTAATCCCGCCAATATAAAAAGCTTTAAACTCATTGGAAAGCATGTTTAACCCCGGTTGACCATACCCTGCCTGCACAAAGGCATTTGCTTTTGGCAGGTTCCTGGATTTTATCAATTTTTTCTGCCCTGCTAACAAAAAAGATTGGTTTTGAAAAAGAGAAATTTCAGGCCTGGTGATTGTTGTATCTGCAAGCAGTGAATTGGCAGGTGTTTCCAGTTGTATGGTTTCGGGAAGTGGCTGGTTAAGGAACTGGGCCAATGCATCGACCAAGCCTTTTCGTGAAGCAGAGATCTCCGTTTTTCTTTGTTCAAACTGTAAAATCTGAACTTGTAGTAACTGGAGGTTAGAACGGAGCATTACGCCGTTTTCTACCAGTGGTTTCACTTTATCAATTCCTACCTGTACTTCTTTTGCTGAAATGTAAACCTGTTTCAGTAACTCATCCTGGTACAGAATACTGAAATAAAGCTGGTGAATGCGAGTTTTCAACTGGTATAAATCAACCAGAATTTTGTTCTGTTCAACCGATGTGTTGAGCCGCTGAATATTTTGTTGTCTCCTGACAAAACCGCCATCATACACCAATTGGTTTAGTTCGGCCACAGCCCTGTATTGATCTTTGGGTTGTTCCGGAATTTTTATACCCGGTAAACTAATACCAACTTTTGTTACGTCCGATTGATAACTGGCCTGACCATTTAAAGTTAATTGGGGTAAAAAACTGCTGCTGATATTTTTAATTGAAAGATCTTCTGTTTGTCTCAACAGTTCTTTTTGGCTTGTTAGCGGGTATTGTATTTCAGCCAGTTTTAAAGCTTCCTGCAAGGACAAGGATTGTTTAAATTGTGCAGCTGATTTATTGAATACAAACAACAATATAAACAACAAGCCATTGGTAACAAAAATATTTAACCATTTAGTTAACCTGCACATAAAAAAAATTTAGACCTTGATTGAATCTATGACCAGGGCGGGCACTGATTTTTTTCGTTCCTCAATTATTGCCTTGAACTGGGCATCGTTAGTGCCGGATATCAATTGAAAAAGTGGTTTTGCTAAAAAAGGAAACACACAGAGGGAAACTGTATTCATCAATAAATTAAAAGGGTCGACAGGCTTTATTTGCTTTTTTTTAACTGCCTCATTTAGCTGCATAAAAAATGTTTCGAGCCTTGGCTTTTCGCTTTTAAATAATTTTTTTACAAATTCTTTTGGTTGTTTGTTCATCTCATTGATGACAAAAAGAGGAATAAATGGATTTTTAGAAATGTTATCCATATACTCGATACAAAACCCTTCAATTTTTTCAAATAGTGTAAGATCTGAATTAAGAATTGTATTTACCCGGGGAAGAAATCTACCGGCCACTTCTGCAAAAATCGTTTCAAACAATTTATCCTTACTTCTAAAATAATAATGCAATAAAGCTTTGTTGATACCTGCTTCATCTGCTATATCCTGCATGCGGGCACCTGCCAATCCATGTTGAATAAAAATTTTACTGGCAGCCTCAAGTATCCGCTTTTCCGTACTGCTGTCTTTTCCTGTTTTGGCCATATAGTTTAACCATTTGGTTAACAAAGGTACGACCAGTATTGAAAATGAAAAATTTTTTTGCCTCTTCTCTTATTTTAAGGTTAAGGCCAATTAGAATTAAATTGACACTATTCATGTTTAACCTAAAATAGCGAGTTGCCTACCAGGCATTAATGGGAGTTACCCGTCATTCAATCTTGTTCAAAGAAAGAAACAGTTACTGTGTTATAGCATACCCTATCTTATTGTATTTCGAGAACGATCTTACCGGTATGTTTACCTTTTTCCAGTTCTGCCAGGGCTTCTTTAACCTGGTGCAGCTTATAGGTTTTATCAATAACAGGATGCAGTTTATAACGCTGATAATGATTTAGCATTTGTTCAAACTCCTTAGGAGAACCCATGACAGAGCCATGAATGTTGATCTGTTTATTAAACAAAAGACGTGGATTTATCGATGGAATGGCACCTGCTGTACGGCCTAATACAACGATAGTGCCGCCGGTCTTTATTAATTCTATCAAAGATAAAAAGCCCTCGCCACCGGCACTGTCAACAATAAGGTCGAAACCACCTGGCAAAGTCTGTTTTGCATCGCTAACCCAACTCTCCTTTTTATAATTGAAACCAGCTTCTGCACCGTTACGAACGGCAGAAGCAAGTTTGGCCTCATCGCCCGAGGTAACGTACACTTTTGCATCAACTGACAGGGCCAGTTGCAAAAGAAATTGTGCTAATCCGCCACCAATTCCGGTGATGAGCACTGATTGCCCTTTCTGCAGTCCACCCCGTGTAAATAAAGACCGGTATGCAGTTAATGCCACCAGTGGAAGGGCGGCTGCTTCTTTCAATGATAAATGAGCAGGTTTTGGATACACCTGCGACCTGTCAATAACAATATACTCGGCAAATGTTCCATTATCCGGGAACCCCAGTATCTCGAATTCGTCAGAAGGTGCTTTTATATCTCCACCCCAGCGCAAAGCAGGGTTTATGATAACTTCCTGGCCAGGTACAAATTCAGTCACACCCTCTCCAACGCTTACCACTACACCGGCTCCATCTGAACCAAGTATCACTCTCCCGTTAGGTACGACTTGTACTTCTTTTATAACAATCAGGTCCAAATGATTAAGTGCTGCATAGGAAAGCTTTACAAGCACCTCTCCTTTTCCTGGTTGCGGAGTTGGTATTTCAATGAGCTCTATTGGTTTTTGATTTCCTTCGAAAACTACTGCTTTCATATTTTTCTGTTGTATGATTTTTAATGGGATTGAAACTAAAAAAGTTAAAGGAGTTCTGGTAAGCAAACTTGATCAACCAGCCGTATTATAGTCTGAAATGTATTTATAATGGATGAAGTCAACCCTTTATAAAACCTCTCCTTACCTTTAAGTATGCAATTGTTAATAAAAAATATGGTTTGCGACCGCTGTATTATGGTAGTACGCCAGCAATTGGACGATGCAGGAATTGGTTATAAGCAGGTTCAATTGGGTGAAGTTGAATTGGCCCAACAAATTAGCTCGCAGCAACTGGATGCATTAAAAACCAGGCTTTCCAACCTGGGTTTTGAAGTACTGGATGATCGTAAATCTGCTATCATCAACAAAGTCAAAAGCTCCATTATACGCATCATACATACAAACGAGGCAGCTGATATGAATATGAAATTATCAGTGTTATTATCGGAAAAACTCGATATGGATTATCATTACCTGTCTGCTTTATTTTCTTCTATTGAAGGCATAACTATCGAAAAATATGTAATACTTCAACGCATTGAGAGAGCAAAAGAGTTACTAATGTATGATGAAATGACCATCAATGAAATTGCAGACGCATTGGGATATAGCAGTGTACAACATCTCTCGCAGCAATTCAAAAAAATTACCGGGCTTACCCCTACCCATTTCAAAAATTTAAAGGATAAAAAACGAAAATCTCTTGATGAAGTGGGCACGGAACCAGCGCAAGCAAAACTTGAATAGTTATGTGCCGGAGAAATAAAAATTCAACGGTCTGCTAATCCGTTTTAAAACCGGAAATTATATACATCCCTGGCATAATTCTGTAACAATAACAGCTTGAAGATGCAGCAACTTTGTGAAAAGAATTGTTATGCAAGCGGAGATTAAAGAAAGAAACTACAATAAACTGGAAAAGAAAGATTTATCGCAAACCATCAAACAAACTTTTCCTGTATTGGAAATGACCTGCGCAGCCTGTGCAGTAAGTGTGGAATCGATGCTGAATGCTGTTGAAGGCGTTAAACAGGCAACGGTAAATTTTGCTAATCAATCGGCAACCGTAGAATATAATCCCACCATTGCGCCATCTACGCTATTACAGCAAACTATCCGATCAATAGGATATGACATCGTGATCGACACAGAAAGAACAAGTGAGATCATTGAACAATCGCAACTGGAACATTATAGAGAATTAAAACAGCGTACTATCTGGTCATCTGTTCTATCAGTTCCCGTGATTATAATAGGAATGTTCTTCATGGACATCCCCTATGCCAACTGGATCATGATGTTGCTTTCAACACCGGTTGTAATTTACTTCGGTCGGCATTTTTTTATCAACGCCTGGAAACAAGCCACACATAAAAAGGCCAATATGGATACCCTTGTTGCTGTAAGTACCGGTATAGCGTATGTTTTCAGCGTTTTTAATACGATATATCCACAATTCTGGCACCAGCGAGGACTTCATGCACACGTTTATTTTGAAGCAGCTGCGGTGATCATTGCTTTCATTTCACTTGGTAAAATGCTGGAGGAAAAAGCAAAATCCAACACATCCTCTGCATTAAAAAAATTAATGGGCCTTCAACCCAAAAACGTTACCGTTTTACTCGAAAATGGCGTAACGGAAGTTATACCGGTGAAAGATGTAAAACAAAATTTCACCTTACTTGTAAAACCTGGGGATAAAATTCCGGTTGACGGGATAGTAACTACAGGTGAATCATATGTAGATGAAAGTATGATCACCGGTGAACCAATTCCCGTTGCCAAAAAAAATGGCGATAAAGTATTTGCTGGCACCATCAACCAGAAAGGTAGCTTTCATTTCAGGGCTGAAAAAGTAGGCGCCGATACCATGCTGGCCCAGATCATTAAAATGGTGCAGGAAGCGCAGGGCTCCAAAGCCCCGGTTCAAAAGCTTGTAGATAAAATTGCAGGCATTTTTGTACCAGTAGTTATTGGGATTTCTATTCTCACTTTCATAAGCTGGATGATATTTGGTGGCGAAGATGCTTTTATCCATGCTTTTTTAACTTCAGTTACCGTTTTGGTTATTGCATGTCCCTGCGCCCTTGGCCTGGCCACACCAACAGCCATCATGGTTGGAGTGGGGAAAGGAGCAGAAAATAATATCCTGATCAGGGATGCAGAAAGCCTTGAACTTGCTCATAAAGTTGATAGTGTTATTCTGGATAAAACAGGCACTATTACCAAGGGTAAACCGGCTGTATCCGATGTGATCTTTGCCGCGGATGCTGATGAAAAATTTTTAAAACCCATTCTGCTTGCAATAGAAGAACAATCAGAACACCCTTTGGCTGAAGCTGTAACCAAAAAACTTCATACTGAATCCATTCACAAAGTTGCAGTTAGCAGCATTGAAAGCATTACGGGTAAAGGCGTTAAAGCAACTCACAATGGCAAACGTTATTTGGTTGGTAATGCAGCTTTAATGAATGAATACAATGTGAACCTGGTGAGTTCATTATACCATCAGGTTGATTTGATGCAGGCTGACGCAAAAACAGTAGTATTGTTTGCGGAAAACAGTAACCTTGTTGCAGCCATTGCCATCACAGATACCATCAAAGAAAGTTCCGCAACCGCTATTAAAAAATTAAAAGATGCCGGCATAGAAGTGTATATGCTAACCGGCGATAATCAACAAACAGCAGCAGCAATTGCAGCACAAACTGGTATAGAACATTATAGGGCAGGAATGCTGCCATCTGAAAAAGCAGTTTTTGTAAAACAATTACAGGAGCAGGGAAAAATAGTGGCAATGGTGGGGGACGGTATTAATGACAGCCAGGCATTGGCACAGGCCGATGTAAGCATAGCCATGGGGAAAGGTAGCGACATTGCAATGGATGTTGCTAAGATGACATTGATCACATCTGATCTTAATTCTATTCCAAAAGCATTAAAAATTTCACGCAAAACTGTTCAAACAATCAAACAGAATTTATTCTGGGCCTTTATCTACAACCTGGTTGGCATTCCGGTAGCTGCGGGTATCTTATATCCCATCAACGGATTTTTATTAAATCCAATGATAGCAGGAGCAGCCATGGCATTGAGTTCCGTAAGCGTGGTAAGTAATAGTCTTAGGCTGAAAGCCTCAAAACTCTAACTATTTAACTAGCCGGTCATGGAAAAATATATTGCTATTTTAATGGTAGACCTTAATGGTTACACCGCGTTAACCGACATACATGGAGCTGAAGCCGCTGCGCATATTATAGACAAGTATATTAGAATTGCAAAACAGTCACTAATAGGTGATAGTTTTTTACAAGAGCGGGTTGGCGACCAGTTGATGATAGTTTCAGATTCTGCAGACTACCTGGCTAAAACCGCCATCACTCTTCAGAAGAACCTGGAACAGGAGAACGGCTTTCTCAAAATACATTCGGGTCTGCATTACGGCAGGGTGTTGGAATTGAATGGTCATTTGTTTGGGTCAACAGTCAACCTTACTGCACGCCTCATGTCAAAAGCTGGCAACGGGGAACTTATCTGCTCCAAAGATTTTATGGAGGCATTAAAAAATAAACTGCTTTACCAATTTATAGCAAAAGGAATTGTTCAATTTAAAAATGTGTTGGGTTCAAAAATGATTTTTGGATTATTGCCTGCTCAGGGAAAACAAACAGGAACATTGGTTGACCCGGTCTGCAAGATGATAATTGGGGACTCAGAAAAAGATATTCATCTGCATTACCAGGGTGAAACACATTATTTTTGTTCTTACGATTGCAGAGACATCTTTCAGCAAAATATTTTTCATTATGTTCCGCAACGTGAAATGGAATTTGATCTTACTGACCAACACACCGAATACCCCGGTAGCATCGATAAATATCTTGAAGAGCTCACTGATTCTCTGTCTTCTACACAGAGGACTTAACTTCTAATGATTTTCTTTCTAAAATTATATAACAATCGCCCGGGATTGTATAACAAATACACTATAAGCCAATAGTAATTTTGAATATTAAAAATCAAAAAATGAATACTCTAAAATTTAAGACAAATATCAAATGTTCAGGTTGTATAGCCCAGTCCACACCCTATTTAAATGAAGCAGTTGGAGAAACTAACTGGGAAGTGGATCTGCAGGATCCCAACAAAACTCTTAAAGTGGTTACAGATGATAAAGTAGAACCACAAATAGTGATTGAAGCCCTAAATAAAGCAGGTTATAAAGCAGAAAACATTCAGCAACCCGGTTGATAGATTAACTGTGATGGAGTGCGTTAGCCGATCAGGTTGATTGTGAGTGGAATGATTTTTATGTTATCTACATAGGAAATTCTTTCCTATTTCGTTAACTATTAAAATTCTGATTATGGCACACAACCAGATGTATCAAACATGTATTGACGCTTGTTTACGTTGCGCCTCTATTTGTCACCACTGCGCATCGGCCTGTTTACAGGAGGAAGAAGTTAAGATGATGACCCGTTGCATTCAGTTAGATATGGAATGCGCAGCGATTTGCACGGCAGCCGCACAGGTAATGAGTATGAATGGACAGTATGCAGATGAGATCTGCAAAGTATGTGCAGAAATTTGTTTTGCCTGTGCAGAAGAATGCTCTAAACATAAAATGGATCATTGCCAGGAATGTGCGGAAGCTTGTCGCCGTTGTGCAGAAGAATGCAGGAAAATGGTAGGTGCTGCCGCATAATATTTATAGAGTTAAACTACATAGCACGGCTGTTATGAAGTGAAAGGCAAACATGTCTAATACCTGTTACATTAACTGTATGAGCTTGAGTATAGGAAAGTAGTACCTGTTTTGTATGTAGCTGGTTTTACCAGTTTTTTTACCATAGCAGCCCTGCTTCAAAAACAAGAACATTAGCCTTTAAATAAAATCAGACATCATTCATTGTGCCCTATTGCCAAACATTTAAAATGCATTGCTGTCCGGCAATAACTAATCGGAAAATTACCGGCATGAACTAGTGCGAATTTTGCCGTCGG
Organism: Flavisolibacter sp.; assembly: GCA_035714205.1. Lineage (GTDB taxonomy): Bacteria > Bacteroidota > Bacteroidia > Chitinophagales > Chitinophagaceae > Flavisolibacter. The sequence goes on along the minus strand of DASTMJ010000075.1, from coordinate 7,426 downwards.
CGTAAAACTGGATCCAGCCACCAGATTGATTTTACAGTTAATGTGGCAAAAGGATCCAGGTACTAATAAAGAACTTGTCGAAAACGCTTAGTGACGGCCGCCATGGCGGAAATGACGGCATGCAGGCCATTAAGCTGGCAGGCCCGTATAATCTGCGGGGTTTTGTATTACTCCACATGTGTTGAACAGACCCTTACAATTATAATTAAGGAGAAAATATTTTTGGTAAATGCTCGAGATCTATTAGTGAATGTTTCTTAAAACCACAGCTTCACAATCATCTTTCGATATAACGGGCTGTCTGATCATCTGGTTGAAATAAAATTCAACATGTACATAAAATGCAATGAATTTTTATGTAAAAAATTCATTGATGTATCAAACAGTTCACTAACTCAGAATATCAATTCATATAACATGCCCGTAATTGCCTGCAGTTGAACCGACAACTTTGCGTCCGAATCAAAACCAATCAAACAAATGAAAAAAGTTTTTATCCTTGCCGTATCGGCTGCTGCACTCCTCACTTCATGCAAAAAAGATAATGAAGGAAAGGCAGGCATCTTTAAAGGACCCTCAGTAGAAGTACATCACGGTGAAGCCTGGACAACAGTACAATTGGACAATACAGGCAGTCCGGTTCGTTTATCTGTTTCTATCACCGATGCTGCACTGAATAGTGTGCCTGTTGGTGAAGAAGGTGAAGGCGGTCATGATCATGATAACATGGAAAACAGCTGGACTTTAAAGTTCCATCCAAAAGCAAACATCACCCCTTTTAATCATTTAGGTATGGGCTGGAATCCTTCAGGACACGAACCTGAAATTTTTTATGCAAAGCCTCACTTCGATTTTCATTTTTACTTACCAACGCCGGAAGAAATTGCTGCAATTCCTCCCTACGAAATAGCTCCGGAGAAGTTTGACAATGTGCCACAGGCTGACTATTTACCTGTTGGTTATATAAATCCCGGTGGTGGCGTTCCTCAAATGGGTGCCCATTGGATTGATCCTACTTCAGATGAATTTACCCCTGTTGGATTTACACAAACATTTATCTACGGCACTTATGATGGAAAAGTAAATTTCTATGAGCCGATGATCACTTTAGATTTTTTAAAGAACAACAGCAATTTTGTAAGAGATATTCCACAGCCTGCAAAGGTTCAGAAAACAGGTTGGTATCCTAAAAAATTAAGAGTTGTTAAACATGATGGTTTAACTGATATTGTTCTGGACGAATTTGTTTATAGAACTCAGTCTTAAAATCACCCTTTCTTAGATATAAAAAAAGGTTACTTGCATATGTGCAGTAACCTTTTTTCTTTTGGAAGATGGACTTATTTAATCTTATACCTGAGTCCTGTATTTAGAGATCTATGTTTTTATTAAATGACTTTGATCATATTTGGACAAATTACTAACTAGAAAAATAAAAGCAACAACTCCCCTGTTTTTATATATCTAAAATGTCAGCAGGACATTTTTCCTTTTTTAAATGCATTTTTTGTAAGCCATATATTCTGCTTTTCAGTTGCTGTACGCCTGTCGTACGCATTTGACATGCGCAGGCACTGATAAAAAACATATAAAAGTTTGACTTTGCTCATGATATAAACATCAAATGCAAACAACCTTTAAACAATATTTCACACCAAAAAATTATCGTATGGCTATCAAAATCACTGAAGAATGTATTAATTGTGGTGCATGCGAACCAGAATGCCCAAATCATGCTATTTATGAAGGAGGAGTAGGGTGGTCAATTGGAGACGGTACTTCCGTTGCCGGAAATTATGTTTTGGCAGACGGAACTATTGTTGGTTCCGACCAACGATTTAAACCACTTTCGTCGGATACTTATTACATATGTTTTGACAAGTGTACCGAATGCCAGGGTTTTCATGAGGAGCCGCAATGTGCCAGTGTTTGTCCTGTTGATTGCTGTGTTCCTGATGAAACACACCAGGAAACAAAAGAACAATTGATGGCTAAAAAAGAATTACTGCACGCCTGAAAAAAATTAGTGCTATGGAAATCACTGAAAAACAACCGGCAAAGGTTACCTCAATAAAGGAAGTAGATAAGATAGTCGTTCGCTTTTCAGGCGATTCGGGTGATGGTATGCAATTAACAGGCATGCAATTCACCGATACGGCAGCATTGTTAGGAAATGACCTTAGTACTTTTCCCGACTACCCGTCTGAGATTCGGGCCCCAATAGGTACTGTAGCCGGTGTTTCAGGTTTCCAGGTGCATGTGGGCAGTACAGAAATTTATACTCCCGGTGATCAGTACGATGTTTTGGTTGCAATGAATGCAGCAGCACTAAAAGTTGACCTGGCACGACTGAAAAAAGGCGGCGTTATATTAGCCAATACGCAGGGGTTTGATAAGAAGAACCTGATGCTTGCCAATTTTCCCGAGGGTGCAAATCCATTGGAAGATGGAACGCTTGATAATTATGTTGTACACAAAGTTGATATTTCTAAACTCACTAAAGAATGCCTGGCAGGGATGAATTTGGGAATGAAGGAAATTGAACGTTCGAAAAATATGTTTGTATTGGGATTGTTATTCTGGATGTTTGACAAGCCACTCAACTATACGCTTAATTTCATTAATGAAAAATTCAGTAGCAAACCAGAAATTGCTGAAGCCAATGCCAAAACCTTGCAGGCCGGCTGGAATTATGGCGAAAACACAGAGATCTTTACCACCCAATTTAAAGTTGCGCCTGCTAAACTTCCTCCCGGTACTTACCGGAATATAACAGGTAACCATGCAACTGCTATTGGTTTGATTGCAGCAGCCGAAAAATCAAAATTACCGTTGTTTATAGGCTCTTATCCAATTACGCCTGCTACCGATATTTTACAGGAACTTTCAAAGTATAAACCAAACGGTATTAAAACGTTCCAGGCCGAAGATGAGATTGCAGGTATCTGCTCAGCTATTGGAGCATCCTATGCCGGCAACCTGGCTGTTACAACCACTTCGGGTCCAGGTATGTCCTTAAAAACGGAAGCGCTGGGATTGGCAACTATGCTGGAACTTCCATTAGTTGTAGTGAATGTACAACGTGGGGGACCATCTACTGGTTTGCCAACCAAAACCGAACAAGCCGATTTATTGATGGCTATGCATGGAAGACATGGCGAATCACCACTGGTTGTAATAGCAGCTTCTTCCCCATCTGATTGTTTTGCAACCGTTTTTGAAGCTTGCAAATTGGCTGTTGAGCATATGACGCCGGTTGTTTTTCTGAGTGATGGGTATATAGCTAATGGTTCCGAACCATGGCGTTTTCCCGCGGCAGAAGATCTTAGTACAATCAAAGTAAAGTTCCTGGATCATCGCAACGGTGACAATGAGACCATTCTTCCTTATAAAAGAGATGAATTACTGGTACGTCCCTGGATCAAACCCGGAACAAAAAATATGGAACACCGAATTGGTGGACTGGAAAAACAAAATGAAACTGGTAATGTTTCTTACGACCCTGCCAACCACGAATTGATGGTGAGCCTGCGTGCAGCCAAAATAAAAAAGATAGAAGACTGTATTCCGGAAGCCAGAATTGACAGCGGTACTGAAAATGCAAAACTTCTTGTTGTAGGTTGGGGTTCAACCTATGGTTCTATAAAAACGGCTGTAAAAGAATTACTTTCCGAAGGATATGATGTGGCTCATCTTCATTTAAGATATATCAATCCTTTTCCTAAAAACTTGGGTGAATTATTACATGGCTACCAAAAAGTTCTGATACCTGAAATGAACAGTGGACAGCTACTGCAATTGATCCGGGCAAAATACCTGGTTCCGGCAATGGGTTACTCAAAAGTGCAGGGTATGCCATTCACCACGATAGAAATGAAAGAAAAAATTATTGAATCGCTAAAGGCTTGACTAATGGACACACTCACTGTAGATCAGAATATAAAGCTGGCGCCAAAAGATTTCTCATCTGAAATGGATGTGAAATGGTGCCCCGGCTGTGGCGATTATTCCATTTTAAAACAGGTGCAAACGGTTTTTCCCGACCTTGGAGTGCCAAAAGAAAACTTTGTTTTCATTTCCGGCATAGGTTGCTCATCACGTTTCACATATTATATGGACACATTCGGAATGCATAGCATTCATGGGCGGGCAGCAGCTATTGCCTCGGGTGTTAAGGCAGCCAATCCAGAGTTAAGTGTATGGATCATTTCCGGTGACGGGGATTCATTATCCATAGGTGGTAATCACTTTATTCACCTGATGCGCAAAAATTTTGATGTAAACTATTTAATGTTCAATAACCAGATTTATAGTTTAACTAAAGGACAATACTCTCCTACTTCTGAAAAAGGAAAGGTCACCAAAACATCTCCGTATGGTTCGCTGGAAGAACCTTTTAATCCATCGGAATTGGCCCTGGGAGCAAAAGCTTCTTTTGTTGCAAGAACACTGGATCGCGACCCGAAGCATATGCAGTCTATTTTAAAAAGAGCTCATGCACACAGGGGTACTTCATTTGTTGAGGTATACCAGAATTGTCCTGTTTTTAATGACGGTGCTTTCTTTGCTTTTTCTGATAAAGAAACCAAAAAAGAAGAATCTATATGGCTGGAGCATGGCAAACCGCTTTTATTCGGTACTAACGAGAGCAAAGGCATTCATCTGGATGGATTAACACCCGTAATTGTTGATATTAACGAGGAATGTATGAATGACCTGTGGGTGCACGATGAAAAAGATAAAACGAAAGCAAACCTGATCTCAAGGTTTTTTGATACAACTTTTGACGGTGTACATTTTCCGCGTCCGTTTGGCGTTATATATGCGGACGAAAGGCCGGTTTATGAGGAAACGCTGACCAATCAAATGGAAAAGCTCTACATCAAAAAGGGTAAAATTCCCCTAAACAGAATATTATCAGGGGATAAGACGTGGAATATTTTATAAGGATTCTTGTGATAAAAGACATGGGAGTCGTAAATTTCGATAGGAATAACAGTTTTCACCAAAGATTTTCTCTATGGGTCCTGTTTCTTTAATAGTTCTAACGATTGCTGCTATAGCTTTTTCAGCCGGAGGAATACTGGTTGGAAAACTTTTTACCAGGGGAAGTAAGAACCTTCAGAAAGGCCAGCCTTATGAATGTGGCATCCCTACTTCCACTTCTCCCTGGCACCAGTTCAACGTAGGTTATTATCTATTTGCCTTGCTGTTTTTAATTTTTGATGTGGAGTTGATCTTTATGTATCCATGGGCTGTTGTGGTTAAGAAGATTGGGGTCGCCGCCCTGGTAGAGATTGTGATCTTCGTTTTCATTTTATTCATGGGCTTTTTATATGCCCATAAAAAAGGAGCGTTGAAATGGATGTAAGAGAAGAGATAAGGGAAACCAACAAAGAATTCCCGGGGCAGATCATTCAAACACCCGGTGGCGGCATTATAGCATCCACTTTACAGGATGTTATGAACTGGGCCCGATCTAATTCCTTATGGCCGCTAACCTTTGCTACCAGTTGCTGTGGAATTGAAATGATGAGTGTTGCCTCCGCCAAATATGATTTTTCAAGATTTGGTTTTGAAGTGGCCAGGGCTACTCCCCGCCAGGCCGATGTGATCATTATTGCCGGAACCATCGTCAATAAAATGGCGCCGGTATTAAAACGTTTATACGACCAGATGGCTGATCCCAAATACGTGGTTGCCATGGGTGCATGTGCCATCAGCGGCGGCCCCTTTTTCTACAATACATATTCTGTAGTAAAGGGCGCCGATCATGTGATACCGGTGGATGTATATATACCCGGTTGTCCTCCCCGCCCCGAAGCCTTGTTGCATGCCCTGATCGCCTTGCAGGAAAAAATAAAAAGCGGCCTGACACGGGAACAAATAAGAACTGAAAAATCCACGCTATGACAAATGAAGAGATCAAAGAATTTATAACGAAAGTGCACCCTGAGACAACCTATGATGAAACCGGCGAATGGCTGAACATCATGATAGCACCTGCACAGTGGAAATCGCTTGCCAGGTTAATGCGTAACACACCTTTCGATTTTGATTATCTTTTTTGCCTGACCTGTATCGACTGGAAAACCCATCTTACCATGGTGTATCATCTTTCCTCCACCAAACACAGGCATACCATCGTTATCAAGGCACAATTAGATAGAACAAATCCATCTATTGATACCGTATCGGATATCTGGAGAACAGCAGAATTTCATGAGCGGGAGGTGTTTGAATTATTTGGTGTTCATTTTAATCACCATCCTGACCTGCGAAAATTAATCCTGACCGATGATTTTGTAGGTTACCCGTTACGCAAGGATTTTGAAGATCCCGTCAATATGATAAAACTGTAAGGAAACGAAACATGTATACCGAAACGCAAATAATAAAAGATATTTCAACTGCTGATTTAAATGGCAGCGAATCGGACCTGGTGATCAATGTTGGCCCGCAACACCCGGCCACGCATGGGGTGCTGCATCTGGTGATCACACTGAATGGAGAAACCATAAAAAAAGTGGAACCGCATCTTGGATACATACATCGCTCCATTGAAAAAATGTGCGAAAGCCTCACCTACCGGCAGTTTATTTATGTAACCAGCCGGATGGATTATCTCTCCGCACACATGAACAACCTGGCCTGCGCCATGACGGTTGAAAAAGGTTTACAGGTAGAAGTTCCCCTGAGAGCTCAATACATCAGGGTTTTGATGAGTGAACTGACAAGAATTGCTTCGCATGAATTATGGTGGGGTGCCATGGCTATGGATCTGGGTGCTTTCACTCCTTTCTTTTATGCCTTTCGTGAAAGAGAGACCATAAACGACATCATGGAAGAAACCTGTGGTGCGAGGCTGACCATGAACTATATGGTACCGGGTGGTGTAATGGCTGATATTCATCCAACCTTCCAGAAAAAAGTAAAAGAATTTATACAACTGTTCAAATCAAAGATTGATGAATATGACGAATTGGTAACCGGCAATATCATCTTTCAAAACCGCATGAAAGGTGTTGGCGTTCTGTCAAAAGAAGATGCCATTTCATATGGTTGTACAGGACCTGTAGCAAGAGGAAGTGGAGTTAGTTCGGATATACGAAAAATTTATCCTTACGAAGTTTATAACCAGGTTCAGTTTGATGAAATAATAGAAACAGCGGGAGATTCATTTGCCCGTTATATGGTTCGTGTTCGTGAAATGAAAGAATCGATAAAGATCATTGAGCAACTGATTGATAATATTCCGGAAGGCGATTTCCAGGCAAAAACAAAGGCCGTATTAAAATTGCCAAAGGGTGAGTTTTATTCCAGGGTGGAAACAGCCAGGGGTGAGTTGGGTGTTTATATTGTTAGTGAAGGTGGCACAACTCCTTATCGCATTAAATTTCGTTCACCGGGGTTTTCCAATCTTTCT
>DASTMJ010000074.1:0-7368 GCA_035714205.1 Flavisolibacter sp. | reverse complement strand
GCCTTTCATACACTGGGCTGCAAGCTTAATTTTTCTGAAACCTCAACCCTCTCCCGTTCACTGGAAGCAGAAGGTTTTTTGAAAAAAGAGTTTGAAGACAAAGCTGATGTGTATGTGATCAATACCTGCTCGGTTACTGATAATGCCGATAAAGAATGCCGCCAGCTGGTGCGTCGTATTCAACGGAAAGCTCCGGAAAGCCTGGTTGTTATAACCGGGTGTTATGCCCAGCTTAAACCAAGGGAAATTGCTGAAATTCCGGGTGTGGATCTTGTATTGGGTGCGGCCGAAAAATTTAACCTGGCAGTACATTTAAAAGAGCTCACCAAAGGAGATTCTGCACGCATTGGTAGTTGCGATATTGAGGATGTTACCGGCTTCAATGCATCATATTCTTTGAATGACAGAACCCGCACTTTCTTAAAAGTACAGGATGGTTGCGATTACACATGTTCTTTTTGCACTATACCCATGGCAAGAGGTAAAAGCCGGAGCGATAGTATCGGCAATGTGATAAAAAATGCTGAAGAACTGGCGCAGAGCGGTGTAAAAGAAATTGTATTGACCGGCGTTAACCTTGGCGATTTTGGTAAGGGACCAGATGGAGCTAAAAAAACGGAAGGAGATTTTTTTACCCTGGTTCAGGAGCTTGATAAATTGGAAGGTATAGAACGGTATCGTATTTCATCAATTGAACCCAATTTGCTCTCTAATGAGATCATTGCTTTTGTTGCGCAGAGTAAAAAGTTCATGCCTCATTTTCATATTCCCCTGCAAAGTGGTAGCAACGAGATATTGGCACTTATGCGCCGTCGCTACAAACGGGAATTGTATGCTGATAAGGTGGCCATGATCAAATCACTTATGCCGCATTGTGCCATTGGTGTAGATGTAATTGTTGGCTTCCCATCGGAAACCGAGGCGCACTTCCGGGAAACATTTGATTTTTTGCACGATCTGGATGTTTCCTACCTGCACGTATTTACTTATTCGGAACGTGATGCTACAAAAGCGCTGGAAATAAAACCGGTAGTACCTGTACAAATACGCCACGAAAGAAATAAAATACTACGTAACCTGAGTTTTAAAAAATTACAATTTTTTACGGAGCAGCAGATAGGGCAAACCCGTAAAGTATTATTTGAGGGACATCAAAAAATTAATGGTTCCGGGGGGATGGCTATGATGGAAGGTTACACCGATAACTATCTTCGTATTGTAACACCCTATCGTTCAGAATGGGCCAACCAGATAGTGGATTGGACAATTGTTTAACTAACTTATGATGGCTAAATACCTGGTTACAATAGAATTTGAATGGAATGAAGAGGCAATGAAGATCATCCAGGAACACCGGGAGTATATCAATTCGCTGATAGATGAAGGCGTGATTGAACATTATGCCGTTACAATGGAGATTCAAACAGTATGGATCACCATCAATGCTGAAAACAAAACGGCCGTTAGAAAGATCCTGAATAAATCACCTTTCAAACGGTTCTGGAAGATGCAGATTCACGAACTGATCATCTGGGATGGTCAGAACTATCGCCTGCCTGTTGTTCAATTGAATTAGAACCCACATTACCATTGGTTTTCTTTTGCCTTTTCTTAATTAAGGCCTGCCCGGTATTAAGAATATTTTTTCAAAAATATTTTTTGGGAAATGGCACAGCCCTTATCTTCGCACTCCCAACAAAAAAAGGGAGTTTAGCTCAGCTGGTTCAGAGCATCTGCCTTACAAGCAGAGGGTCGGCGGTTCGAACCCGTCAACTCCCACAAAAAAAGACTTTCATTATTCGAAGGTCTTTTTTTATTGCCTGAAGGTAGCTTTTACAGAGGTTTATAAGCTTCTTAACAGCTAACATGTTTTTCTCATTAGAATTAAAATATATTTTTAACTAATGAGGCTTTGCGCTTTTCTTCTGACCATTAACCTGGTGCTGATTCAATTCACCAATGCGCAATCTTCGGTCTATTTTAAAAGTTTTCAAGGCAAGATTGCGAAAGTTTTTCCTTTTGAAAATAACGTTCACGTTTGGAAAATTTCCGGGAAGAAACAACTTCAACTGGAAATTTTTGATAAGAGCCTGAATAAAATAAATCAATACACTATCCCAAATGAATGGGAAGCTCCAGGCTTCTTAATCAAAATCCTCCGTTTTAATGATTTTTATTACCTGTTTATACGGGACAATAAAAAATCAGCCGTATACAAATTCAATAAAAAGAACGGAGTTGAAGATGTTACAGTTGCTTTAAACAAAGCGTTTGATGAAGTGTGGGGAGATTCTAACCTTGTTGAACAATTGAATAATTCGTTTTATGTAGCCCAGCCCCTATACCAACAAAAATTAGTTGCCGCTTATAATATTATGTTATTCGATTCAGCATTTCAGCTGAAACACAAACAAACTATTACGGTAGATACACTTAAAATCTACAATTTCAAAGCAATAAATGATTCTGTTATTTTAGTTCATGAAACCGCAAAGCAAATATTACCTGAACTAAAAAAAAAGGCCAGGGTGGAGTACAACTCTACAGATTCAACATCAAGAACAGATGTGAATTGGGATATCGACTTGCCAAAACGTCCAAAAGAATTACTGCTTCACAGATTGAATATTTCTACGGGAAATATTCAATCTGTGAAGCTTCGTTCAGATGATTCGTATTATATGGGTACGCAGCCCCTGATTTCCGAAAATAAAAATGTTTTTGTTTTAAACCGGATGTCACTTATTGAAAGCGGGCTGGAAATGTTTGAGCGGACTGAATATTGTTATTTAATGAAGATCGATCAGGATTTTAAACCAAGCGTCTATCTTCCCTTATCAAGCCCTGTATTGGAAGATTCTTTAAAATTAAAAACCGGTGATGGGTTTAGAACTATTTATACCGGCTTCAATAATCTTAATAACATCGTTTGTATTGATCTGGCCCGGAAGCGTTCGGGTGAATATTTGATAAGAACCTCTCTCATCGATTCTGCATTGAAAGAAATGAAATCCTCTTATTTTACTCTTGGTAAAGAAATTTCTTCATTGAGTTTGCCTGCAATAGAACTTGGAAATAAGGTTTTTGTTTTAAACAAAAGCCGTGTTCGCAAATCGATATATGCTATAAAAGGTTATTTAACTGATGGTAATAATATAAAAGAAATTGAACTGAATCTTGATCTTCACAGGGATTATAAAATGTACGCAACAATGGTGATCGATGATCATTCTTTCATTTTACCGTATGGCGGAAAAGCTCCGGGTTTTGTCATAGTGACGATAAATGAATAGATCACACTCTTTAATTCCTACATGATATCTAACACAGGTGGAAAAATTAACGGGCTGCCTGAAAAAGGCAGCCCGTTAATAATAAACACTAAACGATTTTTTATTTCTGAACTATTACTTTTTGTGTTTGCACACCTTGTTCTGTTATCAACCTTACAATATACAAACCGGCTTTCTGCCCGCTTAGGTCAAAACGTACAGACTGGCCGCTATTTAGGGTTAACGTTCTGCTTTGTACTAAAGCACCGTTGGCATTTGTAATTTGTACCTGAGCTACACCAGGTTGTTTTCCATTCATTCTTAATTCAAAAGAACCAGTAGTTGGGTTAGGTTGTACACCAAATGCACCTACTGCTGATATCTCTGAAATTGCACGCCTCTGACTCATGCGTCCTGTTTGGTTTTCTTCAGGACAATCCAGGTAACCACCATCCATTTTCCCATCTACGTAATTTTCATTTATGGCACCTGCTGTTTCCAGAACCTGCTGTACGGTATAAGAACTTGTACCACCGCCTAAAACTTTGTTAGCCTCAGCAAGGAAGTTGCTTACTGTCCATCCGGCAAATGCTCCAGAACCAATGATCATATCACCAAGTTCAACACCACCACTTCCAAAATCCGCATCGTCAGCATCAAAACCCACGCTGAGCGTAAGTGCAACAAGATGGTTTACCAATACGTTTTTCAACTCTGCTGTCAGCGGGTTGGTATAATCCTTTGTCAATGCTTTTGCATTTCCACCTGCAGGTAAATAATCAGTTATAGCCTGTGCAGAAGTAAAGGTTACACTATAGCCAGGCTCTATGCCAACCATTAATCCGGTTGGGAAAGCACTTGCAAAATGATCGTGCAGGTATTTGCCGGGATTGTTACCATGTGGTTCCGCACCCCATCCACCCGGAGTTTGCGTTCTTAATGGCCCGCAATCCACTGGTGGTGGCGGTGGTGTAGTTAAACATACACCATGCATATTTCCGGGAATAGAACCGGTACCAGCCGTAAAACCCCAATACACCTGGGAATTACCTCCAAAAATGGTGTTTACAATGTCACCATCATAAGAATAGGTTGTACCAAAGATAGTTACGGACATTCTTTTTAAAACTGCATCCCAGCTAAATACGGCATCATGCCAGAGACCATCTTCAATGTTGCTGGCAAATGCTGTTGGCCCCTGTAATGTGTTACCTGTACCATGAAAAGGATCCGCGTTTTTTATAAAGGCAATGTGATCCTGGGCCGGATCACCCGTAAGAAAATGCGCTTCCAGGTTTTGCCAGGTATCAAACTCAATCACAAATGAAGGCCCCGGAATTTGCCAGTAACCAAGTCCACCGCCGTCAATACCAATAGTGCCTGAACCATTTGTTTGTAAAACAAAAGCAAGTCCATCTGCCGCTGCATCTGAAGCACCAAAATAAAGCTTGGTAGTTACTGTAAAGTTTTGGGTAAGATCTACTGTTTCATTGTTCCAAACTGCCCCTGCAACATGAATACTGTTCACCGGAGTAAGACTAAAACAGGTTGCGTTCGGGTCATCTGAAGATAAGGATGTAGCTGCTGAAACCAGAGTAACGTCTTGTGCAGTACTGAATAAGCACATCAAAGAAAAGAGCATAGCAAAAAAAACGGAATAGAGTTGTCTCATAATTGACAGATTTATAGGTTAAACAAAATGAATACACATGCGCTTTTCGGTACGCCGATTACATTTTGTTGCCTTTCAAAAAGATTATGAGATAGGTTAGGCCTTCAGAAGATCATTGAGGAATTGAATACAAATTAATAAAAATTCTTAATACAAGATTTTATTTTTTGACACATTAAACAAACAGGTATTGGTCAATCCGCTTAAAAAAAGGGGGCTGGGGTAGAAACCTCAGCCCGTTTAAGCCGTATCCTAATTATGAAAACCTAAAAACTGTTTAATTTAAAGAGGTCAATTAAACTCGGTTTTCCTAAATCATTATTCCCTTAACGGGGCACTATATATCGTAGATATAACGTTTTTTAGTTTGCCGGACTAAGCCAGGTTTTAAAAGGACGGGACAATTAGTCCACAGAACTGATTCCCGGATTTTGTTCAAAGTGGGAACGGATTGGATGAAGAACTTGCGGTTGGTTCTGGGACAAAGCTATTAGGTTGAAGCAGAGTTAGCAATGGCATTTATGCTCTGTTTTTCTACTATGGTAAATACGAGATTTACTAAGTAATATCACCTATCCCTACAGTAAAATTACGATGATTTTGAGTAATTAACAGATAAGTTCAATAATTATTTGAAACCTTTTTGTATCTCATTGAATCTTAGTTAAAACCTTATTTAAGGATTTGAGAGAAAAATAAAAAACTGGCTATCAAACGTTAATATTACATTTTTTGTTTATCAAATTTTTCATTAAGAATACGAAGACGCTTGCATAACATTTTCAAAAACCCTTTTGCAATTTCAGGTCTTGAATCAAGCAATTCAAAAAAAGGCTCCTGGTCAATTTTAAAAAGAAAGCAGTCCGTATAAGCCCTTGCCGAAGCGCTGCGGCTTTCGGCATCTATCAAAGAAAGTTCTCCGAAAACTTCTTTTTCCTTTAAAATGGCAAGCGTGGTTTTTGATTTATAAATTTCTATCTCCCCCTGGTGAATGATGTACATACTATCGCCCAGGTCTCCCTCCTGGAAAATCACTGTCCCTTCTTCCAGTTCCATTTCCTGCATCAATGGAGCAAGGTCGGCCAGTACATTTTCAGGTGTATCTGAAAATATGCTGAGTGATTTAAGTAATAAAACTTTTTCAATCAACAACAGGTGTTCATTTTTTGAAGTGGACATATATACAATTTTAATCTCAGGCAGAATACCTGGCCAATTCACTTAACAAAGGATGCTCTGCTTCGGCATACCGGCTGATGAGATTTGCGTTTATAGTATGATGTTGTTTTTTAGATGTGTAAATAGAACATGCTTTTGTCCAATAGTTATACTTGAAATCCTCTGTTCCTAAAATTGAACTTAAAATGTTTTCAATAGTAGTAAAAAAACTGCTGGAATACAACTTACGTAAGGCAAATGTTTTATGTTCTATATCAGTTACCTCGAAAATAATATTGAACTGGAAAGCGATTTCTTTTTTAACCGTCATTTCAATGATCTCCATAGCATTGGCAACTGCCTCTTTTTTCCCGGATTGAAAAGCAGAACGAACATCTTTTATTTTTTCCCTGTCATATAACAACGCAAAAATATAAAGCAGGCTATCTTTTAAATTGTTCATTTCAAGTTCCAGCGAATCGTACAACAACTTGTATTTTATCCGGTGTGGAAGCAGCAATTGTTGCATGTATAATATACTGGCACAATTGCTTAAACATTTACGGGCTTGTTCTTCAAAAAAGATCCTTTGCTGCTGGCTACCTGTATAATCAGAATGGTAAAAGGTTTTAATGATGACATGAGGATAACCTACTACTCCATCCATCAGGTTAAGCAATACATGGTGTGCTTTATTTCCACCGATCCTTCCTATTAGCCGTATTAATCTTTCAGTTTGACGCTGAGTGCACTTTTTTTTGAGTATGAAAGATTCCAGTAAGGGTAATGATTTTTCACCTGCAACAAACAAGGTTTCAATAACAATTTTTTCATGGCCATTCAAATGATCCAATACTTGCTGCAGCATATCTTCATCACCTGTTTTGCCAGCCGCTATAAATGCTTCTTCCTTTACTTCCTTATCAGGATCGCCGATCAGTTTCACGATTTCATTTTTATAAACCTTGTCAGGTAATTCCTGAAGAATCAGAGCAGCACGAAGCCGGGCACTTGCTCTATCGGAATAAATTAACTGGTGTAAACATTCTTCTGCTTTTTTTGCACTGTTTGTATTTCCAAATTTAATAATGCCGGTAATGGCAGCTTTTTGTACAATAGGATGGTCATCCTGCATAAAAGGTTCCATCTCACTTTCTTTCATATCCAACCGGCAAAGGTGTTTAATGGCTTCTGCCTTTAATAGCGGGGCTTCTGACTGTAAACAATCCCTCAATTTCTCTACTGGCTGTGCAACATTTCGTTCCA
>DASTMJ010000073.1:0-3780 GCA_035714205.1 Flavisolibacter sp. | reverse complement strand
AAGTATTATAAAACAGGAACCCTGCAAAGTAAAATTGTTTGGCACTACATAAACCGGATTGAAAAAGTGGAAATAAAATTCCCTGTAACCTTTCCTCGGCGGTTTACTCTAATTGTTATTCACTACAAACAAACTAAATAGAAATGAAAAAAAACAAAGCCATTACTGTCATAAAAAAAGTTGCTGTTGCCGTTGTATTGTTGTTCTCTGTACCGGCAATTGGCCAGCAACCTCTTAAACTATCAGACCCTGAAGTAGCTTCAATAGCAGTAACTGCAAACCAGATTGATATTGACTATGCACAAATTGCGTTGGCAAGATCGAAAAATGCAAATGTTTTGAATTTTGCAAAGACCATGATCAATGACCATAAAGCGGTTATTGCGCAGGCTGTAGCGCTGGTGACAAAACTGAATGTTACTCCGCAAACGAACAGTCTTACCAAAAAATTACTGACTGATGCTGAGAAAACAAAAAAGGAGCTACGTTCTAAAAAGGGAAAGGCATTTGACAAAACCTATATCAAAAATGAAGTGGCGTATCATCAAGCTGTTATTTCAGTAATAGAAACGATACTTGTTCCAGAAACAGAAAATGCTGAGGTAAAATCATTGTTGCAAAATGTAATACCTGCATTAAAAACACATCTTTCACATGCAGAAATGCTGCAAAAAATGATTAATAAATGAAAAACCAGGATCGGATATTTCAAAGGACCGCTGTTTTTATCTTGTTTATAATGTTGGCTGGTTGTTCAAGTTCCCCCGGTGAGAAAACAGGAGAAGGTGAGGTAATTGAAAGGGCGCCACAAACACACACTGTTGAAATAAGTCAAATGGTTTTTTCACCTGCAGAAATTGCTGTAAAAAAAGGAGACAGGGTGAATTTTATAAATCATGATATTGTTGCTCATGATGTTACAGAAGAATCTACAAAAGCATGGACCTCCTCACCACTGCAATCACAACAAAGCTGGACGCTTGAAGTTCAAGAGTCTGCGAATTATTATTGCAGCCTTCACCCAGTAATGAAAGGGAAGATAATTGTTGAATAAGGTTTTATGAGGGGCAATTTTCAAGTTGGTTTATGTTGATTATGGTTGGTTTTGGTAAAGCAGAGAAAAACGTCCCGTTGCTCCCGGGACGTTTGTATTTTAATTTAAACATCAACCATATGATAAAACCGGTTTTACGTTATGAACTACCGGCATAGGGTAAGTGAAAAATTTTTACCCGGAACATAAAAAAATCCCAGTCCCTGCTGTAACCTTTCTGTTGTTCAAATCTCTAATAAAAATATGTAGCCGGGATACCCATGTAAGGCAAACTAATCATTAAATAAATTCAGTATGATATACAAAAAGCAGATAATTATAGCATTGATGTTATTAGTTGTAGTCGGCTTTACGCAATGCAAAAAAGGGAACGACAATAATGACCCTAAAGTTCCCGATCAAACATTAGTCAATGAAGGAAAAGATATATTTCGGTTTGATACTTTTGGTGACGAAGATTTTTGGAGTAACCTGCTGCATATAGATAAGGCAGTTGCCGGTGCGGCAAACGGCGGATTTGGTGCCGGAGTAAGTCCGAAAACAGCATTGGCTGTGGGCTTAAAAGTAGATGCAGAAGCATTGCCAGCCAACATAGTGGCAGGTATTCAATCGGGAGCGGTTGATTTAGATGACCCTGCAACAACCCTGGCACTTTTAAAATTAAATTCGGTTGTGGGAGTTAAAGGTACGTTTAACGAGAACGGTTCCTTAAAATCAATTGGCATCACCTGTGCAGCATGTCATTCCACAGTAGATGATTCATTTGCACCAGGCATAGGTAAGCGGCTGGATGGATGGCCTAACAGGGATCTGAACGTGGGTACGATCATTTCACTAACAGACAACGCACAGCCTATTGCAGATATGTTGCATGTTGATGAACAAACGTTGCGTACTGTGCTTGGCATGTGGGGGCCGGGTAAATTTGGAGCAACATTATTTATGGATGGAAAAGCACTTCAGCCAAATGGCACTGTGGCAGCCAATCTTATACCTGCTGCATTCGGGTTGAAAGATGTATCACTTACCACTTATACCGGTTGGGGCGATATCAGCTACTGGAATGCATTTGTGGCCAACCTGGAAATGCATGGCAAGGGTAATTTTTCAGACGCACGATTGAACGACCCGATTAAATATCCTATTGCAGTTGAAAATGGTTTTTTCAACGTAACAAATACACCAGACCTTATTACATCTAAACTACCAGCATTAAAAGCATACCAACATTCAATAGCTGCCCCCAAACCGCCGGCCGGGAGTTTTGATGTAGCGGCGGCAGCCCGTGGCAAAGCCCTGTTTATAAACAAGGCGCAATGCGCATCCTGCCACTCACCACAGACATATGCAAATACAACCACTATATTGAAGACCCCTGCAGAAATTGGTATTGATGATTTTGAAGCGAAACGTTCTCCAACCGGCAAATACCGAACACCACCATTAGAAGGATTATTTGCCAGAGCAAAAGGCGGTTTTTATCATGATGGCAGGTTTGCAACCATCCCTGATGTGATAGATCATTATAACAATTTTAAGAGTTTGAATTTGACATCATCGGAGAAACAAGACCTGGCGGAATATCTTAAGTCACTTTGATCTATTGTTTTAAAACAGGGCATAAGTTATTAGCAAACGAAAAATTTCAGATAGTGTTTGTTTGGCTAATCTATAAAAGAATTAACGCAAAATCATTAAAACAGATAAAGTATGGCCAGGCGGGGAAACTTGTCGTTGCTTATTAGAAAATGCCGGTTGAACCCGGAAGAAGCAGAGGAGTTGCTGTATGATTCTTTTTTTGATTATGCAAAAGGCATTTGTGCTGAGTATAGTTGCAATAGGTTTGAACAGCTGGACATAGTGAAACTGGGGTTTAAGAAGGCTGTTAAATACATTCATCAATTTCATACAGACAGCGGCAACCCGCCGGAAGACTTTAAGTTATGGATCAAAAAAATGATGATTTATGCAGCCTTTGAATATTTCAGAAAAAATCTGAAGCTCTCTTATTTTCCATACTCCGATTCATTGGAAATATTCAATAAGATGAAAGCCGGAAACTACAAAGGCGGGATGTTGCCACAGAATGTTGACACGGCAATGGCGCAATTGCCTCTTTCAAACAGGATTATCATTCATCTTACTACCATGCAGGGTTTTAGTGAACAGGACCTGGCACGATGCCTAGAGATTTCTAAAGAAAAGGCTGAATCACTACTTAATGAAACAACTGCCAGGTTTTACCAGTTATTGCTGGCAGCTAAGGAAGCTATACCTGGTGGATGCCCGGATGATTTACAAGAAGAAGTTATTGAAAATAGTATGGTTTAACCGAAGATAAACCTGATACACCCCGGTGCGTTTCGGGGCCGTTATAAAAGTCTGATTAGAATTTTGAAGCGTATGAAAAAAAATTGGTGGAAAATAGCCTGTGTACTTTTATTGACTTACACTTTTGTGGCAGGGCTGCTTGGCAGGGTGCCTGATTTGCCCCAGCTAGAAGAAACGATCCGCAATCTATATTTTCATGTGTGTATGTGGTTTGCGATGATGATATTCTTTATAGTGTCTGTAGTGTATGCGGTGAAGTTGTTATACAAACCCAATTTGAAATATGACATATATTCCCGTCAATTTGCGGTTGCAGGACTTGTATTTGGAGTTTTGGGATATGCCACAGGTATCATGTGGATGAGTTATACCTGGGCTGACCCAAATAACGCGGC
>DASTMJ010000072.1:0-2988 GCA_035714205.1 Flavisolibacter sp. | reverse complement strand
TGTTTTAGGATTTGCCATGAGTTTTGATTTCCCGGATAAAGGTTTGGGTGAAGGAATTGGTGTTCATTTTAATGGAAATGGTGAAATTGCTAACGGTTTTTATCTTGGTTTGTCTGCCGGTGTTATCAAATTTAAAAACCTTTCGAAAGCTTATGTGCCTGTTGCGGCGCGGTTTACGGTAATGCCGGGTTATAGAAGCAGAAAAACCTATCCCGTTATATTATTTGAACCCGGATATGGATTTTATAAGCATGGGCGAAGAGGTTTCGGTGAGGATTTGAAAGGCGGTTTTACCATGGTGATAGCCGGTGGTGTAGGTTTCACTACCAGGAGCAGGGTGAGTCCGTTTATAACTTTAGGGTATTCTCAGTTTTCATTTGAGGGATTTGAACAATCCACATATGATGGCCTGGCCATAAGAACCGGTATTCATTTCTAAACGGCCTTTTTACAACTTGCTTTTGGAGATCGTATTTATGTTTGTCACATAATGTTTGAATTTTGATAACCTTCTCCCGGCATGTTAATACTATACTCTCATTCAACGTAACTAAACATGAACACCAGAGTTTTGCTTCAGTAAGCTTCTTTTTTGTTTCCAATCCTTGATGTTGAGCAAGGTGCTAATAACCAAGCTGACTATAAAAAAGTAGAGCGTAAGCTTTTCTACCAGTTCCTCATTAAAATCCATACCGGTTAGTTTTAATAAAAGAAAATGAATATAGGATCGCCGCTGATCATGTAAACCTAATTCTTCCCTTACCGCCCAGTGCCAGTCTGTACAAAAACAATAACCCCATCCATAACAGATACCGAGGCCAAACCATGAAATAGCTGTAAGCATGAGAGTGATCCAATTGAGCTTTCTTGTTTTACGAAACATCCACCCTGTAATGTTAAACACTGTAAAAGTGGTATGAAAAACGAAAAAAAAGATATTCAGGATTGAATACAACATAAGGATCGTATAAAATGAAGTTACCCATTATTACAGAGTGTGAGTACAACACCTGGTTGTAAGCATATCAATTAAAAACTAGAGCAGTTCCAACTATTATATCAGTGAGTTTGCTGATGGTGGTCATTTTTCATAACTGGAGATTAGTGCAAATTGACGAACTAAATGTTTTTTATGATCATTCAATTGGATGAAAACACAAAAATCAAAGATATTGAGGAGGAGTTCTCTCTTTTCTTTCCTTTTTTGAAAGTTGAATTACATCCACTTGGCGGATGGAAAGAATCACACAAATCTGACACGCTGGAAGTCTATGGTGATATGTCGGCTGTGCAATTAGGCAAATTGCTGAGGGATGAATTTTTTTTAATAGCCAATGTGTTTAAAAAATGTAAAGATCAATGGACTGAAATAACCGACGAAGGAAACCTGAGTTTGAAAGAGCAAAATGAAAAGGGAAGGAATGAATCAGGCGTTAATGAAGAAACACATTACGGAGATTATTTGGAATCAGAAATCTGAGAGATATGGATTTTGAATCACACATACAAGGGCATAAACCTGTAGTAGTTGAATATTATGCCGATTGGTGTAAACCATGCGAATTGCTCATTCCTGTTCTGCAACAGGTGAAAGAAACAGCGGGGGACCGGGCAACTATTTTACGCATCAACATAGATGAAGATAAATCTTTTGCTGATGCTTACCAGGTATACACAGTGCCAACACTTATTGTGTTCAGGGAAGGAAATATTGTGTGGCGCAAAAACGGTATTTCTTCATCACATGAGATCCTTGATCACCTGAATTTACTTATGGAATAATATCTATAATAATTTTCGGGTTTTTCATCTTGTTTTATCAAACCTTGCTCATAATCAACAATGATCACTTCATGGGATGAATTTCTTCCAAATTCATTTGACGGTAGTCGATTATTTTTTCAACTGGTAATACATTCTTTATTAAAAATTTTGATGACTGTCACCCAATTGTTTGAGCACCGTCATTATCCGGCGTATTGTATTAAAAATACCTTTAGTTTATTGCTAACAAAAACAATCGCATTTAAATAAAGTGACGAGATACTGATGGTGTTAAATACGAGTTGACTTCCAGAAACTAATTATTTGGATAGAAAATCTGATCGTATCGAATCTTGTGAAGTGACCATTTCAGAAAAAATATAGAAATGAAATTATTTGCCCTGAAAGGCAGCGAAGATTTTGGATTATTAATTGCACAACAACTCAACCTGCAACTTAGTCTGCATGAGGAAAGAGAGTTTGAAGATGGCGAACATAAAACAAGATCTCTTGAAAATGTACGCAACCAGGATGTATTTGTTATTCATTCACTTTATAGTGATGATCAACATAGTGTGAATGATAAATTATGCAGGCTTCTATTTTTCATAAGTTCATTAAAAGATGCATCTGCAAAAAAAGTAACGGCTGTAATCCCGTATTTATGTTATGCCAGGAAAGACAGGAGAACTAAATCCAGAGACCCTGTTACAACACGTTATGTAGCCCGGTTGATTGAAGCATCGGGGGCAGATGGAGTGGTGACCATGGATGTACACAACCTGCAGGCTTTTCAAAATGCATTTAATATACCTGCTGAGAATCTTGAAG
This sequence comes from Flavisolibacter sp., assembly GCA_035714205.1. Lineage (GTDB taxonomy): Bacteria > Bacteroidota > Bacteroidia > Chitinophagales > Chitinophagaceae > Flavisolibacter. The sequence goes on along the minus strand of DASTMJ010000072.1, from coordinate 393 downwards.
CCAAGAAACTTTTTGCCGATTACCTGTTTGCAATATTAAAAAAAGAGAAACTTGTCATTCTTTCGCCGGATTTTGGGGGTGTAAAAAGAGCCGAACAATTATCAGAGGCAATGTATGCATTATGGAAACAGGAATTGCCGTTTGCCCTGATGGAAAAATACCGGAGTGGAGGCAAGGTATCGGGGGAAACAATTACTGGTGATATAAAAGGTAAAACTGTTGTTATTATTGATGACCTTATCAGTACGGGGGGCACCATTGGTAGAACGGTTACCGCTTGTAAGAACCAGGGTGCTAAACAGGTATATACATTGGCCACGCATGGCCTTTTTACAGGTAACCCGGCTGAAACATTGAAGGAGCCTCTGCTGAGGCAGATCATTATAACAAATA
>DASTMJ010000071.1:0-4929 GCA_035714205.1 Flavisolibacter sp. | reverse complement strand
TGTTTGAAAGATATTTTTCGTTGTTATTGAGATCAGAAGATGTGATCCTGACATCAAGTGTACTTGGAACGCCAAGCGCAGAGCCGTAATTCAGCAGGATGTCATTCAATTCACGGCCAGTAAAACTGGTTGAAAGATGCCCCACCACTTCCTTCTTGAATGAATTGGAAAAATTTCTGCCCGCTGTATCCAATTCCACAATAAACTTATAATTAGTGGTATCTGTTGCATATTTTGGATTTGTCCATGAAAAACTAACAACAGGACTTAAAGAATCAGCAAGCGTCGGGGCCACAGTTGTAGCAGATGCAGTTAGCGTAACCGGGGTACCCTTTTCGTAATAAGGCAATTTATCAACTTTCGTACATCCGCCAAAGAACAGGACAGACCCGGTCAAAAAATAAAGTATTGAGACAAATTTTTTCATAACACTATAATTATGGGTTATTGTTATTGTTTGACAACCGTGTATTTACCGGTTATGAAATCGACCGTGATTTTATAGGTACCTGCAACAGATGGCCCCGGGAAACCCGGATCTGCATCTTTTTTTTCAAAATCACCACCAGACCACGTTCCACCTGACAACATATGATATTGAGTATCCCACCTACCATTATCCTGGAGAATCTTGTAATTCCCTCCGCCAGGCATGTCAACTATGAGTTCATATAGTGTATTGGATATGCGTGTGAATTTTTGGCTGACATCGTAGGGATCGGCTAAAGGGTTGGCCCATCCCGAAGCGAAGGCATCGCCTGTTGCCCATAACTCACCGGTTGCGGGCACCGGCACTGCCACGTCCAGGTAAGGTGTAATCTCCAGTGTAACAACATTAGAATACAATGCCGCCGCACCACCCGCCAGGCTGGCCTTCAACCTAAACTCTACATTGTGCGGCATACCTTCTGCCAGGTTCAGCTTCGACACACCGAATAAACTATTCAGTTCTTTAACTGTAAATGTTTTGCTGAGATCTTTCGATATGGAAACCTCCTGTTTTCGTGAATTGGTAAAATTGGAACCTGCAGTGTCTACCTGCAATGTATAGCTTACATCATGCGAACTGGTACCGGTAGTGAAATTGTAATTAGGATTGGTCCAATCAAAACGAACAGCAGAGCTGTTTGCATTACCAATAACCAAAACGAGAGGTTCCGAAGAGGATGCCGAGAGTACCGGAGGAGTTCCTCCTTCGTAATAAATTATATTTTCTTCCTTACTGCATGATATCATCATCAATAGCAAAAAAGACAGGAATATAAATGAGATTTTATTTTTCATATTGAGCAATTGCATTGTTATCAATAACCGGGGTTTTGAATCAGATTATTATTGGCGCTAACCTCGGAAGATGGAATGGGATATAAAGTACGATAAGCCGCCACGCCAGCACCATTGGCAATATTTGCCTTCCACGGCCACAGGTATGTCGACTCAACAAACCTTTTGAACCGGATCAGGTCCGTACGCCTATGACCTTCCCAATACAATTCACGGGCTCTTTCATCAATGATGAAATCCAAATTCAGCTGAGACCCATTGATGTTTCCGTTCGTATTTCCATAAGCCCTTGTACGAAGTGCATTCATGTATTGTAATGCTGTTGTAAGGTCTCCACCCGCACCACCTCTAACAACTGCCTCGGCATAAATAAGATACTGTTCTGCCAGCCTGAAAAGTGGCATGTCAATACCCACGCCAAGGTCTTTTAACTGGTAACCTAATGAACCATCCCTGTTAATATTTTTGAATTTAGTTACAACAAAACCATCTGAGATGCGGTCTACGATCTCTATTTCGCGGCCATTGGTATAAAAATTGGAACGCTTGTCAATGGAGCCCGAATAATCAGGAAATAAATTAGGGAGATTTTTAGTTGTACGGTTACCCCCCCAACCTGTAACGCCAACTACATTAAGTCCCACATCGGAATTGGAACCAGCCCAAACAATATAATTGGTTCCGCCAAAATTCTGAGAGTTTTGTCCATCGTAATTAATTGTGAAAATAAATTCGTTGGTACACAGATAATTGTCATTTAAAAACAACCAGTTATAATTAGTTTCCAGGCTGTAACCGGCATCAATAACTTTTCTGGAATAGGTTATGGCATCATTATACCTTGCTGTTCCTGTATAAACTTCGGCATTCAGGTACATACGGGCTAGTAAAGCCCAGGCAGCTGCCTGGTCTGCTCTTCCGTATTCATTTGTTCTGGGTGCAGGCAGAATTGTTGAAATATCTTTTAGTTCAGACTCCACGTAATTAAATAAATCACTGCGCTTGATTTGGTTTGGCATTGTTGAACCAATGGCATCCAGTTCTGTAGCAAAGGCAGGGTTACCAAAACAATCCATTAAAACCCAGTATTGAAATGCTCTTAAAAACCGTGCTTCGGGGATGTATGATTTAATTGTTTCAGCATCACTTCCCGAGATTCCTCTTTTGGACAAATTATCATCAGAACATTGACGCATGAATTCATTACACAGCAAAATCTGGTAGGCGGAACGAACATATAAACCTACCAGCATTGGATTACCAGCTGACCAGTTCATGTTATGAAAATCATGTAAACCAGCGTCTGTATTTCCATTCCACGATGCGTTGTCAATAGCCTCGTCTGTACTTAACTCCTGCACGTTCCAAAACATGCGTAAGAAATCGGAGTTACCTTCATCAATGGTCCTTGGATCAATATCGGGTTGGCCCGCAGCTCCCTGGTTACCTGTTAGAGCAAACGCACCATACAATTTTGCGAATCCCTGTTTATATCCTGCAGGAGTGCTGTAGGCTACATCAACAGTAACCCCGTTGGTGGGTGTTAAGTCCAGTGTTTTTTTGCAGGAAGTAAAGCTTAATGCACAGAGCATTAAAACTAAAAAGTGTATTGAAATATGTTTATTCATATAATGCAATTATTAATAGATTTAAAAATCTAGACCCAGGCCCACAGTAAAGGTTCTTGGTCTTGGATATTGATTGTCATCGATACCCCCATTCAGTTCCGGATCCAATCCCTTGTACTTTGTGATGGTAAATACGTTTTGCACGCCGGCATTAAGACGCAGGTTAGCATTTCCTGAAACCTTGCCCACGTTGTACCCAATATTGATGTTGTCCATTCTTAAGAACGAAGCATTTTGAACGTAGTAATTTGATTGGTAAAACTCACCGGTACCCTGGAAATTTGTATTTAAAACATCAGAACTCTGGTTAGACAAATATGAGGCAAATAAAAACTTGCTGATGGCACCATTGGTAGCCACATTATTAAACAGGTAGTTTCCGGTGCTTGCACGCATAGTGAAACCTGCGCTCAGTTTTTTATAATTCAGATTAGTGCTAAAACCAAAGAACCATTTTGGAATGCTTGATTTAAAAATGAACAGGTCACTGCTGTTTAGAATCCCATCCCTATTCAGGTCTTCATACAAATTTTCAATGGGCTTGCCGGTAGATTTATCATATACCTGCTTAAATACGTAAAAAGAACCTCTTTCATAACCAACGGCATTGGCTTGCACACCACCTAAACCACCAATACCTGCAATTTGATTCACAAAACCGGGGATTTCATTGATCGTCAGCTTTGTAATCTTGTTCTCATTATACGTCGCATTAAAAGAAACATCCAGGGAAACATCGGAGGTTCTTACCGGCTGAAGATTGATAGAAAATTCAACACCTTTATTTTCCATGCTTCCCACATTTGCCACAATGGTATTACTGAAATTGGTAAAAGCAGGTTGTGTGATCTGGTTCAATAAATCGGTTGTCTTTTTATAATAAAATTCAACGCTACCGGAAATACGGTTGGAGAAGAATCCATAATCAACTGCTATGTTTGACGTAGCCGTTTGTTCCCACTTGCGATTGGCATAATAGCCTCCCGGTCTGAACATTTGATAAAACGTATCGCCAAACTGGTACTGGGCTCTTACATCGCTCAACCCGTAATAAGAAATATAGTCGTAATTGCCAATGCCATCCTGCTGACCGGTAACGCCATAGCCCAATCGCAGTTTTAAATTTGAGAGTGCAGTCCAGCTTTTAAGTCCTGTGGCCTCATATAAATTAAGGGCAAGGGCTGCCGAAGGAAAATTACCCCAGCGATTTTTTGCAACAAATTTGGAAGACCCATCCCTGCGGAGAGATGCCGTTATGAAAAGTACATTGTTAAATGAATAATTAACACGTCCCAAAAAAGACATCAACCTGTTTTGCGGCTTATCAAATGGGTACTGCGGATAAGAGGTGACGGCCGTGTCATATGCATACGATTTGAAAAAGTAATTGGTTGTTAAATAATTCTGGTATTCCACTCCACCCATTACTTCAAGCCTGTTTTTTTGATTAAGACTTTTTATATAATTCAAATAAAAGTTGGCATATGAATTATCGATGTTTGTCTGGTAATGCGATCGCTGGCCGCCATGCACAGAACCATCCGCAGAGGTAAAGGATTTGTAAGCCATGGCAGCGCTGTCGTTAACGGTAATATCTCCATATCCTTTTGAATAATCATAACCTGCATTTGCAATTGCATGCAGATCAGGGAAAAAATGCAGCTTATAATCAATGGCGGCATTGGCAATTAACCTGTTAGCATTTCCAATATTGCGTTGCTGCATCAGCATGCCAACTGGATTTTTTGGAGACAAAGCCGCCAGGCCTGTATTTGTATTCAAAGGATCCAATCTTTCCCAATAACCACCATAACGATCCTTCCCGGAATACACAGGTTGTGTGGGATCAAACTGGTTAGCACCCCACACCGCACTTGTGTTGGCAAACCTGGTTTTTGTAAATGACCCTTTTACATTAAAGTCAATCTTCAAATGCCCGTCTAACAATAGTGGGTTTAAATTCAGGCTAGTGGTTACCCGCTGAAGATTCCCGGTTTTTAATATGCCATTCTGATTT
>DASTMJ010000070.1:0-3484 GCA_035714205.1 Flavisolibacter sp. | reverse complement strand
GTGTTCACCTGTATTCTGATCTTGACGGTTTCGAACCAAATGGCAATATTATTTATATCTATGTACTTGGCGCGGTAGCTCTGCTGATCCTGCTTATTGCCTGTGTCAATTACACAAATTTAAGCACCGCTCAGTCAGCAGGTCGCAGTGCTGAAGTTGGTATGCGTAAAGTGCTGGGTGCAGACAGGAAACAGGTGTTCTGGCAATTCATTTCTGAATCATTTTTACTAACAGTCTTTTCTGTTATTATTGGCCTGGCCTTATCTATCTGGTTGTTGCCGTATTTTAACCAGTTGTCAGGAAAATCGCTGGAAATTTCTTTATTATTTCACCCGTACATGCTCCTTTCCCTTTTGATGCTTACCCTGCTGGTAACCTTTGCTGCGGGAGCTTATCCCTCCTTAATTCTATCGAAAGGAAAAATAATCAATATCCTTAAATGTGGATTTCGGTTTACCGGGTCCGCGGGTTTAAGAAAATCGCTGATCGTTTTCCAGTTTGTTATATCCATTTTTTTGATAGTGACCACGGTGATCATTCTCCAGCAGTTGCATTTTATTCAAAGCAAAAATTTGGGCTATGATAAAGAACAAATGATTGTACTGCCGGTTGACCTACCTTTTTTAGAAAAATATGATGACATAAAAAAGGCCCTGGCAACCAATTCAAATATTAAATCGATTAGCGGGGCTTACGAGGAACCTACACACATCGACTGGGGCGACGGGTTGAACAAAGGAAATGGTACTGGTGAAAAAGACAGGATTTCAGTAAACGCCATACCAGTAGATGAAGATTTTGTAAAAACAATGAACCTTACTATCCTGGCAGGCAGGGAATTCAATCAAACTGACGTTTTACAATTTGATACTTCCGGCGGAGGAAGTAACCTACACCATCATTACATTTTAAATGAGTCAGCGGCAAAAGCCCTTGGATGGACTCCGCAAGATGCTATTGGTAAAATTGTAGATAAAGGAACCGAAGGGCCGGTAGTGGGTGTAGTAAAAGATTTTCATTTTAAGTCATTTCACGAAGCTATAGGTCCGCTGGTTATTTTTATGGATAAGAGTTTGGTTCGTTCCCTGTTTGTGAAAGTTTCGGGTAACATCCCATCGGCTATTTCGCATCTTGAGAAAATATGGAAAGAAAGGGTACCACATCGGCCGTTTGAGTATCACTTCCTGGACGAATCGTATCATTCCCTTTATAAAACAGAACAGCGAACCGGCAGCGTATTCAGTGCTTTTGCTATTATAGCTGTGGCATTAGCTTGCCTTGGCTTATTTACTTTGACAGCTTATACCATGGTGCAACGAACCAAAGAAATAGGTATCCGGAAAATACTGGGTGCTACAATCGGTAACATACTCACCCTGGTAGCAAAAGATTTCATGAAGCTGGTTTTCATTGCGTTTATCATTGCAACACCTATTGCTTTATATGTAGGCAATAAATGGCTTGGTAATTTTGTATACCGGATACCTGTTCAATGGTGGGTATTTGCTGGTGCCGGTGTCATCACATTGATCATTGCATTTGTTTCCATATCCCTGCAGGCTTTTAAAACTGCTATGGCAAACCCCGTAAAAAATTTGCGAACGGAATGATTCCATAAACAAATTGAACACTTTATATTCTTACATGAATGTTTAAAAATTTTATAGTAGTTGGGTGGAGGAATATCAGGAACAACCTGTTTTATTCTGCCTTGAATAGTGCAGGACTTTCTGTGGGCCTGGCCTTTGCATTATTGATAGGAGTTTATGCATGGAAAGAGACAAGGGTTAATAAAGAACTCAGCAACTATAAAAACCAATACATCATTCAGAGTAAGTGGACCGAAGCAGACATGGGATTGGAACTCACTACCTCGGGTCCGCTGGCAAAAGCATTAAAAGAACAATATCCTTCACTTATAAAAAACTATTACCGCTGGGATGGGATCACCTCCAATGTGTCTAAAGGCGATAAGGTATTTCGTGAAGGCTTACAGGTAGGAGACAGCACGTTGTTACATATGTACGGCTTTCAACTATTGCATGGGAATGCTTCATCGGCATTAACGCAACCTTACTCTGTTGTGATCCGGGAAGATAAAGCCCGGAAGTACTTTGGCCGAACCGATGTAGTGGGAGAAACACTGACCATTCAAAGCTTTTCAGGAACAAGACATGATTTTATCATAACAGGTGTAATGCAATACCCTGAAGAGAATTCTATTACGAACGTGAATGCCGAAAATGACAATGCCTTTTTTATACCAGTAAGCTCAATGGAATTTTTTGGAAGGAATTTAGATGCATGGAACAATATTTATATTGCAGCTTATGTTGAGTTGCAAAAAGGGGTTGATCCTGAGACATTGGTTCAACCAATGGAAAGTCTCTTAAAGAAAAATGCCCCTTCACAGGTTTCCGCACACATGCATCCGTACCTGGTACCATTGGAAAATTATTACCTGCAAAAAGATAAGGGCCTGGTAAAAAAAATGCTGTTTACAGTTTCTGCCATAGCTTTTTTTATTTTGGTGATGGCGATAGTGAATTTTGTAAATGTTTCTATTGCAAAATCTTCTGGCAGGTTGAGGGAAATCGGTGTCAGAAAAGTAATGGGTGGAAAAAGAAAACAATTAATTCTCCAGTTCCTGACAGAGTCGACCCTCCTGGTGTTGATGGCAACAATTCTGGCATTGGGAATTTACGAAGTTGCCCGACCTTATGTTTCGGATATTCTTGGCAAGAAGATAGAATCACTATCTGCATTTACAGGGTCTTTTATATTCATTCCTCTGGCGGTTGTTTTTCTTGTAGGAACTTCGGCAGGCTTTTATCCCGCACTCGTATTATCTGCCCAGAAAACGGTGGACTCGTTAAAAGGGAAATTAAAATCCACAGATAAGATACTATTGCGAAAGTTCCTGGTTGGTTTCCAGTTTTTTATTGCTTCTCTTGTTCTTATAGGGGCCTTCGTCATAACCAAACAGGTACGTCTTTTTTTTACAAAGGATCTGGGTTTCGATAAATCATTTGTTGTTTCTGCGCAGGTCCCAAGGGACTGGTCTGATGCTGGCGTACAGCGTATGCAAACCATACGCAATGAGTTTGAAAGGCTCCCGCAGGTGAGTGCTGTTTCACTATCTTACCAGGTACCAAATGGCTGGGAGAACGGGACAATGCCGGTTTATAAAGAAGGCGCCGATTCTACCGATGCACTGAACGCGGAACTGCTAATGTGTGATGAGAAATATACGGGCACCTTTAAGATACCTGTTGTGGCAGGCCACTATTTCAGCTCTGTCAAGGATACAAATACTATTGTACTGAATGAACTGGCCGTTCAATCGTTTGGCTGGAAAGATGCCGATGATGCCATAGGAAAACGCGTTTATATTCCTGGTAATTTCCCAATGAATGTGATTGGCGTGGTAAAAAACTTTCATTCAGGATCTATGAAAGATAAAATGCAACCAGCCGTTATTACA
>DASTMJ010000069.1:0-6307 GCA_035714205.1 Flavisolibacter sp. | reverse complement strand
GAGCTGGATGAGCATCAGTACCCTACAAAAAGTATGGGAGCAATTTTATAATGGATAACCAAGTTGCACAGTTTTTGAATTAGTTTGCACGAACATTATAACCAATAAGCATGACCATTAAAATAGCGCCTGACAAATGGAAACATTTTTTTGCCGGAATAGTGATGGGTGCTGTTTTACAAATTACAGCCATTACCTTTTTGCCTTTTACTGTGATTGTAGCAACTCTTATTGTATTTGCAATTGTTGTATCGGTCAGTTATGGCTTTGAATTATATTCAAAGTTTACAGGTCATGGTCATTATGATTTTATGGATGCAGTTGCTTCAGTTGCAGGTGGAGTTTTGGGAATGGCAATCATATTTTTGTTCCAATAGGGGAAAAAGAAGACGTATGTTTTTGCGGAATTGGTTTTGTTCTCAACTTGCTTTTGAATCATTAAAATCTCCTATAAACAAACAGCATTAAACCTTAACCATATAATAAAAAGGGTTTCATTATTTCTTTCCATTCACTACATGAAGTATCGATGGGTTCCCCGCGTAGTATTTTTTGAAACGCATTTTTAAGACCTAATAATTTATCCAGGTGCTGACTGCCGGAAGGATGAGCTCTTGTTTTGTATAATCTTTCTTTAATATCAGCAGGATATAGTGTTGTTATTGTTTGAATCAAATGTATTCCGAAGTTTACCGGCCGGACATGCATGGTATCGGTAATATTAAATTCCAGACCGTGACACTGCTCTCCATTATATAAACCGTCAACTGGTTTGTAACTCACCGGTTTGGAGGAGATGCCATTACATGGCTGTTTTTCAAAAGCCTGTTGAAGTTCGTTTGCATCCATCCAGGGTGCGCCGCATATCAAAAATGGTTTTTCAGTTCCGCGGCCTTCATTCACATTAATTCCTTCCAGTAAACCCATTCCTGGATACAGTAAGGCTGCTTCAATATTCTGAATAGCCGGTGATGTTGGAATAAAATCTTCGTGTGGCATTATATCCAAACGGTTCCAGTTCTTTACCGGTATTACATCCAGTTGTAAAGAAGGAGTCCTGGTTGCAGCAAAATAAAGGGCCAACTCACCCAACGTACAGCAATGTCTTAGGGGAATGGACCATCTTCCAATAAATGAGTTACACTCAACTTCGTCTAACACCGGGCCTTCGGCCAGTAAAAAGTTGCCGCTGATTGGATTAGGGCGATCCAGTACCACCATGGGAATATTATTTACTGCACAACTTTCCATAGTATAGGTCAGCGTCCAGAGGTAGGTATAAAACCGGCAGCCCACATCGGGTATATCAAAAAAAACATAATCAACATCTTCCAGATCTGTTGAAGTGGGTGCCAGTTGGTCTCCATATAAACTTAATATAGGTAAACCTGTTGCAACATCCACAGAGTTGGGTTGAAAAACACCATCAACCCCGGAGGTGGTAACGCCATGTTCCGGTGAAAAAAGTTTTACCAATTGGAAACCGGCATCTAATAAGGCTATCCTGCTTTTTCTTTTGCAAGGAGTTTGTGCGGCATCATTGGTAACAAGGGCTAAATTTTTACCAGCATATGATGATGCATCTTTTAAAATAGAAGAAATGCCAGGTTGAACCATGTGGACCATGTTATAAAATTAAGTTGCTTTTGCCTGCAGCCTATTTTGAATAAAAAACCTCCTTTTTTATAAGGAGGTTTTCTGAATGTATTTTGCAAATAAGATCAAAAAGTTCTTGGTGTTGCTTTGGCCTTTTCAACTTGTTTTTGAAGGCCTTCCTTATCGCCGATCATCACCTTTGTCATTTTGTTGTAGTCGATATAATTTTTTGTCATTTGTGATACCTGCTCTGGTGTTACCTTGTAAATGTTTTGTACATAATTATTCAGGTAGCTGTCATCTAAACCATGTAGATCTAAAAAATTCAGTTGCCCGATGATGCCAGCGGGTGTTGAATTTTGTAATACAAAAAGTCCGGCAGAATAATTCTGAATGCCTTCCAGTTCTTCTTTCGCTGGTGGTTGTGTCTGCAATCGTTTGATCTCTCTCTCAATCTCATTCAAAGCATCAATGGTATGCTCACTTGTAACATCAGCTTGTTCGTACCAGATTGAACTGCCTTTCCGATTGAGAACTGTACTGAATGGAGAATACGTATATCCTTTGTTCTCGCGGATATTTGTTGTAATACGGGAACCAAACGCACCTCCTAAAAGAGAGTTGGTTACTAACAGGGGAACATAATCCTTGTTGGTTGGTGATACTACCGGCAATCCCACCATCAACGTAGTCTGGGGAGCTCCTTTGCGATCAACTACCAAGGTGTCCTGTACAGGCTGGGGATTTGCAGGCGGGTAAGAAATTTCCGGGCCAGGCTTCCATTTTGTAAGTGAAGAAGCAAGGGCTGTTGCCACTGCCTTCTCATCAAATTTTCCTACAACATATAATACAGAACGTTTTGCCCCAAAATTGGCGTTGTAATAATCTTTGATCATTTGTACAGTGTAGCTGCTGATCATTTCCTCTGTGGGAAAGATGGTTCCATAAGGATGATCTTTGTATAAGGCTGCAAAAAATTTCTCCTGTGCCTGTGATTGCGGCACCGCTTTTTGAGTTGTTAACCGGCGTTTGAAATCGGTTTTTAAACGTTCTACTTCCGAAGCAGGAAATGCAGGGTTCATTACAAGGTCGGAAACCAGTTTAATAAAATCTGGCGCATATTCTGAAAGTACTGATCCTGAAATGGTGGTTTGATCCGGGCCTACATTCACATTCAGGGTCCCACCCATCATAGCTACTTTTTTAGATAGCGCAGCAAAATTCGTGGTGGTTGTTCCTTCCCTTAATAACCGGCCTGTCAGGTCAGCAAGCCATACCTGGTTGGGTGCTTCGTGAACATTACCTGTTTTAACGATAAGACTTATGTTCACCTTCGGTAAGGTACCGTAAGGAACAATCATCGTTTTAAGGCCATTGGGATGTGTTTGAACTTTTTTATCGGAAAGTTTAAAATCTTTGGCTTTACCACCTGCAGGCGGAGTTTGTTTTTGTGCTAAGGCCGGCTGTGCTAATGAAAGCAATAAAGCGGCTGCTATCAATAATTTATTGTTGATCATTAGTTGGAAGCTTTTGGTTCAATAATTAAAATTGTTCTGTTTTTGGAACTTAAATATTGCTGAGCAGTTTTACGTATGAGCTGCGGCGTTACTTTTTTAAATTCGCTTTCAAGCGAATTAATGCGGGCCGGGTTATCATCAAACAAAGCAAAGCAGGCCAGGAGGTTTATTTTGCCTATGCCAAAAAAATTACCCATGGCATCATATAATCCTGAACGCATTTTAACCATAGCCAGTTGCAGGTCTTCATTAGTGGTGTTGTTCATAATATCTGCGATAGCCAGGTCGTACTGACGTATGATAGAATCTGCCGGAACAGTAGCATCATGAATAACACTGGAGGTCCACAGCATGGGGCCATTATAATCAAACATATTACCCAGCCCGATGTTGATACCGGCGTTTACTCCGCTGGTATACCCTTTTTGCTGAACCAGTGCCTGGTATAACCTGCTGTCCTGTCCTTGTCCAAGAATCTGGTCAATCAAACCCATGGCAAAATACTCTGGTGTATTGCGTTCAGGCATTTTATAACTTACTGCCAGTGCTGGTTTTTTTGCAAGCGAATCAGGCTTGGTAAAGCGTTGTTCTTTTTCCTGTACAGGTTCGGTAAGATCGGGCTTGGCAGGTAATTGAGAAGCCGGGATTTTTTCAAAATATTGTTTGATCCATTTCTGCGCCTCTGTTATTTCAAAATCTCCGGATACAACCAAGACTGCGTTATTCGGCGCATAAAAGGTTTTGAAGAAAGCATCTACATCTTCAAGCTTTGCAGAATCCAGGTCGGCCAGGTCGCCATAAAAATTGTGTGCATTAAACCAGTTTTTATTAGCGTATTGTGGCATATCCAACCAGGGGAATCCACCATAGGGCTGGTTCAACACATTCACTTTTACCTCATTTTTTACTACACCCTGCTGGTTGGTAAGATTTTCCTGTGTGATCTTTAAGCCTTTCATGCGATCTGCTTCTGCCCACAGCGCTGTCTCCAGTTTATGTGCCGGCATCACTTCAAAATAATTGGTAAAGTCAAAACGAGTGGAACCGTTCAAAACACCACCATTTTTCTGTACCAATTGGATGAATTCCATCTTACCAAGGTTTTCAGATCCCTGGAACATCATATGTTCAAAAAGATGTGCAAAGCCTGTACGGTTCCGTGGTTCATTTCTAAAACCAATATTATAATATACAGCAACGGCAATTGTAGGAGCTGTTTTATCTGGTGACAAAACAACTTTTAGTCCATTGTTCAGTTTGTAATAGGTTACCGGTATTTGTAGTTCATCTGTTTTTGGTTCGGGTTTACCGTTCCACGAGGTTAATGCAATGGTTGGAAAAAGAAGCCAGAGCATTTTTTTAAGTGGTACTGCACTTGAGTACTTCATAAGCTTATGTGTTTTAGATTGATAACAAAAGGACCTTGTCATTGTTGACAATAGCCAATCAATTTAAGCCAGGCAAATGCATTCCAACAAAAAAACTTGATTAATGGTTAATAAAGCGTGTCTGTAGCAAAAATTACTGCAAAATGCAACCATTGTTCCCGGGTGGGGGTATTCTGGCAACAACAACTTGGCGGGAGACCATCAGTGTAAAAAATTTTCTATCTTTCCAATCCCCTTAACCGATATAGAGTATGCAGAAAGCTGTTCCTGCACATGTCAATTTTTTATCTGGTGGCGGAGAAATGGGTCAGTTGATCCGCTCTGTCAACTGGGCTGAAACTCCCCTGGGCCCGCCTGAAGAATGGCCCCCCTGTTTAAAAATCAGCATCAGCATCATGTTGCATTCGGGCTATCCCATGTTTATTTGGTGGGGACCCGACCTGACCATGTTTCATAACGATGCTTATTTACCTGTATTAGGGAAAAAACACCCTGAAGCACTGGGGAAAAGTGCCCGTAAGATGTGGTCAGAAATATGGCATGATGTAGGACCGCTGGCCGAAAATGTTTTCCAGGGGAAAGAGGTCTACCTGCAGGACCTTTTACTTTACCTGGGAAGGAAAGGATTTTTGGAAGAAACCTACTGGACGTTCTCCTACAGTCCTATCATCTCGGAAGATGGAAGTGTAAGTGGTTTGTTTTGTGCCTGTAATGAAGAGACCCGCAAGATCATTGGTCTAAGAAGACTCAGGACCCTGCAACAAATTACAGGATTGAGTTCCCAGGCTGAAACCGTGGAGGAAGTGGGTAAAGGTTCACTTGATATCCTGTCAGAAAATGGAAACGATATCCCTTTTTCCTTTTTGTATTTAATGGATACGGATGGCAATGCTGTTTTGGTTGGGTCAACAGGCATACCCGGACAAAAGGATAAAACTGAAAAAATTGACCTGCTTTCCGGAGATACCATGGGCAAATGGCCATTGGACTCCGTAATGAAAATGAGAAAACCTTATTTGCTCCGGGATCTTAAATCAGAATTAAACTTTAATGTGCAGACTCATTCTGGTATCATCAACAGTGCAGCCGTAATGCCATTACAGCGATCAGGTGGAGAAGAATTAGCAGGCTTTCTTGTTTGTGGTATCAGTCCTGCACAGGAATATGATGAAGATTACCAGAATTATTTTATAACATCCGCGGCGCAAATTTCAACGGCTATTGCCGACATAAAAGCTTTTGAAGCTGAACGTAAAAGGTCAGAAAGCCTCTTAGAACTTGCCCGTTTAAAAGACCAGGCCGAGCAGAACATTCATAACCTGTTTATGCAGGCACCCGTGGGAATTGTTATAGTAAAGGGTGACAACTACGAGGTGGAGCTTGTAAATGCATCTTACTTACCCATTGTTCAAAAAACATATGAAGACCTGATACATAAATCGATTTTTGAAACGATACCCGAAATAGAAAAACAAGGCTTTCGTGAAATATTGAATGCCACGCGGGAAACAGGTGAAACCTATCATTTACATGAATATAAAACCATCATAAACCGCAACGGCAGGGATGAAACCATCTACCTGAACGTGGTTTACCAACCCATTAAAGAACTGGATGGAAGTTATGACCGGGTTATGGCGCTGGTTGTTGAAGTAACAGAAGCTGTTGTTGCCCGGAAAAAAATTGAAGAGTTAAATCACCTGTTGGAAGAACAGGTGGATAACCGCACAAAAGATCTGAAACAAGCCAATGCCGAACTGGAACGTTCTAACAAAGAGCTGGAGCAGTTTGCCTATGCTGCCAGCC
>DASTMJ010000068.1:0-5116 GCA_035714205.1 Flavisolibacter sp. | reverse complement strand
CCACATATAACAATATGTAATTTTCACCAGGTTGTTTTATGCTTTAAAAAAAACTCGTTAGAAAAACACTTAGTTGGATTAAGTAAGCAAGAAAGTGAAGTCAAGGATCAATCGATATCGGAGGGAGAATCAGAATTTACTATACCGAGTTTTTCAACAGCCAGTTGAGCCGCAATCTGTGAAGCATCTTTTTTATTGAATGCTTTTCCCTGGGCAATAACTTTTCCGTTAATTACGGCACCTATCGTAAACAACCTGCGACCATTTTCAAGTTGTTCATTCAGGGTTTCAAACTCAAGCTGTTTGCCATTTTTATTGGCCCACCCATAAAGTTTGTTTTTATGATTTATTTCCAGCACCTCCAGGTCTTCTACAAACATGTGAGGAATAATAATGCGTTCTGTAACCCATTTGCTGGTTTTTTTATATCCTTTATCAAGATAAATGGCGCCAACCAGAGCTTCCAGGGTATTACCAAAAATCTGGCTGGTTTTCAGGGACGTATCGGATTTGTTATATACTGTTATCTTTTTTAACCCCATTTTCACAGCAATATCATTGAGCTGCTGGCGGTTTACCATTTTGCTGCGCATTTCGGTAAGGAAACCTTCTTCTTTATACGGATATCTCTTAAACAAATAGTCTGCCACCAGGGCACTTAATATTGCATCTCCAAGGTATTCCAGCCGTTCATTATTCTCGTCAATGGTATCTTTTACCGAACGGTGTGTAAGTGAAGTTTTATACAGGGATATATTTCCCGGCGAATAGCCTAAAACACCTTTCAATTGTTTTTTGAAGGAAGGATCAGAATGTTTTTTATAGAAGGTTTTCCAAAAATCCACAAACTGTAAACTACAACTTTTTAAAAGCAGTTATGATTGGTGTTCAAGTTAAGCAGAAAATTTTTTGAAAATGGTACAGGCGTTATGCCCGCCAAAACCAAATGTATTACTAAGTGCTGCATTTACTGTCCTTTTCTGAGCTTCCCAAAATGTAAAGTTCAGTCGTGCATCCAGTTCAGGATCATCAGTAAAATGATTGATAGTTGGGGGCACAATATCATTTTGTACTGCCATGATACAGGCAATAGCTTCAATAACACCAGCGGCTCCAAGACAGTGCCCGGTCATGGATTTGGTAGAACTGATATTCAGGTTGAAAGCATGCTCTCCAAATACATCGATGATGGCTTTCACTTCCGCTATATCACCTAAGGGTGTACTGGTGCCGTGCGTATTAATATAATCTATATCCGCTGCCTGCATTTCAGCATCATCCAAGGCCTGGATCATTACATTTTTTGCGCCCAAACCTTCCGGATGTGGAGCGGTAATATGATGAGCATCGGCAGTAGCCCCGCAACCCGCAATTTCGCAGTAGATCTTGGCGCCACGCTTTAAGGCATGTTCCAGTTCTTCAAAAATCAGAACACCGGCTGCTTCACCCATTACAAAACCATCGCGGTCTTTATCATAAGGCCTGGAAGCTGTTTTCGGATCGTCATTCCGTTCACTTAATGCCTTCATAGCATTAAATCCCCCAACACCGGCTTCACTTACTACGCTTTCGGCGCCCCCGGTAACAATAATATCGGCTTTACCCATGCGTAAGAGGTTAAAAGCTTCCATCATTGCATTGGTGGAAGAGGCACAGGCACTTACTACGGCAAAGTTGGGGCCCCTGAATCCATGACGCATAGAAATATGTCCCGCCGCAATGTCCAATATCATCTTAGGGATGAAAAAAGGATTGAAACGTGGCGTGCCGTCGCCCTTGGCAAAATTGGTCACTTCTTCCTGGAAGGTGATCAAACCACCAATGCCACTGGCAAACACAACACCAACCCGGTCCATATTTACATTACTGGCGTCAATTCCTGCATCCAGTACTGCCTGGTCGCTGGCAACAACGGCTGTTTGAGTAAACCGGTCCAGCTTACGGGCTTCCTTTCTGTCAAGAAAATCAGTTGGATCAAAGTTTTTTATCTCGCAGGCAAACCGTGTTTTAAACTTGGACGCATCAAAATTGGTTATGAAATCACAACCACTAACTCCATTCCTTAAATTATTCCAATACTCCGTAATTGAATTGCCAAGGGGTGTAATACCCCCCATTCCGGTAACTACAACTCTCTTTAACTCTATTTGACGCACGGTAAATTTTTATGTAAGATAAAACCGCCTTCACTGCACAAATAGCGGAAGGCGGAATTTTTATAAAGTTCCCTATCAGGAACAACAATTACTTTGCGTGTTCTTCAAGGTAAGATACAGCTTGACCTACAGTAGTTATGGTTTCAGCCTGCTCATCTGGAATTGAAATATTGAATTCTTTTTCAAATTCCATGATCAATTCTACGGTGTCTAAAGAATCGGCACCCAAATCATTGGTAAAAGAAGCTTCGTTATTTACCTCTGCTTCATCAACTCCTAATTTGTCTACGATGATCTTTTTTACTCTTGCTGCAATGTCTGACATTTTGTAAAAGTTTGGTTATAGTGGTGCAAAAATATAAGTTTTTGCATTAAATAACATTTTGAAGAAAGATTGTGGATTAGTATAAAAACTTTGTTGGTTTCTGGCCCCTCAATCCTACACTTACAATTCGTTGTAATCACAGATATTTGTATATTGAAACTTTTCAACCTTATAGCAAATGGCATTGAAAATCATAGATCATGGAACAAAGGAGTATGAGCAAATGGTAAAGTTGCGTGATGATGTATTACGCAAACCCCTGGGTTTATATTTTACTGAAGATGAGCTGGAAAGTGAAAAACAGAACCTTTTGATGGGTGCTTATGAAGATGAACAAATGCTTGGATGCTGCATGCTGGTGGAAGAAGAACCTCAAACCGTTCGACTTAGACAAATGGCTGTACTGAATGATTTGCAGGGAAAGGGAATTGGAAAAGCCTTAATGCAGTTTGCAGAAAACCTGGCCCGGGACCGGGGTTATAGGCGAATCACCATGCATGCCCGCAAAAATGCGATTGGCTTTTATGAAAAAATGGGCTATAAAAAAATAGGGGAAGAATTTGAGGAGATCACCATTCCTCACTATGTAATGGAAAAAGAATTATAGAGTACTTCTCACAAGCTCAACAATATTTAATTAATACAAAGTGCAGCCATTATTTCTGCACTTTTTCTTTTAGTAATTGCCTTAACTCGTATACTTCGTCAGAACTGGCAAAACTGTTTTTGGGTACCAGGAAAAAGGAGCGGCTGTCAAAATACAAATGAAAAAAATTTGGTGTTTCCAAAAAGGTTTTTACACTATTCCAAGGCCATGATCTTGAACCTCTTTCATTTCCAACTGAAAAAGAATCAGCATTAAAGGTCATTATAAAATGATCCTTGAAAGTAGTGGCTCTCCTGTAAACCATACCAGGTAACAAAAACCAGAAAGCGATCATAAGTGAAAACCAAAGAAAAGAACCTACAAGAAAAGCCAGTGGTAAAATGCGTTTAAAATAAAACAATAGCACGGACGCCAATGCAAATACATTTACTAAAATGATCATGATCCTTATTTCCATCCGGCTCAAAAAATGATAACGTAACGCCTGGATCACCTGTTTTTTATCGTATCTAAATTCAATTCTCATCTAAACTTCCTTTTCTTTGAACGTTCTATAAAATTAAGGGTTGTGCTTATTCAATAAAATGGTTTTGATCAGGCCAAATAAAAAAGCCTTACAACATAACTGTAAGGCTTTTACATTTTTTTGAAAGAGTTTATTTATTCATCATTTGTTTAGCTTCAATACTTAGAGTAGCATGTGGAACGGCACGTAAACGGGCCTTATCAATTAGTTTACCTGTTACCCTGCAAATGCCATATGTTTTATTTTCAATACGCATGATAGCTTTTTCAAGGTGATCAATAAACTGGATTTGCCTGCTGGCCATTTGGCTTAATTGTTCTCTTTCCATGCTCATGCTGCCATCTTCCATAGTCATATAGCGACCATCCTCCATATCACCACCTTCATCTTTACGGGTGATCAAACCTTGCAAATATGCCAACTCCTTTTTTGCCGTTTCAAGCTTTTTATTGATCAATTCTCTGAATTCCGAAAGTTCTGCATCTGAATACCTCATTGTCGGGCCCATATGTTCATTTTGATGTGAATCCAAAACGGATTTTGTAAAATCTGGTTCGTACTTGACTGCTTTTGTGGTTGATGTTTTTGGGATCACCACTTTTACAGGTTTCTGAGCTTCCTTTTTAGCAACCTGCTGCAAAGGTTTTATAGCCGGCTTTACTTCCGCAGGTGTTGGAGCAGCTACTGCGGGTTTTTTAACAGGCTCTGCATGTTTTGCCGGTACTGTTTTAGCAGGTGCTGCTGTTTTTTTAACTGGCGGTGCTGGCTTTTTGGTAATAGGGGTTTGTTTTTTGGCTGCTACTTTTGGAGCAGGTTTAGTTACCTTTTTATTTGCTACAGCTTTAACCGGTTTTTTTGGTGCAACTGCGGCTTTTTTGGGTGCTGCTTTTTTAGGAGCAGGCTTAACAGCTTTTTTGGCTGTGGGTTTTGCTGCAGGCTTTACAGCTTTTGCAGGAGCTTTTTTAGCCGGTTTTGCTGTCTTGGCAGCTTTTTTAGGTGCTTGCTTTTTAGTAGGCATACAATTTTTACCCCTTTTTTAAGACGATGACTTTCAATTCGTTATCATTTATTTCGATAACCGAGCCCTCGTCCATTTGTGATAGTAACTCCAGCTTATCTGCCAGAATTTCGGCGCAAATATAATCATTAAACTTAGCTAAAGATTGGCTGATGCCATTTTTGGCGGCTACTTTAACTTCTATGCGGTCGGTAACATCAAAGCCACTATCCTTCCTGATTTTTTGAATCCGGTTAACGAATTCCCGGGCATCGCCTTCTTGTATTAATTCAGGTGTTACATTTATATCCAATGCAACGGTTAGCGGGCCTTTGCTTGCTACTGTCCAGCCTGGAATATCTTCGCTGCTGATTTCAACTTCACTTAAAGCCAGTTCAACAAACTCATCATTGCCAACAGGGATTGAATATCTGCCTTCTTTTTCAAATAAAGAAATTTCATGTTGAGAAAAATCAGCAAGTATACCGGAAATCGCTTTCATTCT
>DASTMJ010000067.1:0-5587 GCA_035714205.1 Flavisolibacter sp. | reverse complement strand
AAGGCGACAAAGCTTTTGCCTAAAACTATATTTAAAAAGAAAAAGCCTGCCCTTATTTGTGGCAGGCTTTTTCATCTGCAGACTATTTATTTGGCAGTGGCCGCCATTAAATTTCGTAACAGCTTTCTGCCGGGTTTTGTTTCTTCAACAAAATACCGGAGCGAAAAAATAGCAATGATGGCGCAACCAATTCCGGCCAGTACATCTAAAATATAATGGTGACTAGTGTATACGGCGGTAAACCATATACCCAGCATAATAATGGAAAAAATGATATTGTATATCTTCTTCCATTTTGTTTTAATGCTGTAATACAAAACAATGAGCATAAACGAAGCATGCATGGAGGGCATGGCTGCAAACACGTTGGAGCTCTTACTATACATACCCGCAAATATGCCTGTTCCCAAATAAGAATCAAACCTGGCCAAACCACCTGTATTACCAGGTGTATGTGCAATAAAATCAAAACCATGCTGCACAACATACCAGGGTGGGGCTGCGGGATAAACATAATAACCAATAAAACCCAAAATATTTACCAGGAAAAACGTAAGTGAAAAATAAAAAAAGTACTTCCTGTTCTTAAAGAACATAATACCCGCAAACAACAATGGAACGGGCACCCAGCACAAATAAAATATGCCTGCCAGTACATCTACCACCGGTGCATTGTGTTGGTGGAAAAATTCATTAGGGGTTATAATGGTATTGTTCCAGTTGATGCCAAAGAGTTGTTTCTCAAAATTGTAAAGCGATTCGATGTTAACCGTGTTATACAGGTAATTGGGAAACGCTTTCATATAATCAAAAAGAATCCAATAAACTATAAAAACAGAGAAGCCTGTTATCAGCCTGCGGGTAATGCGACTGGCAAAATAGAGTGTATTAAACAAAATAACCAGGATGAGTTGGTCAGTATGAAAACCAATCAATATCCTTGATATCAATAAATATAATATGGAAACTCCTGCAGAGAAGAGCAGTGCTTTTGGTGTAAATAATGAAGGCAGCGTAGGTAAAGGCTGATGTTGAACGATAAATTTTTCCTGCACCTCGCTATCGGTTTGAAACATGTTACCTTGGTTAGTTTTAACCCAACAAAAATAAAACTATCCGGTTTATGAAAAGGTTATAGAATCTTAAATTACATCGGCTGCTTATGCATAAAGCATTCATAACAGGAACAGTTCTTAAAATAAAATAATGAACGCTATTTTTTATTTAACTGATCCATTTTGTCCAGTGCAACCCTGGCATCCATCAGGCGGTGATAAGCCGTAAGATTAGTAAGAACTGCCAAAACAGTAATAGGAATGGTAAGAATAGACATGGTTTCAAAAACATGGAATGGAATGCCTTTGATGAATAGTTTGTAATCGCCACCTAAATAGGTTGATGCAATACCACAAGCCAGTGCTGATGTTCCGACTAAAATAACCCGTTCGGGTCTTTGCATTAGCCCTCCTTTGCATTCAATACCCAAACCTTCGGCACGGGCACGGGTATAACTTACCATCATAGAACCTATCAATCCAATAAATGCAAAAAGAGAGGATATAAAATAGTGTTGGGCAACCAGGTAATAACAAATACCCAGGAACATGAACATTTCGCTATAACGATCTAAAACCGAATCGAGCAAGGCGCCAAAAGAAGAGCCCATTTTACCAATCCGGGCCACCTGCCCGTCCAGCATATCAAATAAACCAGCAAAAAGAATTAATGCCCCGGCCCAGCCGATATAGGAAAGATCGCCGCGGTTTGTTTTTTCTGCACCAATTACAAATACAGCGGCAACACCAACGTTTAAAATAAAACCAATAACGGTAACTATATTCGGCGTAAAGCCTATTTTGATGAGAAGCTTAACAAAGGGATCAATGATTCTATAAATTCCATGCTGCAGTTTTACCCGTAATGGCTTAGTCTCCATAGCAATCGTTTAGCTTATATAAAGTTCCTGAACCCTTCATACCTCTACCGGAACACGTATTTTTTCTGTAATGGATAATTATAAGAAACAGCCATAAAGAGGGAAACAACAACCTTGGAAATGATATAATTGAGGTTCATATAGTGAGTAAGCATGAAAACCCCGGTTGTGGTAAGCACGAGATAACCACACCAAACCACACCATATTTAAACAACTGTGCCTGGGCAGCTTTTTCCCTGTTCCGAAACACCCAGTTCCTTCCTAATGAAAAATTGGTAATGCCACCGGCCATGGTACCACAGGCACTGGCCGATACATACCATAGTCCAAATAGTTCAACCGCAATAATGGTGAACCAATAATCAACTATTGAAGCAATTAAAGAAGCTACCTGAGCTTTGGCGAATGTTCTCATTGAAATTTAAAAACCTGTTATTACTGCAATCTGCAGTACTATATTACTATAAATTCCGGCTAATATATCATCGGCCATCACACCCCAACCCGAAGGAAGTGATTCTGCTTTCCTAATATACAGCGGTTTGGCAATATCAAAAAACCGGAAGAGCACAAAAGCAGCAACCATATAACCCCAATTCACGGGCAGGAGAAAAAGACTGATGCTCATCCCAATCCATTCATCCATCACTACTTTATTACTGTCCTTTCCCCACTCCTTTTCCACCACGTTGGCACTCCAGGTACCAGCCACTAACAATAAAATTATAACTACACCGGTTATCCAGGCTGCTACTCCACGTGCCTGTAAAAAATACCAGGCAATACAGCAACATAAAGCTGCTACTGTACCCGCACCTTTTTGAATGTACCCTATTCCAAGGCACGTAGAGATCAGCTTGGCCGTAAACATTATAACACTTCAACCAGGTCCTGGTAATAATCCAACCCCAGGTGTGTGATGAGGTCTTCACCCATCATATGGCGAAGCGTATTTTGTAATTTGATCAGTTGTTTGAAAATATCATGCTCAGGACGTAAGCCCGGGGCCGTTTGTGGCGATTTGAAATAGAAGGACAACCACTCCTGGATCCCTGACATCTGGGCTCTTTTTGCCAGGTCGGCAAATAAAGCCAGGTCCAGCACGATTGGTGCAGCCAGGATCGAATCACGGCAAAGGAAGTTGATCTTTATCTGCATGGGGTAACCCAACCAGCCAAAGATGTCGATATTGTCCCAGCTTTCTTTATTATCACCATGAGGAGGATAATAGTTGATGCGCACTTTATGATAGATATCACCATACAACTCGGGGTTGATATCCGGCTGAAGAATATCTTCCAGCACACTGAGCTTAGACACTTCTTTTGTTTTGAAGTTATCCGGGTGATCCAGAACATAACCATCGCGGTTACCAAGAATGTTAGAGGAGAACCATCCTTTTACTCCCAGTGCACGGGCATGCAGACCAGGGGCCAGGATCGTTTTCATCAGGGTTTGGCCGGTTTTGAAATCCTTACCACCAATTGGTGTCCCGGTCTCTTTGGCCAGGTCGATCAAGGCAGGAATATCGCAGGTTAAATTGGGAGCTCCATTCATAAAAGGAACACCTAATTTAATGGCGGCATAAGCATAGATCATTGAAGGGGCAATATTCGGATCGTTTTCCTTCAGGCCTTTTTCAAAGTTTTCGATGGTTTCATGAACTTCGGAAACTTCGATATATTTTTCTGTGGAACCGCACCAAACCAACACAACACGGGCACAATCATTTGCCTCGCGGAAATTCTCAATATCATCCATCACCATTTTTGCCAGATCCCATTTGGTAGCAGCTTCTTTTATGTGATCTCCATCCAGGTTGGAAACGTAGGATTTGTCAAAAACGGCTTTCATTGGTTTAATTGCTTCCAGTTCCGGCTTAACCGCATGCAATAACATGGGTTCCAGAACCTTTGCCGTGCTGGCAGCTTCAAACACATTGTCGCTGTACACATCCCAACCGCCAAAAACTATATTATTCAGATCTACCAGGGGAACAAAATCCTTGATCTTTGGATAACGGTTCTCCGTTCTTTTCCCCAGGCGGATATTGCCCATCTGTGTTAATGAACCTACAGGCTGAGCAATTCCTTTTTTCACTGCTTCAACCCCTGCAATTACGGTAGTGGCAACGGCACCTAAACCGGGAATAAGTATCCCAAGCTTACCATCAGCTTTCTCAATTGTATTATGCATGTGGCTTGTTTTATAGATGAATTTAGATGTCAAAAATATGGCATACCGCAAAACTCACCAAAACATGCCCATATCAGCAGTTATTGCGTTTGATAAAATTGTAATATCACTTAGTATTCCGGAAGTTGAAAGGAGCAGGAATACATTATTTTCCAGGCAGTATTGTTATTGGTTCTCCAGATCCTGTTCGTTTTGTTTTTTACCACCGAAGAGCTTATCAAAAAATTTGCGGATGCCGCTTTTTTCTTTGTCAACCTCTTCCTTCGATGCCGAATCGACTTTTTTGGCTGGGGTCTTCGTTGTTTTTTTTGGTAGGCTATTTAGTGAATCTGTACGGAATTTTTCCTTCAACTCATTTGAAGATGCATATACATTAACACTGTAGATGATCCGGTCTTCTGCATTATTTTTCCAGATTGGGTCCGCAGGTTTTTGTATAATGGCTTTTTCGCCTAAAGAAAGTTTTTGCTCTTCGCTAAAGTCTTCGCTTTGATTCCATTTTTTCAGCTGTTCATCGAAGTATACATACTCACCTGATGCTACATTATAATACACATTAGCCTTTGGATAAAAATAAACTACGCCGGTTTTTACAGGTTTCTCTTTTTTCATAAAAAAAGAATATGCCAGAAATCCAGCCAGGCCTACTATAACAACAGCAATAATAATTCGCATTTGGTATCTAGTTCAAAGAATGTTCCAAGTTGATGAGCCTGTATAGAAGCTGATTGAAAACAAAAGCGGCATTTTTACTGTGCCGTAGTCACACTATCCTGTTTTGTACGGTTCAACTCATCCAGTAATCGCTTTGAGGTAGTATCACCCGCCATCATAGCTTCCGCCAGCAATTTAGATCCTTTGAAAACATTTCTTTCATACTGGCACATATCGTATTCATTGATCCTTAATACTTCTTCCGCATCAGCAAACAGGTATAAAAATCCCAGTGTTCGTTTAGCCGGTACAAAACCCTGTTCACTTGCTTTTTCAATCCAGGTCCAACCTTCATTACAGCTTATGGCATCGTTCTTACGCTGCAATGCCAGATTACCCCAATAATACATAGCCTCCGGAACTCCCTGTTGTGCAAGATAATCGTAAATGTAAAGTGCTTCCTTTATTTCATTGCCTGCAAGGAAATTCCTTGCATCCCGGAGTTGCGAGTTGATATCTTCCTGCTTTAACCTGATATCGGCTTTTTCTGAAGAGTCCCGCTGGCTCCATTCATCAACGGTAATGAGATCCGTTTTTTTAATCCAGCCCTTTGACGTTTGTCCTTTATTGTTAGTAAACTCGGTATATACAAAACCATTTTGTTCATCAAGTGCCGCAACAACATCGTTAGATGGTATCATGTAAGCATTACGGCGGGTAGCTGCATCCGGTTCGTTGTGAAAGTAGGCTCTTTCTGCCAATACCTTATATTGGCCAATGGTATTACGTGGTTTTACCGG
>DASTMJ010000066.1:0-1556 GCA_035714205.1 Flavisolibacter sp. | reverse complement strand
CCGGTAAAAGACCAGTGGAAGAATGCCGGGTCTAACAGTTTAATGATCAGCCCGGGATCTCTCTTATTCAGGGCAACACCGGCAAGGGCTAAACCTGGCTTAATAAAAGCCCGGCCATACCTGTACATTGGAACCGATCCTGGCGGGTCGTTGTTTTATTTTTTCGTCAGTTTGTATCTCAAATGTGTAGTAAGATCTGAAGGTATTACTTCTACAATTTGCATATCATATTTGTCTTTCTCCATACCCTCAAACAGCCGGATGCCAGTTCCTAAAAAAACGGGTGCGATATGAATAAAAAATTCGTCCACCAGTCCCGCATTTAAAAATTGCCGGATCGTGTTGGCACCACCCTGGATCCTTATATCCTTTCCCCTTGCTGATTGTTTTGCTTGTTCCAATGCACTTTCTATTCCGTCATTAATGAAGTAAAATCTTGTGGTGCCTTTTTGAATCCAGGGTTCCCGTTTTTCATGTGTCAAAACATACACATCAGCTTTGTATAAGTCCTCGGGCCAGCTTACTTCACCTTCCTCAAACATGCGTTTACCCATAATGAAAGCACCAGTTCTCGCAATGGTATCCCTGATAAGTTTCCCTTCAGGACCATCTTCTTTGCCTCCTTCCATTCCCATGTATTCCCAGAATGCTTCCTGGTTGAGTATCCATTGATGAATTTTGCCTGACACGCCTCCCATTGGATTGCCCGGGCCCCTGTTGTCGCCGGCAAAAAAACCATCAAGAGAGATTCCGCTGTCAAAGATTATTTTGCTCATAAGATTTTTCTTATCGTTATTGATTCCTTTCTGCTAATAATTCAAGGTAGTTTTCAAGCCGGTTTAGGGTCTGCTTACCACCTTCAATAGCGTTTACTTTCCTGTTTAATTCTTCAATGATCGCTTCAGACTTAAATGTTGACTTCATCGTCAATAATGTTTTTCCTTCAACTTCTTCAAAGTAAACGGCCACTGAAAAATTATAATCTTCGTTTTCTGCACCAGTATGTTTATAGGTCAGCAGCGAAGGTTTCTTCACCTCCAGGTACTCAATTTTGTTATCCCAATCCCTTCCCATACCATGCATAATAAATTCCCAGATTTTGCCAGGTTCTACGGTCATTGATTTAGTAGTTAACGAAAAACCGTTTGGTCCCCACCATTCTTTTATATGTTCCGGGTTGGTCCATACTTCCCAGACTAAATCTCTTGGGGCATCGAGAAGTCTTGTATGAACAAGAACGTTCCCTTCTTGTTTGAATGTATTGTATTCTTTCACCTTTTATTTTTTCTTTTTTTGAATTTTTGCCAGGTATTTTTCTAATGAGTCAAACTGGTTATCCCAATATTTCCGGTACTGGTCAACCCAATCAGAAACTTCTTTCATTTTTTTCGGGTTAAAGTGATAATAAATTTCACGTCCCCTTTGCTCCTGTTTTACAAGTTGGCATTCGGTTAAAATTTGAATATGCTTTGAAATGGTTTGTCTTGAAGAATCAAAGTTTGCTGCAATTGCTCCCGGGGTCATGGCATGTAATGCCAGCAAACCCAATATTGCCC
>DASTMJ010000065.1:0-2689 GCA_035714205.1 Flavisolibacter sp. | reverse complement strand
CGGCAAAAAATCCCATTGAAAATAAGTCGCATCCGAAATGGGAATTTCAGTGGTTGACCCGCTACACCTTACTCTTCCTTTTACAGAAATGGTGGCTGCGGCATTACTGCCAAAACCAAGGGTCACTTCATCAATGATCTCGTCGCCCGGGCCGGAATTACAAGCTTCAACATACTGGTGGGCTGTAAAGGAACCAAGCGGGCTGCCGTCAAAACTTCCTTCCGTCGCTTTCCACGGGCCGTGAGATTGCAGGAGGGCTGCGGTATCCACACCGGGGGTAAGCTTTATAATTTTTGTATCAATAACCTGGTTATCTGCATTTTTAATAACCGCGGTTAGTATATGCTCCTTTTCTTCTGGTCCCATGGTAAAGCCGTTCTTGACCTTTCCATCCAGATCAGTCCTTACTTTTGCATTTGTCCATGTTCCATAATTACTGCTGAAAAAAACATTCACGCCAATTTCCGCATCCGGGTCCTTTAAATTATTTTTTTCAAATACCTGGAACTCGATCGGGTTCTTTAATGCGGTATTTACCTGCGCTGGTTCATTACCACCCGATAGATGCTTCAGGGTTTTAGGCGCTTCCACCAGGGTATAGGCTGGCGTTTTTATAATATACTCCTCCGGTGCAACAAACTGGAAAGCTGTCTTGTTAAAGTTCCCAAAGAAACCTCCGTACACCTCCGATTTCAGGTCCCATGTATCCGAAACAACACTATGCCTCACTTCCGTTTCATAAACTCCTTTTACACCCAGGTTAATAATAGGTATTCCAAATTCCCTGATCCTGAATATGGGATATAATTCAACCTTCACACCAACTGCACCCACAACACTCATGGTCCGCTTGTATTCGTACAGCGAATTTCCATTACTAACGGTCCCGCCCAATGCAGCATTTTTATACTCCAGGTAAGCATTACTCACGTAATGATTTTTATAAGACCATTTTTTCGAGATCTTTCCCCCGCCTTCTACGGTAACTTTTACAATCACATCCATTAAATGAATCTGCATAAACAGGTTGGGTATACGCACCTTCATCATCTTTACCAGGTTGGGCGCAACAGAGCTGAGCTTAAACTCCTTACTGGCCGATCCCGTAAGTTCGCTGGTAAGCGTAACATCATATTCCATTTTGGTTTGTGAGTTTACAAAACCGGCCTTCAGGTACTTATCCTTAACATCAAATTCAAGATTAAAATTGGGGTCAAAGGAAAAAAGCAGGTTCTCCAACACCAGGTTCCACTTATCACCCGAGATTGATACAGTAGGAAAGCTAACCTGGGTTTTGCCATTCACACTGGCCTTCCTCGCCAGTGGATTTTCTGTTGCATCTATATTAAAATTCCTCACAATTCTGCCGGAATCCCTGTAGAACTCAGACAAGGCGGCTGCAGTGGTGGTGATCACCACCTGGCCATTCGACCGGGTAATGGTTTCAACCTTCCTCAGGTAACCCGAATCCCTTGGCTCAATAAAAAAATCGCCCTTCTTCATGCTATCGGTGCCCGGGAGTGTATTATATTTAAAAACACCACTAATAATTTCCTGGTCCGTACTCACAAAATCCGAAACGGTACTGTCCGCAACATATTTTTTGGGGAAGCTGGTTGAGGTGGGTGGCGGCTCGGGATCGGGATTGGCACCCGGATCATCAACCGCTGATTTTTTGCACGCATTCAGGCTAAAACTTAGAGCTACTATAAACAAAAGGAAATACCTGGCAGGGCTTTTTTCAGGTCGGATCATAAACAGTGTTGAATCTTTGGTTTGTTTTGGTATAACTGGATTTTTCCAGCCGGCGGCAAAATACGGTTTACACCCAGGTTGCTATATACCCTCTACTAGGTATTTTTGACTGCAAAACATGCTCTTAGGCATTCCTACAAACACTGGGTACGCCACTGCACCTTCAACCGGCACCTCACATTGTTTCTGCCTTAAACAAAACACCAGGTGATCGTAATCACTATACAGGCAAAAACAATCAGTAGGAAATGTTTCACCTTAATCTACGTCATTGCGAACGCAGTCAAGCAATCTCCTCCTTAGCATTCCATTATCTCTTGTAACTTGATTCACTTGGTGGACAGAATATGCCACTACACTTTCAACCTGAACTTCACTTGTTTCTGCATGTAAACGAAAACATCAGGTGATAAAAGAACTAATTACATGCAGAAACAATCAGTAGGAAATGCTTCACCTGAACTACGCCATATAAAAACAAGGACTTTTCAAAATAGATTGAGTAAGCCAAAAATGATAAAGACTGATAATACCTAAGACCAGCTAAAAAGTATCAGTGTGCTGCAGTGGCGCTGGCCCGGACAATTCAGGCGGAGCCATTGAATTGGCCTAGACTTTTTGGTTCCTTTTGGGGCGATGCCAAAAGGAACAAACATTTCTTCTACACCATACGCAACCGCACCTAAAAACTGTAACTCACCTTGTTTCTGCATGTAAACAAAAACCTCAGGTGATAAAAGAACTAATTACATGCAGAAACAATCAGTAGGAAATGTTTCACCTTAACTACGCCGTATTAAAACAAGGACTGTTCAAGACCAATTAAGAAGGTCAAAAAGGATAAAGACTGATAATAGCTAAGACCAGCTAAAAAGTATCAGTGTGCTGCAGTGGCGCTGGCCGCGTAAATCCAGCGGAGCATTTGGATTTACGT
>DASTMJ010000064.1:0-8524 GCA_035714205.1 Flavisolibacter sp. | reverse complement strand
ACATAATTTCAGGGTAGAGATAAAACGTCTTCGTGCTTTTACACGTTTGATGAATGCTGGTAAAACGGGTAATAAGGTTAAACCAGGGAAAAAGCTGGAGGCTTTGTATGCTTGTACCGGTACCATTCGAAATCTGCAATTATTTATACAAAATGTGCCTAAGAGCTGCGAAAAGCTGGAACTGCTGAAACCTGTTAGTTTTTTACAGGTATTAAATAAGGAATTGGAAACAGAAAAGGCGAAAGCTCTTCATTTAGCTACACGTATATCTGTCAAAAGATCAGAAGAGAAAATGGAGCAAGGCATTCCTGCCAGGTTAACGCCTGTCAAAATTCAATCTTTTATTGAGACCAGGTATGGACGTTTATCACAATTATTAGCACTTACAGTTTACCACGATGAAGCCCTGCACGAAATGCGAAAGATTTTAAAAGACTTTTTATATGTATGGGATTTTATAGATTTTTATCCCACACCGGTTTTTTATGCTGGTTTCCTTGAGCTGCAGAATATAGAAACCCTGACAGAGAAGCTGGGTGATTTTCATGACCTGTGTATGGCTATATACTATACAGGGTATACAGGTAAAAACCATATAAATGTTGCAGATGAGGCAACCATCCTGGGGGCATTGCAAAATGAGTTGACTGTGCAAAAGAAAAATTTGAAAGAAGAGATCCTTGCTATTTTATATTCTGAAAAGCACCTGGCATTTTAAGTATCCAATCACCACTGTCCTGCATGAGCTGCAATGCAGACTTAGTTGCACAAGGTTTTTAATATCGGATCCATGTACACATTTTTAAATACCAACCTTATACGAACTATTTCACTGACCACGAACATACAACCGAGTGACGACTGTCGTTGTTTTTGAGGTGATTAAGAAGATAGATTTGACTATGATCAGTTGGTCAAAACTCTAAAATTTACATTATGGCAACAAGAGAATTATCAAAATCAATGCTGTCACCATCTTTATTCGACAACTTTTTTAAACCATGGAATGAATGGTTTGAAGACAGCAGGCTAACCGGTAAAATGAATATGATGCCCGCCGTTAACATCATTGAAAATAATGATCAGTACACTGTAAGCCTGGCCGCACCCGGATTATCAAAAGAAGATTTTAAAATTGATATTGATGGGCACATGCTTACCATCAGTTCTGAGAAAGAAGAAAAAACTGAAAAAAAAGATGAACTGTATACGCGTAAAGAATATAGTTATTCATCTTTCTCACGCAGTTTTAATTTACCGGAAGATGTAAAAATGGAAGCAATAGATGCGCATTACGAAAACGGAGTTCTTTCAATCGTTCTTCCTCGTAAGGAAGAAGCAAAAAAACTGGCAGCAACAAAATCCATTGCTGTCCATTAAGCCACGAATTTCATGGCTAAGCCCTATAAACGGCCCTGTCGCCTATGCGGCGGGGCTTTCATTGAACCTGATTAAATGAGTTGCAAAAACTATTACATGATGTCTCCCGATTCTGTCATAAAACAATATGAGTTTGAAACCGAAAGTTGGGGACGTATGTTGTCTTACTTCTTACAGGAAAACGTATTATTCAAAACAAGACTTGCAGAAATTGTAAATAACCTTTCCACTAACCAGGAGCTGGCGGATGCTGAAATGTTCCAGGAAGAATTTTTATCCCAGGATAGGATTATTACCTACCTGTATGGAGAATTACTAAAGCAGACAGCACTTTTTGAAAAGGATTTTCACAAGGATAGCGATATCTTCAGGGAAGTTACAAAGAACCATAAAAGAATGGCAAACGATATGAAAAAAGCGGAACAGCTTTTTACACAGCTAAAACAAAGGTTCGAGGATTATTTGAATCAATGGTTGAAAGTTTCAACACTTTAATAGACGTTGCTGCATAATTCAACAATGTTTTCAACAATGCTTTTAATTATTGAAGGAATAGATACCTTTCTTATCATCCCGGAATAGCCGGAGATTCTTCATTTTGTTCAAACCTTCCTGTTTTTTCAAGCACTTTTATACGGAATACAATTCCATTGATTTCGGTTGTATCATCCGGCTGAAAAGGCCAATGTTCACCCAAATGAGTGGTAACACTTGATATAATGGGTAAATACCTGTGCAATAAAGTTTGCATCCCCGCATTCCGTTCTTCCCTGGTTTTTAATTCTTCATATAAACCTTGAACTACAACACTCTTCCAGTTAGCCATTGTGGTCATTTCATCTGCCTGGAAACATATACGTGGATTTTTACGCATCATATTTGCCTTCTTTCCCTCCTTCGAATGGCAATAAATATAATTTCCATCATAAGCATAACTAATAGGAACAACATAGGTCTCTCCATCTGCATAACAACCAATCCTGCCTACCATTTGTGTTTTTAAAACATCTTCTATCTGTTTTGTGTTAAGTGCTCCAAACATAACTATGATTTTGAATTACAAAATTATTCATGCAGGCACTGGTGAGAACATGATGGCAAATAGGCTACACGATGATTGGAATCATGATTGCCTCAACTTTCTTCTGCAATTGAAATAATTTTTGATAATGCTTCCTTTGAGGTAGCAAGTGCTAACCATTCCGGTGAATTAACTAAATAGTCCAAACAAAAAGGATTGAACTGTCTATTATATTTCTTCGTTTCTGGAAGGTTTCGTAACTTTTATGGGAATTAAGGGTTATTTATAAAGCACTGCAGACTGAGGTTGATTTAAATCATAGGAATTCATAAGCCCACTCATGTAATTAGCAAAAGTCTGGTTCTAATTTTATAAAGTCTGAAAACCTGCCCAACTTGCACACCAATCTGTAGTCCATTGACAACGCCTAATATTCATCAAAGTCATTGTCATGAAAAAGGTTCTTGTTATCGAGGATAATCCAACCATCCTGGAAAACACTGCAGAAATGCTGGAATTATCCAATTACCATGTTTATACAGCCATAAACGGTAAATTGGGTGTAGAGCAGGCCCTGGCTCATAAGCCTGACCTGATACTTTGTGACATCATGATGCCTGAGCTTGATGGATATGGAGTGTTACACATAATCCACAACAATCCCGAATTGGAGGATACACCATTCATTTTTTTATCGGCAAAATCAGAAAAAGAGGAAATACGAAAAGGTATGTCTCTTGGAGCCGATGATTATATTTCAAAACCCTTCGACCCTGCAGACCTGCTCACCACAATTGAAAGCAGGCTGAAGAAGGCCGACCTGATCAAAAAGAAAATTGCTGCTGGTATTAATGGGATGAATGAATTGATTTCCATTGCCGGTGGAGAAAAAGCACTGGCTGAATTTATTGATGGCAGGCATGTAGATAAATATAAAAAACGCCAACGCATATTCGCAGAAGGTAATCACCCCATACGCCTTTATTACGTACAAAAGGGGAAAGTAAAGATCTTTAAAACAAATAATGACGGCAAAGAGCTGATTGTAAAAATTATCAGTGAAGGAGAGTTTTTTGGATATACGGCACTCCTTGAAAATTCAGTTTACAAAGACAATGCAGATGCCCTGGAAGATTCTGAAATAGCAGCTATCCCCAAGAGCGAGTTTGAAGAACTGATTCATGCCAACCCGGAGGTTTCGAGAAAATTTATTAAGCTGCTGGCCTGTGATGTTTCTGAAAAAGAAGAACAATTGTTGCATATTGCCTACAACTCACTTCGAAAAAAAGTAGCCGATGCATTATTATCCGTGCAGAAACAATATCGGCACGAATATGATCATTTCAGGATCAATTTAAGCCGGGAAAACCTCGCCGCTGTTGCAGGCACGGCCACTGAGTCCCTCATAAGAACATTAACTGATTTTAGGACTGAGAAATTAATTGATATAAAAGATGGTGCGATCATCATCTTAAATATGCAAAAACTGGAACGTATGGTTAATTAATAAAGTCGGCAGGCACACCTCCACGATTGCGGGTTGTTTTTGTATCTGGTAGTATGATCACCGTCATGCAATAGCACCATTTATGTCATTGTGCTAAAAGTTTTATCGCAGTACACTTGATAATATTTTTTATATGAAAAAGATACTTATTGCCTTTGATGGCACTAACTTTTCAAAGGGTGCTTTTGAATTTGTACGTCAATTGAACGAAATAGAACCTGTGCTGGTAACAGGCGTGTTTATGCCACAGGTAGATTATGCCAATCTATGGAGTTATGCTTCGGCCGCAGGGGCCGGGACAGGCGCTGTTTTTATTCCGCTGCTGGAACAGGAAGATACGGACATGGTTGCCGCCAACATTGAGCATTTTGAGGTGGAGTGTCAAAAAAATAATATCCGTTACAGGGTTCATAAAGATTTTTTTGATTTTGCCTTGCCGGAATTAAAAAAAGAAACACGTTTTGCCGATGTACTGGTCATTGGTGGTGAATTGTTTTATAAAGATGCTGTAGAAAGTAACCAGTTTGAACATTTAAAGGATGCTTTGCATGAGACCGAATGTCCTGTCCTGATCGTTCCTGAAGCATATAATTTTCCTGAAAATAATATACTGGCGTATGATGGTGGCAGTGAATCAGTTTATGCAATTAAACAGTTTGCCTACATTTTCCCTGGAATGGCTAAGAACAATACGCTTTTGGTTTATGCAGATGATGAAAAGGACAAAGAACTCCCTTCGAAAGATTATATCATGGAACTGGCTACACAACATTATAGTGATCTTACGTTTTATAAACTGGAAATAGATCCTAAAAAATATTTTTCGGAATGGATCAATGAAAGAGAAGGTGCTATTCTGGTAACTGGTTCATTCGGCCGGTCCGTGCTTTCACAACTCTTTAAAAAAAGTTTTGTAACTGATGTAATTAAAGAACACAGGTTGCCGGTATTTATTGCTCACAGATAGGTAAATAGGTATGAAAAATCTGGATAGTCAAAAACTGGCCGTGTTCCTGGAAACAGAGAATCAGCAATTGAAAAAGCTGAATGACATTGTTATAAAATCAATTGAAGAAGAAAAGCTGCTATCGCACAAGTTGCTGGAGTTTGAGGAGAAACATCCAACGTTTGCCAACAGGCTTGCTGATAAGATTGCAGAATTTGGGGGAAGCTGGAAGTTCATACTTGTTTTTCTTTTTTTTATTACCACCTGGATTGCGATCAATGCGTACCTATTAACCCGCCCACTAGATCCATATCCATTCATCCTTCTGAATTTGGTGCTGTCAACTATAGCGGCATTACAGGCACCGGTCATTATGATGAGCCAGAACCGGAAAGAAGAAAAAGACAGGCAAAGAGGTCTGGATGATTATATGGTTAATCTCAAATCCGAAATTGAAGTGCGTAACCTCCACCAGAAACTTGACCTCCTGATTACCGAACAAATGAAAACGTTATTTGAAATTCAGAAGATGCAGATGGAAACGATGGATGAGATCAGGTCTGTTCTCACGCCTCATAAGCCAAAGAACAAAGACACGGAAAAAGTTTGATAGAAGAAGTATGGTAGATTCTAAGACACTATATTATCTATTGATAGCTGGTGCATGCACCATGTTGGTTACTGCATTTGCGGGAAGAACTGATTCTGCAAAAGCGGGAAAAATAAGCCCGGATAGTTTTTCCTTTGAAAAAAGGTTACAAATATTTACGGAGATAGACAGGCAGGCCAATGAACTTTGGCATTCCCCAAAAACGAAAATCCTCAAAAAAGCAGGATCTGCAACTTTTACGTCTTTGCCACTATTACTGCTGTTTGACCGTAATAATGATAATCAGCCGGAAGAATTTGCATACGTAAAAAGTGAGAATAACCAGGAAACGCAGGAGTTTGGTTTCTTCTTTGATCTTGATGGAAATGGTTCTGCCGATTACATCGTTTACAACGGTGGTCCTCTTTTCTCAAAAGATTTTTCAAAAATGTACTGGATGAACTATCACTGGATAGATTCTAATAATGATGGTAAAATTGATACCTATGTTTTTAATGCGGTAAATAGTAGTGGTGCGGCATTTTACGATGAAGGACTTAGCGCATGGATCTATGACAGGAACGGTGACGGACTATTTGATGAAGCTGAATACCTTGGAAAAGATGTTCAGCAAACCATTGAAAAAATAAGTGGGGCTTTTATAATAAAAACCTCGCTGGGAGAAAGAAGCTGGAAAGAAAATGAAGACATGTCTTTTAAAAACACCATGCTTGCAGAGATCAATAAATTGAAGTAACAGCAGGCTGCAATTCAAACCCAAAAGATAACCGGTTAAGGGCAGAAGATAACGAACGTGATCTGGAAAGAGTGTTTTTATTGCAATTGATGACAATCACAGGCGACACTGATCTTCTTCATTGATTATAAAACAAATAAGCTGAACATTTGCATGTAAACCTGTTTAATGTATATTCCTCAAACCTGGAAGTCATTTTTTCTTGAAGCAGGTGAAATATCATCTTTTACCGGTAGATTTTTTAGCCAGTTTTTTAAACCAAGACATGAATTCAGGGAGTTCATTCGCCAATGTTATATTATAGGTTACCAGTCACTCCCGCTAATAGGCCTTACAGGATTTATTATGGGTTTGGTATTGACCATTCAATTACGTCCATCCCTGACCCAATATGGTGTGGAATCCCAATTGCCTTCCATGATCTCTGTGGCAGTGATAAGAGAACTGGGACCGGTGATCACCGCATTGATCTTTGCAGGTAAAATTGGTAGCAGTATCGGCGCCGAACTCGGTTCCATGAAAGTTACCGAGCAAATTGATGCAATGGAGGTATCAGGCACTAATCCATTTAAATACCTGGTTGTTACAAGAGTGTTAGCTACCACTTTAATGTTGCCCGTATTGGTAATGTTATCAGATGCTATTTCCCTGTATGGTTCCTACCTGGGAGTGAACATCCGTGCGGTTACCAGCTTGTCTTTATTTTATTCACAGGCTGTTGACATTCTAACGTTTGGCGATGTTT
Organism: Flavisolibacter sp.; assembly: GCA_035714205.1. GTDB lineage: Bacteria > Bacteroidota > Bacteroidia > Chitinophagales > Chitinophagaceae > Flavisolibacter. Next base: position 1,579 of record DASTMJ010000064.1, on the reverse strand, counting down.
TGCCTGCTTTTATAAAAACATTCTTTTTTGGTTTTGCCATTGGTATCATAGGCTGTTATAAAGGCTACTATTCAAGTAAGGGAACCGAAGGGGTTGGCCGCTCGGCAAATAGTGCGGTGGTTGTTTCGTCCATTATGGTATTTGTAATTGACCTGGTTGCAGTGCAGATCACTGATATCTTAAACCTTAATTAATGCTGCCGGAAGTACAAACCATATCAACACCCACTAATAAAATACCTGAAAAGGTCATCTCTGTCAAAAATCTTAAAAAGGCCTTTGGTACCAATGTCGTGTTAAAGGATTTTAACCTTGAATTGCATGAAGGTGAGAACGTGGTAGTGTTGGGAAAATCCGGTTCAGGTAAGTCTGTTTTAATTAAATGTATTATAGGGTTACTGGAGCCCGATGAAGGCATCGTTGAAGTATTAGGACAAAACGTTACAGATCTAAGTCTCGACGAATTAGACAGGCTGAGAGCCAATATTGGGTTCCTGTTTCAAAGTAATGCTTTGTACGATTCAATGACAGTGAGGGAAAACCTCGAATTCCCTTTGCGCAGGCATTGGATGCAGGTTACACAGCAAGAAGTAAACAAAATGGTTACGGAAGCCCTTGAAAATGTTCACCTGGCCCATACTATTGATATGATGCCGGCTGAACTTTCAGGAGGCATGAGAAAAAGAATTGCATTGGCAAGAACCTTAATTCTTGCTCCAAAAATTATTTTGTATGACGAGCCAACAACCGGGATTGACCCCATTACAGGAAAAGAGATCAGTGAATTGATGATTGAAATAGGTGAGAAGTACAACACTTCTGCCCTTATCATTTCACACGACATGAAATGTATTAAACTTACAGCAGACAGAATTGTGGTGTTGTTTGATGGTAAATGTTATGCAACCGGTACCTGGACAGAACTGGAACGATCAAAAGATAAGAACGTTAAACAATTTTTTGAGTAATATGGCAAAGAGATCCATCAATACGTTAAAACTGGGCACCTTCGTAATTGCAGGTTTGGGCTTCCTTGTCATGTTGTTATATGTAATTGGCAAAAACCAGAATGTATTTGGCAATACGTTCATGTTAAAAGCAAGGTTTGAAAACGTACACGGTTTAATGCCAGGTAACAGTATCCGGTTTGGTGGTATTGATGCAGGTTCCGTCAAAAAAATAGAAGTGTTAAACGATACCACAATTGAAGTAACACTTTTGGTTAAGTCAAAAATGAAAAATTATATTCATAAAAACGCAACTGTAAATATTATAACAGATGGATTAATAGGGAATAAGTTGATAAATATTCAACCGGTAAAAGCAAAAGCCCCGGTTGTGGAAGAAGGTGATATTCTTTATAGCACAAAAGCACTGGATACTGAAGAAATGCTGGCGGTACTGAACACCACCAATAATGACATTGCAGTAATAGCAAAAGAGCTTAAGCAAATAGTTACCCGTATTAATGAAAGCAAGGTTATCTGGGGCATACTGGAAGATGAATCCTTACCTGCATCTATACGCCAATCCTTGTACAGGGTAAAAACTGCCTCTGCCTCAATGGCTACCATGATGAT
>DASTMJ010000063.1:0-1531 GCA_035714205.1 Flavisolibacter sp. | reverse complement strand
TAATTAACATGAACAACTTACCTTAAAGTAATGAAAGCATTTTGGCGATACCTGTTCCCTGCTTTGTTTGGTCTGCTGATTTATATCAGCATCCGCCTGGTAACTGATGTACCATCAACTGAACAATTTTGGGATCGTCCGTGGATCAATAGTATTGTTGAGGTAAGCTTTTCAATGATGGCTGCTTATATTATTGATGCCTTGTTACGGAGGACGATAAAAAATTTCAGTCTAACAAATGAATCGTTTAATGCAAGGCAGGTATTTAAAGAGTTTGGTTTTGTTTTATTACTCTCTATTCTTTTTATCAACCCGGTCATCCTCCTCATCCACTATCTTATTAGTGATCCTATTGACTGGGCTGATGTAACTATTGCGAACATCATTGTTGGACTGTACGTTTTATTGTATTATGCAATTGTACGTGGCAATATCTTTATTCATTCTTACATAGAACAGAAAACACAAATTGAACGATTAAAAAATGACCAGCTTGAAACAGAACTTAAATTTCTGAAAGCCCAATATCATCCACACTTTTTATTTAATGCACTTAATACAATTTACTTCCAGATGGATGAAGACATACCGGCGGCAAAAAAAACGGTAGAGAAATTTTCTGAACTATTGAGATACCAGTTGTACGATCAGCAGCAATTAGTGCCGGTACAACAGGAACTGGACCATCTTCAAAACTTTATTCACCTTCAAAAGCAAAGAAGCTCCGGCAAACTACAATTAAGTTATTGTTTTGATGAAACGTTAACCCATCAAAAAATATATCCCCTGTTATTATTACCGCTTGTGGAAAATGCTTTTAAATATGTGGGCGGCTCTTACAACATGAATATTGAAGCCAAAAACGATACAGGAGGATTATTATTTAAAGTGCACAATAGTTTGGCTACCACACAGGCACAAAAAATCGGCGGCATCGGGCTTGAAAACCTGCAGCGTCGTTTGCATTTATTATATCCCGGGAAACATGAGTTCAGCATTCTATCTACTGACAAAGATTATACGGCTGTTCTAAAACTGCAAACTGTATGAGCATCAGTTGTATCATTACCGACGATGAGCCGATGGCCCGCAAGGGTTTGGAAAACTATGTTCAAAAGATTGGTTTTCTGGAACTGAAAGCTGTATGTGAGGATGCTATGCAGCTAAATGAGATTTTACAAACTAATAAAATTGACCTTCTTTTTCTTGACATAGAGATGCCGCATCTCACAGGCATAGAACTATTGAAAACATTAAAAGATCCACCAAAAGTTATTTTAACCACGGCTTATGAAAATTACGCCCTACTCGGCTTTGAACTGGATGTACTGGATTACCTGTTGAAGCCCATTTCTTTTGACCGCTTTTTAAAAGCAGCCAATAAAGCCGCTGACTATTTTGCTTTACAAGAACAAAAAACAACTGAGTACTTATTTATAAAAGCAGATGGCAGGTTAGAAAAGATCTTTTTTCGGGACATCGTTTGTATAGAAGCTCTTGAGAATTATGTGGCGGTATGTACGCCGCAAAA
>DASTMJ010000062.1:0-26753 GCA_035714205.1 Flavisolibacter sp. | reverse complement strand
CAGCGGATGATAATCTCCAACAGTATTATTTTCATAAACAGAACCCCTTCGGCTGGTTAGTCCTGCTTCATAAAGCATACATTCCGCTAGGGTTGTTTTGCCGGAACCGGCATGGCCCAGCAAAACAATATTTTTTACATGTGAGGTATCAAACTCAGGCATAAAATTATTTTTAAAAATTAGGCAATAGAATTCCAGGCATACAATTATGTACGCAGTAAATTGTAATTAGTTTGGATTTTTTTATTATGTACAACTGATATTACTAACGAATTGCTTGAAGTCGTTACGTAATTCCTGTAACGTACTTTCAAGACTCAGAAACTCGCTGAGCAGGTTTTCATGTTCTGCAAACATGTCTTCCGAAATCTGGTCTTCTTTTAATTGAATTTTTCGCTCATGCATTTTGATAGCATGCTTAACGTCGTGGATGTTGATGAGCTGAATGTGAAACTGGTTGTCGTAGTGTTCTACCTGGAGGAGCTGATCTTTTGTTAATTCGTTTCTGCAGATTTGCTGAAGCACTTTTTTTGATTCCTGTAATTCATTGCGGTAATTCCGTAAAATTTGCCGCCATTCAGTGCATTCAGCGGAGAGCTGTGAGATTTCTGTTTGAACCATGGGATGAAGATTTAAAGGTTAAAAAATGTGGTTTTCACTTCAATTTCCCTGGGCGTTGGATGGTATAATAAATTTAAAACTCTTTTACATTATAATAACAAGATTTTTCTCACCTCAAATCAGTAAATTAATCATGTTATACCTGACTATATTTGCTTACTTGTGATTTCTCAGAACACCATACAGAACATCCTGTCCCGCATTGACATAATTGATGTTGTTGGCAGTTTTGTAAAACTAAAAAGACGAGGTGCCAATTACCTGGGTAATTGTCCTTTTCACCATGAAAAAACACCCTCGTTCACGGTTTCTCCCTCCAAAGAAATATTTAAATGTTTTGGTTGTGGTAAAAGCGGGAATACCATCAGCTTTCTAATGGAACATGAAAAGCTTTCTTATGTGGAAGCTTTAAAATGGCTGGCTAACCGCTATAATGTTGAAGTAGAAGAAACAGAAGTATCTCCTGAAAGAAAGCTAGCCCAACAAACCTCTGAAAGCCTGATTATTATTAACCAGTTTGCTGCAAAATTTTATGCCGACCAGTTGTTTACTACGGAAGAAGGACAAGATATTGGAATGGCATATTTGAAAGAAAGAGGCTTCACAGAAGACATTATTAAAAAATTTTCTATTGGGTATGCACCCGATCAAAGGGACAGGTTTGCCAGGGAAGCGATCAGTAAACAGTTTACCGCAGAGCTCCTACAAAAGTCGGGATTGGTTGTTGAACGAAACGGTCAGTTGATCGACAATTACCGCGACCGCATTACATTTCCCATTCATAATAATACAGGTAAGCTTATTGGCTTTGGCGCCCGACTTATAAAGTCGAATGATAAAGCGCCAAAGTATATTAACACCCCGGAAAATGAAGTATATGTAAAAAGCAAAATTTTATACGGGACTTATTTTGCACGACATGCTATTGACAAAGCGGATGAATGTTTGCTGGTTGAAGGATATACAGATGTTATTTCTTTACACCAGGCGGGGATTGAAAACGTAGTTGCCAGTGGTGGTACATCACTAACACAAGATCAGCTCAGACTCATAAAAAAATACACCAGGAATCTTACAATCGTGTATGATGGTGATGCAGCCGGTGTGAAAGCTGCCATGCGTGGCCTGGATATGGCTTTGGAAGAAAGTCTCAATGTAAAATTGGTTCTTATTCCGGATAAGGAAGATCCCGACAGCTATGTAAAAAAGGTTGGAGCCAATGCCTTCAAAAATTTTATTGCGCACAACAAAAAGGACTTCATATTATTTCAAACCGAAATCTCTCTTAAAGAAGCTGGAGCCGATGCCAATAAAAAGTCAGAAGTTGTTAACCAGATAGCGGAAACCATTTCGAAAATTGATAAAACCGAAGATTTTACCAAGCAGCAAGATTACATCCGTCAGACTTCACAGTTATTACATATTGATGAAGTGGGATTCACCAACCTGGTAAACAAATTCATTCGTAACCGCATTTCCCTCCAGGAAAACAAACTTCCGTTTGAGGAAGCTAAAACTATTGAAGAAAATGCACGGATGGCTGCGAATAACGAATACAGCGATCAAACCTTTAATCTTCTTTTCAAAGATGATCTGCAGGAAAAAGAAATAGCCCGTGTGTTACTGGAACATGGTCACAAAAAATGGGATGGCACTCAGCTTGTTGCCGAACATTTATTATCTGAACTGCCGGAGGAAGATCTTATAGATAATACAGCTGTAGTCAAATTTTTAAATACCTATAAACAGGTTTTATCAGATCACAACAAACCGGATAAGCATTATTTCCTTTATCATCCCGATCCGGCTATCAGTACTCTGGCGGTGGCTCTCGTTCATTTTCCTTATGAAGAAAGCACACATTGGAAACGGGAGCTAAGTCAGTCAACGGGTTATCAGAAAAGTCTTTTCCAACAGGATTATAAAGCATTTTTAAACACACTACGTCCTGAGAACGAAGAAGAACTTATGCAGTTTTTAAATATGCAGAAAGATACAACCAATGATGAAGTAGAAAGTGCCATCAATTACTTAAAACTTCGAAAGGTAAAGCGGTTGTTACTGCAAAACCAGGCCGATATGGAAAAGGCGAATTCCCTTGAGTTACAAACCTTGTTTTTAACACACCAGCATTTAAAACACATGGAGATAGAGCTATCCCGCAAGCTTGGAAGTGTAGTGATCAAATAACACTCTTTTTAATAAAACCGTTAAACCATTTGCCGTGAGGTCTCCATTTTCGTGTAAAGGAAATCATGATTGGTAATTCTATTCAACAATTGGTATAAGATTTAGGAAGAAAAAGGTTGAAACAGGCTGGCATTGATTTTTTATACTGTTAACAGGATTATTCTATCAAATAAAAAGAGTTATGAAAGCTTTATATGCATTAGAGGGAGGAGTTGCCGGTGCTGCAGCCCTGACCCTACTTCATGAAACCGTAAAAAAAGCAGTTCCTAATGCCCCAAGAATGGATCTTTTGGGAATGAATACCCTTGCAAAAGGATTAAAAATTGTAGGTGCCCGCACTCCAGATGAACGTAAATTATACGGGTGGTCACTTACCGGAGATCTTATCAGCAATACTTTATTTTACAGCTTTGCAGGAATTGGTAAAAAAGAAAACGCATTGGCAAAAGGTGCAGCATTGGGTTTAGCTGCCGGCCTGGGAGCAGTGTTGTTACCAAAACCAATGGGATTGAATGAAAAATATAGTAATAAGACTGTTGAAACAAAAATTATGACGGTTGGACTTTATGTTATTGGCGGATTGGTTGCTGCCGGAGTTATGAAATTTCTGGATCGAAAAAAGAAGAAAAAGAATGCCGATTGGGAACAACGATTGGTGACATCATCAATGGCCTGATGAATTTTAAAAGGATCTGCTCTTAAATGCCGGTCCTTTTTTCTTTGATTTTTTACAATTGCATACCCAGTGTAACATAATAGTTTCTTGAGGGGGCGGCATTGTAAAAGCGACCTCCAAAACCGTTTACGTCATTTCCTAAACTATAGTGCTGATCCAATAAATTTTCTGCCCCCGCTAATAGTTTAAGCTTTATTTTATCAATCATTTTTTCAAATCCTATTTTGGCACTTATCAGGAAATAACTGTTAGCAACAGCAGTATTTGCATCATTTAACGGAATGTCATCGCTATAAAGACCAGAAACGGAAGCATACAGTCCTTTCAATGAAACAATATCAATTCCAGCCGAAAAAGTATGCGGTGCAGTTGATGGCATTTTATTGCCTGAATAATCATTGGTCAATTGAACAAAATCTTTATAATGAAAGTTATGCCAGCTATAACTTAACCATGTATTGCTGTTTTTGAACGGTGAAGCAAAGGGAAATAACGGGTAACGAACTAATGCTTCTATACCTTTTTGTTCTGTTCTGCCTGCATTTATAAAATAATCTCCTCCTCCTGCGTCCCTTCGTTGCACAATGGTATTTCGTAAAGAAAAATGAAAAGCACTTAGATCAATAAATAACCCATTTGAAAATGATGCCTTTAATCCAAATTCGTAATTAATTCCTTCTTCAGCATTGAGGGCAAAATTGATGGAACTACCAGAAGGGGTTAACTCTGAAGTGGAAGGTGGGGAAAAACCTTTGGAAACACTTGAATACACCATGATATTATTCAGTTTCCTTGAAAGGGAAACCCGTCCTGCTATTCCGTTAGAAAAATTGCGGCTAAGCTTTCCTGTAAGTACAGGCACATACCGGTAAAGTTGAATGGATGATCGATTCCAACTGGCACCTGCTGAAATATTCCATTTATTAAAATCCAGGGAACCATGTGTGAAAACAAAAGAATTAAGGTTCTGAATCTCATCATACGATTTCAAGGTGTCAGCAGTACCATTTAAATTTTTATGAACATAAACTGAAAAAAATCCTCTTTGCCATTCAGCCCCCATGTTCCAATTCAGAAAAGCACCAGAAATTGTATCTGTAAAATCGAAAACCGATCTGCCTCCGAAATGAGGCTCAGTATTTCTTCCATAATTACGTATGGCCGGATTTTTTAGTTCTGTGAACATGCCATATAATACTGTTTTATTTTTCCATCTGTAAGTTAAATGCTGCTCAAAGGAGGCACCTGCAAGAAATCCTGTTTGTTCAATAGATGCTTTACTTTGTTCCGCACTGGGAAATCCCGCTCCCGCCGGTCTTGCCTGACGGGGATTACCTGAGTATTCTGTTATAGTTAAGGCACCTGGAGTTTCATAAGAAAGTCTGCTATATAAAAAAGTGGTTTTGAGTTTTGATAACCCACCAGGTTTAAATTCACCAGTCCAACTGAATACATCTCTTTTTAAGTCAGAATGAACCCTGTAGCCAGTACTTTGAAGATGTTGAAAACTTATTTCATTTCTCCATTTTTCAGAAGAGGGATTTAGCGATCCATAAATAGATTGCAACCCAAAGCTGCCATTGGTATACTCTGCCTCTATTAAAGGACTTTTTGATTCACCCAGGCTCTCAATAAGCAACACCCCGCCAGTACCAGCGCCATATAAGCTACTTCCGGGTCCTTTTATAATTTCTATTGAATTGTAATTATAAAATCCTAATTGATTTAAATAGGTATTGCCTCCGGGATCGGTAATGGGAATGTCGTTGTAATATATTTTTACATTTCGTACTCCAAAGGGAGACCGTAACGAACTGCCCCGAATATTAAGACGGTAACTACCCGGCGAACGTTCTTCCATTCGTACACCCGGGCTTGTGCTAACTGCCATTACAATAGATGTGGGGCTAAACCTGTTTAAAGATTGGTTATTAATATAATTTAAAGCGGCGGGCATCTCTTTTAGTTTCCGGTTTTGCTCAAATGCTCGTATAATGACTTCTTCTAAAACAAACTGCTTAACGCTATCAACAATCTGTGCATAAGTAAAAAGACAGGGCCAAAAAAAGCAAAAACAAATAAACAACCTGATGATGAAAAACCGCATTGTGCAAATTTAATGGCACAATTACTGCCGCATTTATAATCTATTGTTCATTTTAAAAATTGAATTATGTCAGGAAGAGGAGATAATAACAAAAAAGGTAGTTCCGGTCGTGGCGCCAGTAATCAAAGCAACCAGCCTTTTGGTCAGGCATCTCAAAAAGGAAAATCGAATCATGGTGAACAAACGGGAGGTAATAGATCTGAGCCAGATACTAAACAACAGGATCAATCCAACCACAGGGATCATTCCATTGAAAGCGGGCGGGCCTGAAATTTTTCTGCATTTTCAAGAAAAGCTGTTCTGTAATGCGGGACAGCTTTATTTTTAGCATTTGTAAAAACAACTCATTGAAATTTGTAGTCATTGCAGATACACATTCAAGGCACAGAAGTCTCAGGTTACCAGGTGGCGATGTGTTGATCCATGCCGGGGATCTTACGTACCGCGGTGAAAAATTAGAAGTGCAGGATTTTATTTCGTGGTTTAGCAAGCAACCTTTTCAGTATAAGATCTTCATTGCAGGTAACCATGATTTTTTGTTTGAAACGGCAAAACCTAAGGAGTTGGATCTACTGGTGCCAGACGATATTTTTTACCTGAACGACAGCGGAATTACTATTGAGGGAATCAATATATGGGGGTCACCAATTACACCCAGGTTTTTTAACTGGGCGTTCAACCGTAACCGTGGCGAAGCCATTGCCAAACATTGGAGCCTGATACCGCAAAACACTGATCTTTTAATAACACATGGACCTCCATTTGGCTTTCTTGACCAATTAGCGAACGAACAGCATGTTGGCTGCAAAGACCTGCTGGTCACTATAAAAGAAATAAAACCTTCAGTACATGTATTTGGCCATATTCATGAATCGTACGGAACCACAAAGAACATGGGCATTAAATTTATTAATGCCAGCCTGGTAAATGAATCCTACCAATTGATCAACAAACCCATTGTGTTTGAGCTTTGATTATATTTAAGCCTTTCACTTATACTACATTATTTTTGCCTAATACATAAGAACATGTTTGAACTGCTTTTTAAAAAATTTGATGAAAAAATCCTGCTGACAGAAGAGGAAAAGGAGTTAAGCAAAACGTTCTTTATCCCAAAAAAATTACGCAAAAAACAATATTTGCTGCAGGAAGGCGATCCTTGTAAATACGTAGCCTTCGTAGAAAAAGGGATGTTGCGATCTTATACTATTGATGATAAAGGCTCGGAGTCTATTATGCAATTTGCATTTGAAGGGTGGTGGATAGCTGATCAATTCAGTTTTTTAACCGGAGAGCCCTCAATTTACAATATTGATGCTTTAGAAGATAGTGAATTATTATTGCTGACGAAATCTGCTGAAGAACAGATGCTAACACGCATACCAAAAATGGAACGCTTTTTCAGGCTATTGCTTCAAGGGAATCTTATTGCTACCCAACGCAGGCTGGTTAGTTCATTAAGTCATACAGCCGAGGAGAAATACAATCAACTCATACATTCCTGTCCTACAATACCACAACGGGTTCCGCAACATATGATGGCTTCCTATCTGGGCATTACACCCGAAACGCTGAGCCGGATACGAAAACAAATAACAACTCGCAAGTAATTGCATTGACCTATGTCAACAGTATTTCTTGGCTTAACTCAATGGTAACGGCTACAGCTTATTATAGCTTTGCACCATCCATCGTACACAAACCCGCATAAAATTTAGATCAAACTAAACGATTTTTTTATTGATGTGTTTGTTTAATGAAGTAACTAACGAGAATGTGTAAGGTTTTTGTAAAAATATTTTTTAATTATAATTAGGTTCTTTTCAGTGTTACAACATTGGTTAATTTTATAAACAATCTAAAATCAACATTATGGCAATTAAATGGAGAATAGACCCCGCACATTCAGAGATCCAGTTCAAGGTTAAACATCTTATGATTACCACAGTTACCGGGTATTTCAGAAATTTTGATTTGGAAGTAGAAACAGAAACAGAAGATTTTAATACGGCAACCCGTATTGAATTTACAGCAGATGTTGATTCTATAGATACAAATAACCAGCAGCGTGATACGCACCTGAAATCGGCTGATTTCTTTAATGCTGAAGAACATAAACAATTAAAGTTTGTTGGAAAAAAATACGAAAGCGTTGGAGATGAAGCTAAACTTCATGGCGACCTGACCATCAGGGGAACAACAAAACCAATTACGTTAAAAGTGGAATACGGTGGTATTGTTGTTGATCCGTACGGCCAGACAAAAGCCGGATTTACGATCAACGGAAAAATCAGCCGCAAGGAATTTGGCTTAGTATGGAATGCTGTAACGGAAGCCGGACAAGTTGTGGTAAGTGATGATATCAGGATTCTTGCGGAAGTTCAATTAGTGAAACAAGGGTAATTTTTTCATAGATGGTTTTGGTTTCAAGCGCAGCCTAAGGGCTGCGTTTTGTTTTGTTACCTGACAGGTGGTTTTTCAGCAAACTCGTTATCAAGCCTGGTCATTACAGAGGAAGCAGTAAATCCATGTATGATGATTGAAAGTAAAACAACAAAGGCGCCGATAGCCCATAATTCTTCATTCAGTTGAAAATTGCCTTCATTTAAAGCAAAAGCTAAATAGAAGAAAGATCCCATTCCCTTAATACCAAAAAAACCTATAGCCAGTTTTTCTTTTCTATGCAGTTTTGTGCCCGTTGTACCAATCAAGCTTGTAAGTGGCCGAATAATCAAAACGAATAAAATTCCAAAGATGATCATAGGCCAGGTAAGTTTTGATAGAATACCTGTAACAAGACTGCCACCAAAAAGTATTAAGATGATTGCAATTAATATCCGCTCAATCTGGTCGGTGAAGTCGTGTAGTTTTTTGTGGTATTTATGATGTTGTTCATAATTACGTAAGGTGACGGCCGAAACAAATACCGCGATAAATCCATACCCATGAATCATCTCAGTTAACCCATACACTAATAATGTGGCAGAAATTGCAACAAAGCCATCTTTGGTTACAATATGCTTGTATTTTTCAGGAATACGAAAAACAAGGAATGCCAGTAACCGGCCAATTAAAAAACCTGCCAACACCCCGGCAATTAATTTATAAACAAGATGATACCAAAACCAATGCTCCATATTGGAGGTTCCATTTACACCTAATAATATCAAAGCAAGCCAGGTAAACGGAAAAGCTGTACCGTCATTCATACCTGCTTCTGCTGTCAGTGAAAATTTCACCTTGTCTTTAATTTCTTCGTTAGGTGGGCCTACCTGTACATCTGAGGCCAGAACCGGGTCAGTCGGCGCCAACACTGCTCCCAACAAAATAGCAGAGGGCAGGTCGAAATGTAAAACATAAAAGGCAATTATTGTCACTATTGCAATTGAAAGCACCATTGTGATGCTAACCAATCGAAAAGGTACTTTCCACTGTTTGAAAGAGAAGGGTTGATCTATTTTTAAACCGGTACCCATTAGCGAAACAATCACTACCAGCTCAGTTAGTCTTAATGTGAGTTCATTGTTTGAAATGGGATCGGGGAGAGGCAGCACCCTGCCAAGAATAAGGTAAATTAAAACACCCAGCAAAACATACAGGATGGAATAGGAAATTTTAATCCATCTGGATATGGAAGGCATCCAGGCCATGCCCAATGCAGCTAACCCAATAATTGTAATGGTAATGATATACCCGTCCACTGTGAAGTTTGAAACTCATCGTTGCAATTATAATGCCTCTTGCATTTGATAAATTATAAAACCGAATAAAACCAGTGTGATCAAAATCTATTATATTTAAATATTTCCGTTATTTGCTTTTAAAGCTTATCTCGCTAAGTTGGATGGTATGTTCGATACGCTGGTTGTTGTTTACATCCCATATTTCCATTTTAATTTCAGGGTCGGTTTTATTCCAGTCAATAGAAATAAGCCCAAAATGATTTTCCATTACCGGTCCTTCAATCCGGTTATCATTTGGTGTTGCGAATAACCACGTTGAAGTAATGCCACTTGATGTTACATCGTAAATCGGGTATTGTCCTTCTTTTTCCAGTTTAGAAATTTCGGCATAATGCACGTCGCCTGTTATAAAAACCACACCATTGGCTTTTGTTTTTTTTATCAGTTCCAGCATTCGTTGTTGTTCGTGGGGGAAATTTGCCCATGCCTCATAACCATTGTAGCTGATGCTAAATTGAGATCCTGACCCGATAAGACGTATGTCAGCAGGTTTTTTTAATTCTTCTTCCAGCCACTTCCATTGCTTTTCACCCAAAAAAACAGAATCTTCAATTTGGTGCGGATAATAATCTAAAGGGTAAAAATATTTCGATTCATGACTTAACTCTCCCCGGTATAACCTAAGGTTGCTTCTGAAACTGCGGTTATCCAATAAAATGAGCTGTACTTTTCTACCCCTGCCTTCAAAAAGATAGGAGGTGTAAATCCCTTCCTGTTTACGCCTTTGAGAATTTGCAGGTTCGTCAAAAAAATCAAGAAATAGTTTTTTTGATTCGTTTTTGTAGGGGTACCATTTACCCGAATCATTCCAGCCATAATCATGGTCATCCCATGTAGCAACAATCTTCACATTTTTTTTCAATCGCTGAAACTCAGGTTTAGCAAATAACGAATCATACTTTGCTTGCAAGACCTTCATATCATATGTATCTCCATAAATGTTATCGCCCAGGTAAACAAAAACGTCTGGCTTATGTTTTACAACCAAATCCAAAATAGGTTGAGGCTGGGTTTCACTGGCACAAGAACCAAAAGCAATTGTAGAAACCAGGGGTTGTTTTTCCTGCGCCAGTATGCTACAACTGCTCAAAAAAAACAAGGAGTAGAGTATAAAATTTTTCATTATGGTATTTGATGTCTTTCAGGGTTTATTGGCAACATGTTCGGATAGGCTTTTGGGTGCTACTTCACAATAGGCATTTGTAAGAATATCCTTCAACATGGCATTTTTTATCTTTTTTAGATCAATCATGGTCCAGCCAAGCAAACCCCATTTACCTTTAACAGGGTAAATAATTTTTTTATCAAAAGAACAAAAAACCGACTGGTTTAAAGGAGAAAGTTTGACAACTGCATTTTCTTCATTGGATGATAGCGTTGCAAAAATTTTATTTTTAATTCTGAAGGATGTTTTTTCAAAATGAGGTTCGACCGTAATTTCTGGGAAACTGGAAGCTGTGTTGTAAAATGTATCCCTTGTTGCCATAACCTAAGTTAATCAAGTTAAAACTATGGTTATGGACAGATTTTATAATGTAAAAAAAATTGAAACCTATGCAGCTAAAACGTTTCTTTTTAAATTATATTAATGAAATATATTACATTTAAATTTTTAACGTTTATCAGGTAAATTGAATCTTCGAAACCCTTATCTTAGCCCGCTATGACAGTAGAACAAATCGAAACATTTTTAGCAAAAGAAACCATTCCACAAGGAAAAATTATACGTTTTGAACTGAAGAAAAGAAACCCGGTTCGTGGCCTTATTGTTCAGGGCAGAGACTATAACGATTTGAAAGCTAAGAATTTCTGGCGCATAGTTACTCAAACTAATCTTGCTGCCTATCAAAAAACACAAGATATCAACCTCGCCAAAATTTTTGCAGGTTCCGATTTTGCAAAGCTTTCGCTTGTGACCAACAAGCCAGAAGAATAGCAGTCCGGTTAACAGAAAGTTCTTTTTTTTAGCCTCGTAAATGGTGTATGAACGCCGTTAATGGAGGCTTTTTGCTATACTGTCAAGAATTTTCACAGCATGTTCTCTTGAGTTTTCGATGAATAAACGGTGGGTATTCATCCCTCCGCAAATGACCCCGGCCAGGTAAATACCTTTCCTGTTTGTTTCATGTGTGTCTTCATTATAAACAGGTTTGCAGGTTACATCATCACATAATTCAATTCCTATCTTCTTCAAAAATGGCAGATTGGGTTGATAACCGGTTAGTGCCAGCACCCAATCATTCGGAATGGTTACCAATCCTTCCGGTGTTTGTATATCTACTTCTTTTTCCCGGACGGTAACCAATGAAGAATTGAAGTAAGCTTTAATGGAGCCTTCTTTGATACGATTTTCAATATCCGGACGTACCCAGTATTTTACCCGTTGCCCAATTTCTGGCGCCCTGACAACCATAGTTACTTCTGCACCTTTGCGCCAGGTTTCAAGGGCAGCATCAACAGCCGAATTTTGTGCACCAACAACAACAATTTTTTGAAAGGCAAAAAAATGTGGATCGCTGTAATAATGTTTCACTTTTGGCAGGTCTTCTCCCGGAATATTGAGTAAATAAGGTATGTCGTAAAAACCTGTTGCAATTATAATGTAATTGGCGGTGTACCTGTTTTTAGATGTGATTACCTCGTAAACAATTTTATTATCCAAAACTCCTTCTGCAACACTTCTTAGTTGATGTACACTTTGCACCTCTTCAAACAGGTGAATATTTACATGGTTATCTTTTGCTACACGCCGGTAATATTCCAACGCCTCACTCCTGGTGGGTTTTGGATTATTGGAAACGAATGGTACGTTGCCAATCTCCAATCTTTCCGATGTCGAAAAAAAGGTCATGTTAACCGGGTAGTTATAAAGTGAATTTACCAGGGTGCCTTTTTCCAGTATCAGGTAATCTATCTTTCTTTTTTTGGCTTCAAGTGCGCAGGCTATACCAATAGGTCCCCCGCCAATAATGATCACAGAAAAATGTTGTGTGCTTTCCAAAAACTGTTTTTTACAAATGTACTTGTCGTATGTGGGTTTTACTGTCACGAATTTTATTAATTCAATCAGAGTATTACCCTGGATAGCGGAGACAACATATAGTCCCCATTAAATTTTATTTCATCGCTTCCAGTACCTGTTTTATCATTCCATCAATTTGTTTATTATCAATCCAGCGTACAACCATTACAAGATCATGTTCAGGATCTACATAAATAATATTGGTTCCATTTCCCACATGAACAAATGCAGATGCAGGTGCGCTGGGAAGATATTTTTTATCCGTATTTAAAAAGAAATTCATGAAACCATAGGTTGGTTGTGCAGTTGTTGGAGTAAGTGCTTTCTCAATCCATGATTTTGAAAGAAGTTGTTTTCCATTCCATGAGCCTTTATGCAAGGTCAATAATCCAAATCTACCCATATCAAAAGCATTGATGAACATACCGCCGCCCCAATGTCCGCCACCACTAACAGATTGTACCAACTGCCCATTCAATACGATCCATGAATTACGGTAACCAAACCATTGCCAGGTACTGGAAGCTCCAATCGGATCCATAATGTTTTCCTTCAACACCCGGGGTAACGATTTACCCCATACGCAGGTTGCTGCAAGTGCCAGGGCATTAACCCTCACATCGTTATATTCCCACACCGTGCCGGGTTCATTTCTTTTCCGGTTTTGCCATTTTGTAACATCCGCATCAGGCCTGTCTGCCCAATCCGGTTTGCCCCATAAGCTACCTTCCCAGTCACTGGTTTGTCGTAACATCACATCCCAGGTCAGTCGTTTATTATGTTCACCTGAGAACGGATTTAATAAAAAAGTTGAATTCAATTCTCTTACATCATTGTTCAATGGATCATACACTTCAACCGGAGGAACATAATTGGCTACGGTGTCATATACATTTTTGATCAAACCTTTATCAACAGCCAACCCAACCACGGTGGTTAAAAAACTTTTGGTGACACTATGCGTCATATCAACCCTGGACGGATCTCCCCATTCTGCAATGATGTATCCTTTGTGTATTATTAGTCCTGTGGCGTCACCTCTATCCGTAAATGGTCCAATACCAAAACCAAAGGGTTCTTTACCAAAGCTCATGGCCTGTGCCATTTCCATGTTACGGGGTTGTTTACTTTCGTGGTCTTTTGCAAAAGCAATAGCTTTCGCAAGTTTTGACGTATCAAAATAAAGTTGGGCTGGCGTATGTTCCCATTTATGAAGAGGTGGAAAATAGGAAGCAGTTTTATTTTGAGCAGAACTATTTAAACTGACATATAGACCAAATATGAAAAATAAGTATTTTATCATTATTAGAAATTATCCGGCAAAAACTACGAAAACAATTTGGCACCTTTCAAAACCTTAATGGGAGAGCCTTCAGCTAAAAAAACCGAAGTTGGCTTTGAGGATAAAGCATCCTCAAATTCGCGTCCATACAAAACTGAAGTACTACATTGTATGTTATATCCTTTAACCGTATGCACTTTCCATTTTGGATGGGCAACTTCATAAACTCCCGTGCAGGTTTCATTAACATAGGTATATCCCCAATAATGCTCGGTAATAAATTCTTCTTCTGATCCAGGTTCAATGGGTTGCGATTCTGTTTCGGCCAAAGCTTTAAAGTGATTCCATTCGGTGCCTACTTTCCAGTTGTATTCTACCCGAAGCCCTACATCCGTATTCTGCCATAAATGGTTCATGCGATGTGTAGCGTATTTCTCACTATAAATTGTATTGGCTACAAAACTGATCATGCGCCTGGGTACGATCTCTTTAATAAATACCACTCCGCGTTTCCATTGCAGATCATCTTTATACCGCACATAGAATCTTAAATTTACTTCTTCAAAATTACTGTGATAAGGAAAGGAAAGACCCCCCAGCTTAGTATTCTTAAATAAAAATCCAACCAGGCTTACATAATAAATTCCATTAAAACTATCTAATTCGGTATGACGGGGTAGATATTTTTTTAGAATGGCGGGATCAATTGCGTAATTGGCCATTAAAAGATTGCGCCATTCAGCCGTCAAAAAAGTTTTCGACATGCTAATTATATCAATAACAGGCAATATAAGATATAGTTCACTTACACATTTATCTAAACCGTGTTGAGAAAGTAGGATTATGATCACAAACTGTAAACTAACTTATCTTTGCGCCGCTAATAATACTATATGAATAAAGAAGTTTACATCGTTTCCGCAGTTCGTACACCTATAGGAAGTTTTGGTGGTGTATTAAAAGATATTCCGGCCCCTAAACTTGGTGCCATAGCCATAAAGGCCGCTGTTGAAAGAGCTGGCATTCAACCAAACCAGGTGAATGAAGTTTTAATGGGTTGCGTAATCCAGGCTAACCTTGGACAGGCCCCCGCCCGACAGGCGGCTAAATATGCCGGTTTACCAGACAACGTCGTTTGTACAACTGTAAATAAAGTGTGCGCCAGTGGCATGAAAGCCATTGCACAAGGTGCCCAAAGTATTCTATTGGGTGATGCAGATATTGTGGTTGCGGGTGGAATGGAGAATATGAGTTCTGTTCCATTTTATATAGAAAACCTGCGCTGGGGAAATAAGTATGGAAATACAAGTTTGATTGATGGCCTGGCAAAAGACGGTCTTACTGATTGTTATCATAATTATGCAATGGGGTGCGCTGCCGATTCTACAGCATCAGAAAATAAAATAAGCCGCGAAGAACAGGATGCATTTGCCATTGAAAGTTACAAACGCAGCCAGGCAGCCTGGGACAATAAAAAATTTGATGCTGAAATTGTACCGGTTGAAATTCCTTCAAGGAAAGGTGATCCGGTTTTGGTAACAAAAGATGAGGAACCTTGGAATGTAAAATTTGACAAGATCGCATCTTTAAAACCTGCTTTTGGCAAAGAGGGTACAGTTACAGCAGCCAATGCCAGTACCATGAATGATGGTGCAGCAGCAATGGTTTTAATGAGCAGCGAAAAAGCAATAGAACTGGGTATAAAACCTTTGGCGGTTATCAGGGGTTATGCCGATGCAGAGCAGGAACCGGAGTGGTTTACTACAACGCCAAGCATTGCTGTTCCTTCCGCAGTTAAAAAAGCCGGCTTGCAAATGAGCGATATTGATTTTGTTGAATTGAACGAAGCCTTTAGCGTAGTGGGAATTGTAAACACAAGGAACATGAAGCTTGATCCTGCAAAGGTGAATGTTAATGGTGGAGCAGTATCGATCGGTCATCCTCTGGGTGCCAGTGGTGCCAGGATTTTAGTCACCCTGATCAATGTGCTGAAACAAAATAATGGTAGATATGGTGCGGCTGGCATTTGTAATGGTGGTGGCGGTGCCAGTGCTATGGTAATTGAAAAAATGTAAGATGATCGCAAACAACAGTTGAAAACTCTTTTGCAAAAAGCAAAAGAGTTTTTTATTAGGTATGGCCACCGGTTGTGTTTCGAGGCCTCAACGGTGATATTTTATTCGCAAGACAATCATAGTAACATTAACGAGCAAGGAAAAAGAATTTGTGGCAATGATGGGCAGATCATCTCTTTTAATACCATAAACAATCCACAGCCCAATACCCGTCATTAAAATCAACAACATAACCAACGAGACATCGTCTGCTTTTTTTTCTTTTATGGTTTTTACAACTTGTGGTATTAAAGAACTTGCAGTTAATACGCCAGCTGCTAATCCAATGATTTGTGTCCAGTTCATAAACCAGTTGTTGCAAAACTTTCGCCATGGCGCAATTTTGGGCAAATCCCTTTAATTAAAGTTATTTTATACCATGGTAAAAATTTTAACGGCCGTGATTTCAATGCTGTTTGCGTCGTGCAATAACCCCTGGACCGCAAAAGATAAAGAAGAATTTTATGGGGGTTGTGTGAAAGGAGCGCTAAAAGATATGACGGAAGATAAAGCAAAATCCTATTGTAATTGCATGTTGGAAAAGGTTCAGAAAAGGTATCCTAATGTTTCGGCCTTAAAATATATCAGGGCTGATACGGCTCTTTATTCTATTGCCAATGAATGCAGGAAATAATTTTATTGCCTACTGTTCAACCATTTTAGGTTTTATGGGGTCACTCCGCTAATTTTGCCCCGCCTTAATTACAATCCTACATGAGACAGATTCCATTTCGTGAAGCCATCCGTGAAGCAATGAATGAAGAAATGCGTCGTGATGAACGTGTGTTTTTAATGGGTGAAGAAGTTGCCGAATACAATGGTGCCTATAAAGTAAGCCAGGGTATGCTGGCAGAGTTTGGTCCCAGACGCGTAATTGATACACCTATTACTGAACTTGGTTTTGCTGCCGTTGGTGTAGGTGCCGCTCAAAACGGCCTTAGACCGATAGTTGAATTTATGACCTGGAACTTTGCTGTATTGGCGCTTGACCAGATTTTGAATACAGCCTCTAAGATGTTGGCGATGAGTGGCGGACAAATTACCTGTCCCATCGTTTTTCGTGGACCTAACGGTTCGGCAGGACAACTTGGTGCACAGCACTCAACAGCTTTTGAATCGCTTTATGCCAATATTCCTGGACTTAAAGTGGTATCGGTTAGTAATGGCTACGATGCCAAAGGCTTATTGAAACAAGCAATCCGTTACGAAGAAGATCCCGTGATATTTATGGAAAGCGAGATCATGTATGGTGATAAAAGCGAAGTGCCCGAAGATGAATATTATATTCCACTAGGAAAAGCTGACGTAAAAAAACAGGGTAATGATGTTACCATTGTTTCTTTCAATAAAATGATGAAGGTTGCCTTAGGTGCAGCTGCAGAATTAGAAAAAGAAGGTGTCAGTGCAGAGGTTATTGACCTGAGAACCATCCGTCCGTTAGACTGGATGACCATCCTTGAAAGCGTAAAAAAGACCAACAGGCTGGTTATTGTTGAAGAACAGTGGCCTTTTGCATCCATTTCATCAGAAATTACATACAAAATTCAAAAGGAAGGCTTCGATTACCTTGATGCACCTATCCGCCGTATAACTGCTGCAGATGCACCATTACACTATGCACCTAACCTGGTAGCTGCGGCGTTGCCAGACGTTCCCCGCACAGTAAAACTGGTAAAAGAAGTAATGTACCTCAAAAAATAGGTAAAAGCCTTCCAATATTGTAAGCAGATCCATCAATAAGATAATTACGATTGCGTAGAACTCTCCCCATATTGTAGAGATTGTATTGCTATTCTACATATACGATACAACTCGTTATAAATCATTTATTTTTTCTTTGAAAATAATTTAAAATAAGTTTTGAAAATCCGTTTTAACCCCACATCTTTGTCTCGGTTTTTCATAGGATATTGGATTTTACACGAGGCTGGATTTCTATCCGGCCTTTTTCTTTTCTATACCTTCCCCTTCTTCTAATTGTCCTGATTTCGTTTACTTTGCCAACTCAATAAAAATTATGGCTACAATTCTCATAATAGATGATGAAAAAGCAATCCGTAAAACACTTACTGAAATACTTTCATTTGAAGGTTATAAAATAGATGAAGCTGCCGATGGTGAAGAAGGACTAAAAAAATTTAGGGAAAAAACGTATGATGCTGTGCTGTGCGACATCAAAATGCCGAAGATTGATGGGATTGATTTTTTAATGAAAGCCGTGGAAATCAATGCTGATGTGCCCGTGATCATGATATCAGGTCATGGTAATATTGAAACTGCCGTTGAAGCGGTGAAAAAAGGTGCATACGATTTCATTCAAAAACCACCAGACCTCAACAGGTTGCTGATTACCATTCGTAATGCCATGGAACGCAATACACTGGTACATGAAACAAAAACCCTGAAGCGTAAAGCTTTTAAAGTCCAGGAAATGATAGGGGAGTCTTCTCCCATAAAAAAGATAAAGGATACGATTGAAAAAGTGGCTCCAACCGAGGCAAGGGTTTTAATAACCGGTGAAAATGGAGTGGGTAAGGAATTGGTTGCCCGTTGGCTACATGAAAAAAGCAGCCGCGCAGGTAATTCGCTGGTAGAAGTTAACTGTGCCGCCATTCCCAGCGAATTAATTGAGAGTGAATTGTTCGGTCATGAAAAGGGTTCCTTCACATCAGCCATAAAACAACGTATAGGCAAGTTTGAACAGGCTAATGGCGGTACTTTATTTTTGGATGAGATAGGTGACATGAGCCTTAATGCGCAGGCTAAGGTTCTGAGGGCATTGCAGGAAGGAAAGATAACCCGTGTTGGAGCCGATAAGGATATTAATGTTGATGTACGTGTAATTGCGGCTACCAATAAAGACCTTATGAAAGAAGTTGAGGCCAGGAATTTCCGTCTCGACCTTTATCATCGTTTAAGTGTTATCGTTATACATGTTCCCTCATTAAACGAACGTAAAGATGACATTCCCCTGTTAGTAGATACGTTCCTTGATGATATTTGTGAAGATTATGGAGTGGCCAGGAAAATGATCTCTGATGAAGCAATGAATCTATTGCAGGAATATAACTGGACAGGCAATATCCGGGAACTACGCAATGTGGTTGAACGTTTAGTCATTCTTTCCGGCAAAAGCATTACCAAAGAAGATGTGAATGCCTACGTAGTGCCTAAATAGCTTTACGATTTATAAAATCATAGATCTGCCTGTCGGTGTTAAGCAAACTAAGGTTTGTAAAACTGCGCTGGCTTTTTTGTACACTTTCACCGGAGGCGATGATCCTTTTATCAGGATATTTTCTACAAACAGTTTCCAGGTAGTCGTCTATTTCAAAACCGGTAAAGTTGGTAAGAACATGAAGGTAAATGTTGTTAATACCAGGCAACTGAATAATTGGGTCTAGTTCATCCAGCTTTACATTTTTACCAAGGTAAATGGTGCTCCAGTTGTTTTTTCGTAACAGGTAATTAATGAACAATAAAGGCAGTTCATGAAATTCTCCTTGCGGACAAAACAATACGATCTCCGGCTTTTTATTTTGAGTACTTACTTTGTCGGTTTCAAGAATGATGCGGTTTTGAATAATATAACTTGAAAAGTGTTCCTGCGCCGGTATCACATTGTTGGTTGACCATAAATGACCAACCTTGATCAGAAAAGGATAACATACTTCAACTATACAGGTTTCAAAGCCAGTCCGGGCAATGATCTCATCAAAAACTTTTACGAATGCATATTCGTCAAAATCAATGGCTGCTTCTATTAACTGGGTAATGAATACTTTATAATTGTCGTTTCCAACGCTTGCCTGTCTTACAAGGTCTGTAATCTCAGGTTGCGTAAGGGTGGCGATCCTTGAAACTTTCCAACCACTATTATATAAAAAAGAGATATGAAGCAGTTGTTTTAGATCTTCATTATCGTAAATACGGTGAAGACTTTCCTTTCTTTTTGGCGTGAACAGGTTGTAACGTTGTTCCCAAATGCGCAGTGTATGCGCTTTTATACCAGTTAAGTTTTCTATATCGCGGATCGTAAAATTTTGCATGTTATAAAAACGAATTTACCAATTGTATACTTTAGCAAAAACTTTGCTTACATTGGCGGCCACAACCTTTATAAAATAATAAATTTGTCCGATTTAAAAATAAGCGAATGCCGTCTTATCACCTGTTTGTTGTTTATCTAATTTCTTTCCTGATCGTTTTTCTTCCTTCATTTGGATTAGCTAAAATGTTTCAAAAGGCAGGAGTTCCACAATGGAAAGCGTTTATTCCCTATTACAATACCTGGGTGATGCAGGAACTGGCGCAACGGCCCAAACACTGGGTGTTCTGGCAGTTCATTCCGGTTGTTGGCTGGTTCATTAGTCCCGGTATTTTCATTGAATTTGTAAAGTTATACGGCCGTTTCAGTTTTTGGGAGCATGCATTAGCAGCTTTATTGGCACCATTTTATTTTCCTTACCTGGGTTACAATGATAAGATACATTACATTGGGCCTGAGGGTGCAAGACGCTATAAAAAGCCAGGCTGGAGAGAATGGGTAGATGCAGCTATTTTTGCTGTTGTAGCGGCCACGCTTATACGCACTTTCATTTTTGAAGCGTACACCATTCCTTCGGGTTCTATGGAAAAAACCCTGCTCATTAACGATTTTCTTTTTGTAAGCAAATTCAGTTACGGGCCAAGAATTCCCAATACACCTTTATCTATTCCCTTTGTACACAATTATATTCCCGGCACCAGCCGTAAATCATATTCCGAGGCATTAAAACTTCCTTATATCCGCTGGTGGTCATCACCTGTTAAAAGGGGTGACGTAGTGGTATTTAATTTTCCTGCAGGTGATACAGTTATCAATTTGCCGGATTTTCAATCTGCAAGACCCTACTATGATGTCATTAGGAGCCCGGACTTTAATGGTGATCCAAATGTTGGCAGAAAGTTCATCCTGGCCAACCCAGATAGGTTTCCCCTGGCAGTTCACCCACCGGACAAAACAGATAATTACATTAAAAGGTGTACAGGCGTTGCCGGCGATACCATTGAAGTACGAAACAATATTGTTTATGCTAACGGTATTGAAATGCCCATTCCACCAATGGCTCTTATCAACTATACGGTTATAACCAATGGACAAACTTTGGATGCCGAGGTGATGAAAGAACAATATAATGTTGATTCGGAAAAAGGTGAGTTTATGCAAGGTGATCAGCCAAATGTTTATTACATGGCCCTGACCGAAAAAGCAAAGAATGATCTCATTAAAAGTGGACTTACAAGACAGGTGGTTCCGATGCCTAATTACCAGGGAGGTGGTGGCGCTGTATTTCCATATGACAAAACCCATAATTGGAACAGGGATAACTACGGACCTATTTGGGTTCCCCAAAAAGGCGCTACGTTACAATTAACAGCTGATAATTATCCTATTTATGAAAGGGCCATCCGAGTGTATGAAAAAAATGATTTTGTATTGCAGGATGGTAAATTTTTACTGAATGGTCAACCTGTAACTGCCTATACTTTCAAAATGAATTATTACTGGATGATGGGCGATAACCGACAGGGATCACAGGATTCCCGGTACTGGGGTTTTGTACCAGAAGACCGTATTGTTGGTAAAGCATGGCTGATCTGGTTCAGTTGGGATGGAGGTCCGCGATGGAACAGGTTATTCAGAACCGTTAAATAGCTTATCTTTAAATGCCTTTCAGCCCATCTGAAGGGCATTTTTGTCTGTAATAGAAAAATATGAAAGAGAATAAATTTGAATTTAACTATACTGTTTACGATAGCATTGATGAATTACCCGAAGAACAGCGTTGGCTGTTAACAGAAGCAAGGGAAGTTACCGCACAGGCTTATGCACCTTATTCAAAATTCCAGGTAGGCGCAGTTGCCAAAATGGCTAACGGCGAAATTGTAGCAGGCAGTAACCAGGAGAATGCCTCTTTTCCTGTTGGTCTTTGCGCCGAAAGAGTGTTGATCGCTTCTGCTTCATCATTGTTTCCCAGGATACCCATTGAAACCATTGCCATCAGCTATAAAAGTGAACATCAAAAAAGTGACCACCCAATTTCACCTTGTGGTATTTGTCGCCAGTCACTTCAGGAGTTTGAAGGTCGTGTGAGTCATCCCATCCAATTAATATTGGGTGGGATGACAGGGCCAGTGTATGTAATTGACAGTGCCAGCAGGTTATTACCATTAGCCTTTACCAGCGAGGAATTGCGATAAATAATTTAGTAGCCGGCAAGGGTACTGCTATGATGCTTTACTTGCGACGCTCCGTTCAGGTTTGGTATTCCTTATCAGCAATATTTATGTTGATATTGCGGGTAGAAATGTAACCATTGCAAAAAGTATTTCTGTAAGTACAATCAATCCCTTACCTGATTTCAATTGCAACAATTCTATATAGTTCATTCAGAACAATTCCTGCACACCCGAGTGGTATTTTGCTTCGTGATCAAGCAACCATTTTTTGCGCCACAATCCGCCTGCATAGCCTGTTAAAGATTGATTACTGCCAATTACCCGGTGACAGGGAACAATAATAGCAAGGTTGTTTTTTCCATTAGCTGAAGCAACAGCCCTGATGGCCTTAAGATCACCATATTGCCTGGCAAGCTGCTGGTAACTTATTGTTTTACCATATGGAATTTGGTAAAGTAAGTCCCAGACCTTAGTTTGAAATTCGCTACCCTGTTGCTGTAAAGGGAGATCAAATATTTTTCGCAGTCCATCAAAATATTCATCCAATTGCCGAATGCATTGTTGCACTAAAACATGATCATTAGTTGTTAAAATTTCTTCTTCTGCAAATACTACTGATGTGATGTGATGGTTTGCGGACTGTATTTTTAAAAAACCAATAGGGGATTTATATGAAGCTACGTACACAGCCATCAACCAATCTTTAATCCGTTTGATACCTGTTGTTGCGGTTTTAATAAAACCACATCATTATTTTCATCATAAATTCCAAGTACTAAACACTCACTTATAAACCCGGCAATTCGCTTAGGCGGAAAATTAATAACAGCTATTACCTGTTGTCCTTTTAATTCTTCGACGGTGTATAATTTGGTGATCTGTGCAGATGATCTTTTTGTACCCAACTCTCCAAAATCTATGATCAGTTTGTATGCCGGTTTACGGGCTTCCGGAAATAACTCAACACCTGTAATCGTTCCAACCCTTATGTCAATTTTTTCAAAATCATTCCATGATATCTGTTCCATGGCTCAAAATTAATCAAGCAATTTAGACAGGTTCATCAATTCATCTTTTTTATAGCTTTCTTTATCTGTGTCAAAACATTTGGAAGTTTCTTCAAGTAAATGCTGGATAACCCGTTTGTTACTCATGGGTTTGAAGTAAGAATCAACGGGTGGCACCGAAATACGTTTAAAATAATTTTCTATATCCTTATGGGTGAATACCATGCCGCTGGAGGGGTCAATAAAAAATTCAATCTTATCAAAATGATTCCCGGCGGTTTCGTTACTGTAACCAGGCTTAAAATAGGCAAGTACAAATTGTTTGGGCACACCAATAGCTTTTACGGGAAGGTCGAGAAGATCGCAAAGTATGAGGTATAAAATACCGTTGCTAAGCTGGTTACCTCTTTTCGTTTCCAGCACTTTATGAATCAGGAATTCATTGATATCGGTATACGTTATTTCATTTCCTTTTAAATTGTAATAGCTGTATAATATACCTGTTACAATTCTTATTTGCTCAAGAGGAGTGAGGTAGTTGTTCAGTTCCAGCCAGATATTTCTCCTGATCTTTTCAACTTCCAGTAAAACAGCACTTGTTGTAAGATCGGGGTATTGAAATTTGGAAACCAATAAAGATCCCACCAGCAGATCATGATGTCCTGCCAGGCTCCACTGCCTGAAATCTTCTTCAAGATCGGTATAATGCAGCCGGTGAATGATCATTTCAATCCTTTCCTGTATTTGTTCATCTGGCGTTGTTTCCCACAGATGTTCAAGATTGGGTATAATTGTTCTTCCAAAACCGATGATCTTGTCTGATACAGCACCAAATACCTCTTCATCCGGATCATCAATCAGGTTCAATAAAGCGGATATTTCTTTAGTTTGTTCCATTCTGCACAAATCAATTTAGATACTAGTTTAACCCTTTTTTTTCGGAGCCGCTTTTTTTGCCGAGGTTTTTTTCGATGCAGCTTTTTTGGAAGCTGCTTTTTTAGCTGTTGCTTTTTTTGTAAAAGCTCCCGGCACCTGTGCCTCTATCATCTTCTTAACGTCTTCCAATGGAATACTGCTTAATTCTTCGGCTGTTAGTTTTTCCCCACCGGTTCCACGACCCAACTTCAACATCTTTTTGCCAAAACGTATAAAAGGACCCCAGCGTCCATTTTCTATGGATATCTTTTCTGTTGGCCACTGCTGAATATACCGGTTTGCTTCTTTAGCAACCTTCTTTTCAATCAACTCCGTAATATCTCTCTGGGACAAAGCATCGAAATTGTAAGCTTTTGGCACGTTTATAAACAGGTTATTCCATTTAATAAATGGACCAAACCTTCCTTTGCCTTTTGTTACAGGCAAATTTTCATATTGAGCAATTGGTGCATCAGCCAGTTGTTTTTGGTTGATAAGGTCAATGGCGCCATCCATATCCAGTTCTAAAGGTTCAACCCCCTTTGGAAGTGAGATAAACTGTTCTCCATATTTAATATAAGGTCCAAACCTTCCTGTATTAACGGAAACCTCCTGGCCTTCGTACTCTCCTAAGGTTAGCGGTAACTTAAAGAGTTCCAATGCTTCCCCAAGCGTAATGGTTTCAATACTTTGGTTTTGTTTTAATCGTGCAAACCTCGGCTTTTCTTCATCTTCGGTTTTTCCAATTTGTACCATGGGTCCATATCGTCCCATTCTGGCGATAACAGGTTTTCCACTTTGCGGATCGTTACCCAATTCATTTTCACCTTTTGCTCTTTCCGCAGTTTCTATTGTTTTTTCAACATCTGTTTTAAAAGGATTGTAAAATTCATCGATCATTTTATTCCAGCGTATTTTGCCCTGTGCCACTTCATCAAATTCCTGTTCAATACGGGCTGTAAAGCTGTAATCCATGATGTCATCAAAATACTGTTTCAGAAAATCAGTAACAACCAGACCCAGGTCGGTAGGGAATAATTTTGATTTTTCTGCACCTGTATTTTCTGTTTCAGTTTTATGTGAAACCTTGTTATTATTTAGAACAAAAACACTATAACTTCTTTGCAACCCCTCCTTATCTCTTTTTTCTACATAACCTCTTTTTAAGATGGTAGATATGGTTGGTGCATATGTTGACGGGCGGCCAATGCCCAACTCTTCCAGTTTTTTAACCAGAGAAGCTTCTGTATAACGGGGGAGTGGTCTTGTAAATCTTTCAATGGCTTTCATTTCTTTGAAATCAAGTTGCTGACCCGTTTTTAATGGCGGCAACATTCCTTCCTGGCCATCTGATTCACCATCTATGTCCTCATCATCAACATCCTCACGATATACCTTTATAAAACCTTCAAATTTTAATACTTCGCCCTGTGCAGTTAACTCAGCCTTATTAGTTGAAACTTCAATTTTAGCAATTGTTTTTTCCAGTTCAGCATCTGCCATCTGGCTGGCCATGGTGCGTTTCCATATCAGTTCATACAAACGGCGCAGATCCGGGTCGCTAACCGTTGTATTAGACATATAGGTGGGCCTGATCGCTTCGTGAGCTTCCTGGGCTGATTCGTTTTTATTTTTATACTTACGTGGCTTATGATATTTTTCGCCATAACTACTTACAATAGTATTACGGATATCATCCATGGCGGTTTCACTTAAACTTACACTGTCGGTACGCATGTACGTTATGTGTCCATTCTCGTAGAGTTTTTGAGCCAGCAACATTGTCCGGCTTACCCCATATCCTAACTTGCGGCTTGCCTCCTGCTGTAAGGTTGAAGTTGTAAAAGGTGCAGAAGGACTACGACGTGTCGGTTTAACCTGGATATCCTGTACTGAATAGTTGGCATCAACACATTCTTTTAAAAACCTCTCCGCTGCATCAGCTTTTGGAAACCTTGTGCCTTCTGCTTTAAAAGAAATTTGTTTACCGGTGTTGTCGGGGGCAGTAAATAAAGCTTCAACTTTAAAACTGCTTTGTGGTATAAAAGCATTGATCTCACGTTCTCTTTCTGCAATTAAACGAACGGCTACACTTTGTACCCGGCCGGCACTCAAATTATTCTTCATGCTGATCTTGCGCCAAAGCACCGGGCTCAATTCAAAACCAACGATCCTGTCTAACACACGACGGGCTTGTTGTGCATTAACCAAATTCATATTAACAGTACGGGGGCTGTTAACGGCTCTTTGAATGGCAGGTTTAGTGATCTCATGAAAAACAATACGTTTTGTTTTTTCCGGATCAAGACCCAGGACCTCGCATAAATGCCAGCTAATTGCTTCTCCTTCACGGTCCTCATCCGTTGCCAGCCATACTTCTTTACTTTTTTTAGCCAGTTGTTTCAGATCATTTACCACTTTTCTTTTGTCTTCCGGTACAATATAACGGGGCTTGAAATTATTTTTAATGTCTATGCCCATATCATCCTTTTCAAGGTCACGGATGTGGCCATAGCAACTTTTTACTTCAAAGTCACTACCCAATATTTTTTCTATGGTTTTAGCCTTTGCTGGCGACTCAACGATCAACAAATTCTTCGGCATAAGCTCTTTTTCTGTTCGATTTTATTCAACTGCGAACATGCAAGTATAAGGCAAGATGCGTAATAATTATAAAACAGCTGATTTTTAACTCAACTATGGAATGGTGTCATTTTATTTGTTTGGCTATGAAAGCAGATAGTTTATCTGCCCATTTTTTATAAAGTTTGGCGGATGGATGCAATCCGTCCGCTGCTATTAATGTTGCATCATCTTTCGCTTTTCTTGAACCGGTTGTAATATCAATATAATG